>NZ_JBJGYS010000069.1:0-537 GCF_054050115.1 Geodermatophilus sp. SYSU D00708 | reverse complement strand
TACGCCCTCTGGGCCGCCGCCGTCGTCCACTCCTTCCGCGAGTACCGCAAGGACCGCGCCCTGGAGTCCGCCGACGCCCTCGCCGCCGAAGCCGCCCGGCTGGAGGAGGCCGAGACGGCCGACGCCGCTGACGCGGCCGACCTGCGCCGCAACCTGACCGCCGGCCGGCCCAGCGCTCCGCAGGACTGAGCAAGGACCCCGTCCCGGGGCCACGCCGAACACCGAGAGGCCCCGCCCGGCACACCGCCGGGCGGGGCCTCTCGTCGTCCACCCCCAGGTTGCGGCGTCGGCGTCCCCCCGGTTGAGGCGTTCCGCCCGCCTGCGCCGCTCCGTACACATGCTGGTGTGGCAGAGGTGACGGCGTCCCCGGGCGGACGCGACGCGCGCGAGGACTCCCGGTGAGGACCCTGGTCCTGCTCGCCCTGGTCGGTCTGGGTGCGCAGTTGGTGGACGGCAGCCTGGGCATGGCCTACGGCGTCACCTCGACCACCCTGCTGCTGGCCATCGGCACCAACCCGGCCACCGCCTCGGCCACCA
>NZ_JBJGYS010000068.1:0-567 GCF_054050115.1 Geodermatophilus sp. SYSU D00708 | reverse complement strand
GGCGCGGTGCTGGCCGTGGGCGGGTTCGGGTTGTGCGGGATCCCGTACGCGCTGATCGACGCGCTGCTGGACAAGGGCGCCACGGACCTGACCACGATCAGCAACAACTGCGGCGTGGACGACGCCGCGCTGGGCGTGCTGCTCTACGCCGGGCGGATCCGCAAGACGATCTCCTCCTTCGTCGGCGGGTCCAAGGAGGTCGCCCGCCGCTACCTGTCCGGGCAGCTGGAGGTCGAGCTGACCCCGCAGGGCACGCTGGCCGAGCGGCTGCGCGCCGGCGGCGCCGGGATCCCGGCGTTCTACACCCCCACCGGGGTGGGCACGATGGTCGCCGACGGCGGCATCCCGGTGCTCTACGACGCCGCGGGCAACGTGGCCAAGACCAGCCGGCCCAAGGAGGTGCGCGAGTTCGACGGCGCCCAGTACGTGCTGGAGACCGCGCTGACCGCCGACTTCGGCCTGGTCCGCGCCGCCGTCGGCGACCGGCACGGCAACCTGGTGTTCCACGAGTCGGCGCGCAACTTCAACCCGCTGGCCGGCATGGCCGCCCGCGTCTGCATCGCCGAG
>NZ_JBJGYS010000067.1:0-579 GCF_054050115.1 Geodermatophilus sp. SYSU D00708 | reverse complement strand
CGTCCGGTCCAGGGCCGCGACCACCGCCGCGGCCGGCTGACCGTCGGCGTCGTTGTGGTCGAGCAGCCACGCGGCCAGGCCGACCGGTGAGTCCGCGATGCCGTACAGCGTCTGCGGCCGTGCCGCCATGTACCGGGCGTACTCGACCTGCCCGAAGGTCCGGACCAGTTGCTCGTAGGCGCGCCGCTCCTCGGCGGAGAGCCCGGACGGCGCCGGCGCGCCGGCCAGGGCGGCCGCGTTGACCTCGGCGGGGACGGTGGCCGGCATGTTGGTGTGGATGCCGAGCAACCCCGCGGGTGCCTGCAGCCCCATCTGGTCGACCACGAACGCACCCCAGTCGCCGCCCTGGGCGACGTAGCGGTCGTAGCCGAGGCGCTGCATCAGCTCCGCCCAGGCACGCCCCATGCGCTCGGGACCCCACCCGGTGCTCGTCGGCTTGCCCGAGAAGCCGTAGCCCGGCATCGACGGGACCACGACGTGGAAGGCGTCCGATGCGCTCCCGCCGTGCGCCGTCGGATCCACGAGCAGGTCGATGATCTTGAGCTGCTCGATGACCGACCCCGGCCAGCCGTGGTTGAC
>NZ_JBJGYS010000066.1:0-715 GCF_054050115.1 Geodermatophilus sp. SYSU D00708 | reverse complement strand
GCCAAGGTCGGCGTCCCCGGCGCCGTCGGCGCCTTCCTCGGCGCCACCGTGCTGGCCAACCTCTCCACCGAGGTCGCCGCCCCGGTCATGTCGCTGATCCTGCTCGCCCTCGGCGTCTACCTGCTGATCCGCTTCACCCTGCGCGGCGTGGACCGCCGGCACCTGGGCAAGCCCGTCCGCAAGCGGTTCCTGGGCCCGCTGGGCCTGGTCGCCGGCTTCGTCGACGCCACCGGCGGCGGCGGCTGGGGCCCGGTCGGCACCCCGGCCCTGCTGGCCAGCGGCCGGATGGAACCGCGCAAGGTGATCGGCTCCATCGACACCTCCGAGTTCCTCGTCGCGCTGGCCGCCAGCCTCGGCTTCCTGCTCGCCCTGGGCTCCCAGGGCATCGACTTCGCCTGGGTGCTGGCCCTGCTCCTCGGCGGGCTGATCGCCGCCCCCATCGCCGCCTGGCTGGTCCGCCACGTCCCGCCGCGCATGCTCGGCTCCCTGGTCGGCGGCATCATCGTCATCACCAACACCCGCACCCTGCTGCGCAGCGACTGGCTCGACGCCCCCGACCCGGTCCGCTACACCGTCTACGCCGCCCTCTACGCCCTCTGGGCCGCCGCCGTCGTCCACTCCTTCCGCGAGTACCGCAAGGACCGCGCCCTGGAGTCCGCCGACGCCCTCGCCGCCGAAGCCGCCCGGCTGGAGGAGGCCGAGACGGCCGACGCCG
>NZ_JBJGYS010000065.1:0-723 GCF_054050115.1 Geodermatophilus sp. SYSU D00708 | reverse complement strand
GCACCGAGGCCTGGCCCGGGGGCGAGGTCGTGGTGCCGGGGCTGACCTACACCGAGGGCATGACGCTCAACGCCCGGGTGCAGGTCTCGGGGTCGGGGACGACGCGGATCGAGGCCACGGTGTGGGCCGAGGGCAGCGCCGAGCCGGGCGCCGCGCAGCTGGTCCGCACCGACAGCACCGCGTCGCTGCAGGCGCCCGGTTCGGTGGGCATCACCGCCTACCGGCCCAGCAGCGCCACCGCCGCCACCGACGTCCGGGTCACCGGGTTCCGGGTGATGGCCGTGGGTGCGGACGAGCCGGAGAACGCCGCACCGACCGCCGCGTTCACCGCGACGGCCGCCGGCCTGCAGGTGTCGGTGGACGGCTCGGCCTCGGCCGACGCCGACGGGTCGATCGCCTCGTACGCCTGGGAGTTCGGTGACGGCACGACCGGCACCGGGGCGACCGCGGCGCACGACTACACGGTGGGCGGCACGTACACGGTGCGGCTGACCGTCACCGACGACAGCGGGGTCACCGGCGAGACGACCCGTCAGGTCGAGGTCAGCGCCCCCGCCGAGCTGCCGCTCCTGGCCGGCGACGCCTTCGGGCGCACGGTCTCGGCCGGTCTGGGGACCGCTGACGTGGGTGGTGCGTGGAAGGCGTCGGCCGGTGCCAGCCGGCTGTCGGTGACCCCGGGGACGGCGGTGCTGTCGCTGCCGGGCAAGGGCAACAACACCGGCG
>NZ_JBJGYS010000064.1:0-892 GCF_054050115.1 Geodermatophilus sp. SYSU D00708 | reverse complement strand
GCGCACGGGGGTGCGCGGCGGCGGCCGTGTGCGCGCCGGTCAGCGGGTGGGCACGGCCCCGCTGAACACGGCGGGGAACCGAGTGCCGTCGACGTCCACCGACAGGCTGACCCGGTCCAGCTGGTCGTCCGGGATGGCGAAGGAGTACACGGCCGTCGCCGTGTCCCCCGGCTCCAGCGTGCCGCCGAAGTCGACGGTCTCCCGGTCGTACAGCGGCGCCGCCTGGGAGGCGCCGTCCCCGTAGGCGGCCTGGACGACGACGGCGTTGAGGTCCAGCGCCGCGTCGGTCCCGTTGGTCAGCTCGAGGGTCAGGAGGGTCTGCGGCTGGCCCGCCAGGTCCCCGGGACCACGGCCGCCGGTGACCTGCTGGCGGGCCTCCACCACCCGGACCGACGCTCCGTCGGACCACTCGGCCGGGGCGGTGAAGGCGGCGGGGGCCGCCTCCACCGTCCTGGCTGCCTCGTCCACGCCCGCGCGGGCCACCAGGGACGGCGCGGCCGCCTCGGTGACCGGCGCGACCGGCTCGGTGGGCGTGGGCGTCGCCTCCGGGTCGGTCCCCGGCTCGTCGGTCGTCGAGGCGGGGGCGGAGGCCGACGGCGCCGCGGCCGGCGAGCCGGGAGCGTCGTCCCGGCCGACGGTCAGCACCAGCAGCAGCCCGGCCAGCAGGACCAGCACGAGCACCGGGAGCCCCCGGCGGAGCAGCAGGGACCTGCCGCTCTGCCGCGGGGTGGCCGCGCGGCTCACGCGACCGGCCGAACGGTGAAGCCGGTGACCCGGACGTCGGTGGCGGCGGTGGCGCTGCTGGGCCGGTAGGCGGTGATGCCCACCGAACCGGGCGCCTGCAGCGACGCGGTGCTGTCGGTGCGGACCAGCTGCGCGGCGCCCGGCTCGG
>NZ_JBJGYS010000063.1:0-1166 GCF_054050115.1 Geodermatophilus sp. SYSU D00708 | reverse complement strand
CCCCCCCCCCCCCCCCCCCCCCCCCCCCCCCCCGCCCCCCCCCCCCCCCCCCCCCCCCCCGCGGCCCGCCGCACCCCCACCCGGCCCCCCCCCCCCCCCCCCCCCAATACGAGAGGAGCACCGGCAATCCAGCCCGACCGCGGACGAGAGGCTGTCCCCGCACGACGGCCGCCCGGCAAGGGGCCTGGGCGGCCGTCGGCGGAGAGCGGAGTGTGCCCGGCTATCGGACCTGGACGGAATCTCCGACCGGCACCGAGCCGGCGGCAGTGGAGTTGCCGCCGTAGTGCAGGCGCCAGATGCCCGTGGTGGTGGCCGTGACGGTGGTGTTGACCCACCCGTTCCGGTCCGTCTTCACGGTCTTGACCGTCTTGTAGGTGCCGTTCGGCGTGCGGAACTGGACCTGGATCGTGCGGCTCGCGTAGGGCACGTACGCCCCCTTGTTCCAGTCCACGACGAGCAGGCGACCCTTGACCGTGATCGGGCTCCCCTTCCTCACCGGCTCCGGACTGGCGTTGAAGGAGCCGCTCTGCCACGTCGTGCGGCGGAGCAGGGAGAAGCCGTCGACGAAGACCCGCTGACGGGAGTTCCAGCTGGTGTCGTCGACCTCGACGATCACATCACTCGGACCTGCGTCGCTGTTCGAGTAGAAGTTGGGGTTGAACGTCTCCTGCGGAGCGCCCTTGTACGTGTAGAAGGCCCAGTCGGCCTCCTCGACCGACCAGCTCGCCACCGTGCACCCGGTCGTGGAGACCCCGAAGGTCCGCGTGACAGGAGAGAGACCCACGACGACCGAGCGGGGGCTGAAGTTGGTGATGGTGCAGCCCGCGGCCTGAGCGGGGGTGGCCACCGCCACGCCTCCCACCGTGAGCCCGAATGCGGCCAGCGCGGCCGCCAGGCGCTTCTTCATGTCGTTGTTCCTGTCCGATGCCAGGCGATTACTCGCAGTGGAGATCGGACGGAAGCTAGGGCGCTCCCGGGGGGAGGAGCCCGTGACACACCCGGATCGAGCCGTTCCGGTTCCGCTTCGGTACGTGCCGGGTCCCACCTGTCACTCTCGTCCCGCTGCTTGCGAGGACGGGCCGGCCGAAGCGGCACGAGGACGCCGGCGACGGGGCTGCGGGGCGTGTGGTGTCGGGTGCTCGTGCTCTGCCCAGCACCGTGGGCAG
>NZ_JBJGYS010000062.1:0-2745 GCF_054050115.1 Geodermatophilus sp. SYSU D00708 | reverse complement strand
GCCCTGGAAGTGCACGTACGCGCCCTTGCCGTCCGGCGTGGACCGCTGGTCGGACGTCGGGTAGCCCAGCCGGCCGCCCTCCCAGCCGGCCACGCCCCACGCATCCCGGATCGCCGCACCCAGCCAGTGCGTCCCCAGGCCCTGGGCCGAGTAGACCGAGCCGTGCTCGAAGTGCGCGTACCGGGCCTTGCCGTCGGGGGTGGTGCCGATCTCGGACACGGGGTAGCCCAGCGGCCCCCACTCCCAGCCGGTCGCCGCCCACTCGTCGTAGACGGCGCCGCTCACGGCGTGCACGCCCGTCGCGGGCGAGTAGTACAGGGAGCCCTTCGCGTAGTGCTGGAAGCACCCTCCACCCGCCAGCCCACACGTGACGTCACTGGTCGGGGCACCGAGCGCTCCCCCGGCGCCGCCGCGCCGCGCGTACTCGTCGGCGACGATCCGGCTGCCGATGTGGGTCGAGCCGAACCAGTCGGTGTAGCGCAGCCAGAAGTTGCGGTTGCCGTAGGCCGAGCACGAGTCGCCGGTCCCGGAGCCCGCCGCGAGCGCCGCGGCGTTGGGCTGGTAGGGCGTGTAGATGTAGAGCCCGGCGGTGGCCTGGTTGCGGATGTAGACCGGCGACGAGCCGCAGGCCGTGTTCGGGTTGTACAGGATGTTGACGGTCTTGCCCGCCTGGTACTGGTACCGCGTCCGGTTGGCCGCGTAGTACTGGAACCGCTGGGCAGCGCTGTACACCTGGTCGTAGAAGCCGGCGTAGGCCGGGTTGCAGTCGGCGGTGTCCGGGCAGCCGAACCCGGTGGCCTGGGCGTACCGCCTCGGGGTCAGGCCCGACCCGCTCGCGGTGACGAGCCCCTGCTCCTTCTGCAGCAGCACCAGGAGCACCTTCTGGCTGATCCCGCAGGCCCGGCCGACCTTGGCGATGATCGTGGCCGCCGTCTCGTTCGTCGCTCCGGTGTAGGTGCCGTCGCAGTACCCGTCGGCCTGGTGGGTGTAGGTGTTCTGCCGGTAGTCCTGCAGGCACGGGGTCTTGTCCGCTGCCGGGACGCAGTTGGGGTTCTTCTGCTCGAGGAAGGTCTGCACCTGCCCCGCGGTCATCGCCGAGCCGGCGAAGAACAGCTCGTCGTCGATGATGTGCCCGGCGACGAACTGACGGGTGTCCGCGGCCTGCGCGGGAGCCGACGGGGTGCTGCCGACGACGGGGACGAGGACGGCCAGGACGGCGGACAGCGCCACCAGGCCGGCGAGCAGCGCGGGCCGGAGGTGCCGGCCCGTCACGGGACGACCACGTCCAGCGGGTCGGAGGTCCCCGGAGTGCCACGGAGCGGCGTGTACTGCAACGTCGCCGTCCAGGTGCCCGACGACAGTCGGTCCCCGTCGATCGCCAGACCGCTGCAGACGGTGGTGGTGGCGTCGGCGAACCCGTCGACGCCCGCGGTGACCGTGGTGGCCCCGGAGGTCAGCGTGAGGGTGCACTCGCCGCCGTCCTCGATCACCGACCCGACCTGGCCGGCGGCCTGGACGGTGCCGGACGCCGCGTCCCACTCGGCGAAGGCCAGGGCCACGGTGGCGGCCGGAGCGGCCGGTGCCTCCGTCGTCTGCGGGGCCGGCGTGCTCACCGGGTCGTCGGCCGGAGCGGTGGCGGACGGCGACGCGGCGCCGTCCCCGACCGGGGACGGAGCGGGCGTCGTGGCGTCCATCTCCGGCTCGCCGGCCACGGTGGTGGCTCCGGCGCTCCCGTCCGGAGCCGCTGCGTCGGCAGCGCTCTCCGCGCCGCACCCCGTGAGGAGGAGGGCGGAGGCGGCCAGGAGGGCGCCGAGCCCTCGGGAGCAGACGTGCAGGGAGGAGGTCGTCATCGTGTCAGTCACCTTCGGAGTCGTGCCGTGCGGTGGCACTGCGGTTGCGTCGGTGCGAGGGCGCTGTCAGGAGGAGTAGGTGACAGTTCCCGTGGTCGCACCAGTACGCACAGTGATGTATCCGCCTTGGAAGTCGGTGCGCGACCCGCCGGTGACCGGGTAGGCGTCCGACGTGGGATAGCCCAGCCGGCCCTTCTCCCAGCCGGTGTCGGCCCACGCCTGGCGGACCGCCAGGGACAGCGCGTGCGCGCCGAAGGCCTGGGTGGCGTAGATCGACCCGCCCTGGAAGTGGGCGTACTCGGCCACCCCGTCCGGCGTGGTGCGCACGTCGGTGGTCGGGTAGCCCAGCTCCCCCTTCTCCCAGCGCTGCGCCTTCCACACGTCGCGCACCGCACCGCGCACCACGTGCGCCCCGGTCGCCTTCGACCAGTAGATCGACCCGCCCTGGAAGTGGACGTACGCGCCGAGCCCGTCCGGCGTCGCCCGCTGACTCGACGTCGGGTACCCCAGCGGCCCGTACTCCCAGCCGCTAGCCTCCCACGCGTCCCGGATCGCCGTGCCCAGCCACTGCGCTCCCGTGTCCGGCGTCCAGTAGATCGACCCGCCCTGGAAGTGCACGAACTGCCCCACACCACCGGCGGTCGACCCCACGTCGGTCGTCGGGAACCCCAGCGGCCCGGTCTCCCAGCCGGTGGCCTTCCACGCGTCGCGCACGGGACCGAACACCGCGTGCGCCCCGGCCGCCTTCGACCAGTAGATGGAGCCGCCCTGGAAGTGCACGTAGGCGCCCTTGCCGTCCGGCGTGGACCGCTGACTCGACGTCGGGTAGCCCAGCCGGCCGCCCTCCCAGCCGGTGGCGCCCCAGGCGTCGCGGATGGCCGTGCCCAGCCAGCGA
>NZ_JBJGYS010000061.1:0-3464 GCF_054050115.1 Geodermatophilus sp. SYSU D00708 | reverse complement strand
ACAGGGTGTCACCGGCGAGCCGGGGCCAGTCGGGGCCCCCGGGCCCAGAGCCGCTATGAGAGCGGCCGCGGCCGACGTGACGGGAACCGGACACGACGGCCGCGGCCGGGGTGCGTCTAGGCCGAGACGGCCTCGAGCGCCTGCTGGATCACCTCGGTGACGGCCTTCGGCTGAGAGATCATGATCACGTGCGAGCCCTCCGCCTCGACCACGGTGGCGCCGGCTCGCTGGGCCATGGCCCGGAGGACGTCGGTCCCGGCCGCCTTGTCGCCGGTGGGGATGACGGCCCAGGACGGCAGGCTCCTCCACGCCGGCGCTGCGGTCGGCTCGCCGAAGCCGAGCGACGAGATGGGTCGCTGGGTCGCCGCCATGACGCGCGCCTGTTGCTCCGGGACGTCGGCGGCGAAGGCGTCGTGGAACTTCGCCGGGTCGATCGCGAACTCGATCCCGGTGTCCGCCTCACCCACCGGGTAGCGGAGTTCGAGCAGCGCCGTGTTCAGGACGCTGTCCTTGGAGTCGGTCTCGATGTCCAACAGCGTCTCGCCCGCGTCGGGCGCGAAGCCGGCCACGTAGACCAACCCGACGACGTTGCCCGCCCGCAGCGCCGCGTTGGTGATGACGGCTCCGCCGTAGGAGTGCCCCACGGCCAGCACGGGTCCCGCGATCTGCGACAGGGCGCTGGCCACGTAGGCGGCGTCGTGGGAGATGCCGCGCAGTGGGTTCGAGACGGCCTGCACCGGCACATCGGCGGCGAGCAGTTGTGCGACGACGTCGTTCCAGCCGGCGCTGTCGGCGAAGGCGCCGTGGACGAGTGCGACGGTCGGCCGGGAGCGGCCTGTGGGGGTTCTCTCGGTCATGGTGATCTCCTTGCGGACTGCTCGGCGGAGCCCACGTGCCCCCGGACGTCGGGGGACGGCGTGGCGGGTGACCCGGGACGTTGCTCCCGCGGTCGGGCGGTCGCATCGGTCAAGTGGCCCTGTGGTCGACCCCTCGGGGACCAGGCGGGGCCGCGCGGTCGGGCTCACACGGGGCGCGTGGGACTCCCGGATCGCGGAGGCCCGCAGGCACACTCCTCGCGGAGGAACGCGCACGTCAGGAGGGCAACGGGGGATTCGTCGAGCTGCTGGAGTGACAGACTCCTCTCTCGGTCCATGATCGACACGACCGCGGGGACAGGAGGGAGGCGGCATGGCTCGGACGAGCCCGTACGCCGGCTCCTGGGAGCAGCGCCGTGCCCGTATGGAGCAGACGGCGCTGGAGCTCTTCCGGACGAGGGGCTTCGACAACGTCACCGTCGAGGACGTCTGCGCCGAGGCCGGTGTGGCCCCTGCGACCTTCTACCGGCACTTCGGGACCAAGGAGGACGTCGTCTTCGCCTACCAGGACGACTTCTCCGCGGCACTGCGAACGGCGCTCAGCGCTGCCGCGCACCTGCCGGAGTCCGCCCGCCTGCCCGTCATCCTCTGCCAGTTCGCGGCCTTCCTGGAGTCGCAGCAGGACCTGCTCGCGCTGCGGGACCAGATCGTTCTCGGACACGCCCGGCTGATGCAACGGACACTGATGGCGCAACGTGACCTCGAGGGCGTCCTCGCCGCCGGTCTCGCGCAGCTCCGCGACTTGACGGTCCCTGACGCGGCGGCCCTGCTCGAGGCCGGCGCCGGCATCGTGGTGCTCCGCGTCGCTGTCCGTTCTTGGCGCACGGAGGGCGGCTCGCTGCTCACGGCCACGCAGCAGACGCTGGTCGCACTCCGGGAGATGGTCGGCGGCCTCACCATCGGCGACGACTGACCTCTCGGCAGCGACGACCTCCGCGTGGAGGTCGGTGCGCACGATCCGCGTTCGCGGAACGCGGGATGGACGGATGACTCATGCTGCGACGCTGCGGATGGGGGGAGCCTCACTCCCGTCACACGCCCACCCGCAAGGCGGCCGTCGTCCCGGCAGCGCTGATCACGTCGTCCCGCTGGTACGCCGTTCGCTCGTCTCGCCGGTCCACGACGACCCCTTGCGCCTGCAGGACAGAGGAGCAGAGCAGCGATGACGGCGGTCGCACGACAAACCG
Source organism: Geodermatophilus sp. SYSU D00708 (assembly GCF_054050115.1). Taxonomy (NCBI): domain Bacteria; kingdom Bacillati; phylum Actinomycetota; class Actinomycetes; order Geodermatophilales; family Geodermatophilaceae; genus Geodermatophilus; species Geodermatophilus sp. SYSU D00708. Next base: position 1,402 of record NZ_JBJGYS010000061.1, on the reverse strand, counting down.
GCAGTGCCATCCGACCCTTCAGCGTGGCCGTGTCCGAAGAGGATCTCGTCGACCTGCGCCGGCGCCTCGCGGCAACCCGCTGGCCCGACAAGGAGACCGTCTCCGACCGGTCGCAGGGTGCGAAGTTGGACGACCTGCAGGAGCTGGTCCGCTACTGGGCCACGGAGTACGACTGGCGCAAGGGCGAGGCCCAGCTGAACGCCTGGCCGCAGTTCATGACGACCATCGACGGGGTCGACGTCCACTTCTTCCACGTCCGTGCCCGGCACGAGAACGCGCTGCCGCTGATCATCGTCCACGGGTGGCCGGGGTCGGTCTTCGAGCAGGTCAAGGTCATCGGTCCGCTCACCGACCCGACGGCGTTCGGCGGCTCGGCGGAGGACGCCTTCGACGTCGTCATCCCCTCCCTGCCCGGCTACGGCTTCTCGTCACGACCGACCGAGACCGGGTGGGACGTGGAACGCATCGCGCGGGCGTTCGACGTGCTCATGCAGCGGCTGGGGTACGAGCGCTACGCCGCGCAGGGCGGCGACTGGGGCGCGGGCGTCGTCGAGGCGATGGCACGGCAGGCGCCTGAGGGGCTGCTCGCCATCCACACCAACCTGCCGGCCGTGTTCCCGCCCGACGCGGCCGCGGCGATCACCAGCGGCGAGCCCGCACCGGGAGGACTCTCCGAGACGGAACAGGCAGCGTTCGACGACGTGCGGACATTCCTCCAGAACGGGGGCTGGGGCTACTACCAGATGATGACCGCGCGACCGCAGGCAGTCGGCTACGCCCTGACGGATTCCCCCGCCGGGCTCGCCGGGTGGATGCTCGTGCACGGCGGGTTCGGGAAGTGGACGTACGGCAGGGACCCCGCGCAGTCGCCGACGGTGGACGAGGTCCTGGACAACTTCTCGCTGCACTGGCTGACGAACACGGCGGCCTCCGGCGCCAGGCTCTACTGGGAGAACCGCGCCCAGAGCCTGATCAGCGCGGCGGCGCAGCAGACCGACGGGATCCGGCTCCCCGTGGCCATCACGGTGTTCCCGGACGACGACCTCTTCCGTGCCCCCGAGACATGGGCCCGGCGCGCCTTCCCCAGCCTCGTCTACTTCCACGAGGCCGAGGCCGGCGGCCACTTCCCGGCATGGGAGGTGCCCGACGTCTTCGCGGCCGAGGTCCGTGGCGCGTTCCGGTCCCTGCGCGGGCCCCGGGTCCCTCAACCGCGTCGCTGATCCCGCGGAGAGGGGGGGGGGGGGGGGGGGGGGGGGGGGGGGGGGGGGGGGGGGGGGGGGGGGGGGGGGGGGCCGGCGGGGGGGGGGGGGGGGGGGGGGGGGGGGGGGGGGGGGGGGGGGGGGGGGGGGGGGGGGGGGGGGGGGGGGGGGGGGGGGGCGGGGGGGGGGGGGGGGGGGGGGGG
>NZ_JBJGYS010000060.1:0-5153 GCF_054050115.1 Geodermatophilus sp. SYSU D00708 | reverse complement strand
GGTTCTCGCCCGGATGCAAATTCATCTACGGAGAGTTTGATCCTGGCTCAGGACGAACGCTGGCGGCGTGCTTAACACATGCAAGTCGAACGGTGAACCTTCTTCGGGAGGGGATCAGTGGCGAACGGGTGAGTAACACGTGGGCAACCTGCCCCCGGCTCTGGGATAACTCCAAGAAATTGGGGCTAATACCGGATGTGACCGCTGACCGCATGGTCTGGTGGTGGAAAGGGTTTCCGGCTGGGGATGGGCCCGCGGCCTATCAGCTTGTTGGTGGGGTAGTGGCCTACCAAGGCGACGACGGGTAGCCGGCCTGAGAGGGTGACCGGCCACACTGGGACTGAGACACGGCCCAGACTCCTACGGGAGGCAGCAGTGGGGAATATTGCGCAATGGGCGAAAGCCTGACGCAGCGACGCCGCGTGGGGGATGACGGCCTTCGGGTTGTAAACCTCTTTCAGCTCCGACGAAGCGCAAGTGACGGTAGGAGCAGAAGAAGCACCGGCCAACTACGTGCCAGCAGCCGCGGTAATACGTAGGGTGCAAGCGTTGTCCGGAATTATTGGGCGTAAAGAGCTCGTAGGCGGTTTGTCGCGTCGGCTGTGAAAACCTGGAGCTCAACTCCAGGCCTGCAGTCGATACGGGCAGACTTGAGTGTTGCAGGGGAGACTGGAATTCCTGGTGTAGCGGTGAAATGCGCAGATATCAGGAGGAACACCGGTGGCGAAGGCGGGTCTCTGGGCAACAACTGACGCTGAGGAGCGAAAGCGTGGGGAGCGAACAGGATTAGATACCCTGGTAGTCCACGCCGTAAACGTTGGGCGCTAGGTGTGGGGGCCATTCCACGGTCTCCGTGCCGCAGCTAACGCATTAAGCGCCCCGCCTGGGGAGTACGGCCGCAAGGCTAAAACTCAAAGGAATTGACGGGGGCCCGCACAAGCGGCGGAGCATGTTGCTTAATTCGATGCAACGCGAAGAACCTTACCTAGGCTTGACATGCACGGAAATCTCGCAGAGATGCGGGGTCCGTAAGGGCCGTGCACAGGTGGTGCATGGTTGTCGTCAGCTCGTGTCGTGAGATGTTGGGTTAAGTCCCGCAACGAGCGCAACCCTCGTTCCATGTTGCCAGCGCGTAATGGCGGGGACTCATGGGAGACTGCCGGGGTCAACTCGGAGGAAGGTGGGGATGACGTCAAATCATCATGCCCCTTATGTCTAGGGCTGCAAACATGCTACAATGGCCGGTACAAAGGGCTGCGATACCGCGAGGTGGAGCGAATCCCAAAAAGCCGGTCTCAGTTCGGATTGGGGTCTGCAACTCGACCCCATGAAGTTGGAGTCGCTAGTAATCGCAGATCAGCAACGCTGCGGTGAATACGTTCCCGGGCCTTGTACACACCGCCCGTCACGTCACGAAAGTCGGTAACGCCCGAAGCCGGTGGCCCAACCCCTTGTGGGAGGGAGCCGTCGAAGGCGGGATCGGCGATTGGGACGAAGTCGTAACAAGGTAGCCGTACCGGAAGGTGCGGCTGGATCACCTCCTTTCTAAGGAGCACTGGCCGGCCAGACGTGTCTGGTCGGCCCAGAAGCCGCGCTCGGACCGTGGACGGTCGCCCATCTCCGGGTGGCCGCGGGTGTTCGGGGTGGTGCTCGAGGGTGGAACGCTGACCAGTTCGGCCGGCAGCCGTGGTGCTGCTCCTAGTACGGCCCCCCAGTGTGGGGGCGGGGAACGGAGCGGTGCGCGGGGGCGGGTCGTAGGCACGCTGTTGGGTCCTGAGGGAGCGGACCCCCGGCGCCCGGATGGGTGTGGGGGGTGGGTTTCCTTGTCGGGGCCTTCCCGGTTCTCGTACCACCCGCGCTTCGCGTGGGGTTCGGCGGGGCGGTGGGGGAGGGTGTCGCCGGTGGGACGTTGAGAACTGCACAGTGGACGCGAGCATCTTCTTTGTTTGTTTGTAGGGCGCGATCCGGTGGCAAGTGGATCGTGTAGTTGTGTGGCCAAGTTGTTAAGGGCACACGGTGGATGCCTGGGCACCAGGAGCCGATGAAGGACGTAGGAGGCTGCGATAAGCCTCGGGGAGCTGCCAACCGAGCGTTGATCCGAGGATGTCCGAATGGGGAAACCCCGCACCAGTCATGTGGTGTGACCCGCGCCTGAACACATAGGGCGTGCGGAGGGAACGTGGGGAAGTGAAACATCTCAGTACCCACAGGAAGAGAAAACAACCGTGATTCCGTGAGTAGTGGCGAGCGAAAGCGGAGAAGGCTAAACCGTTTCCATGTGATACCCGGCAGGGGTTGTGGAGGCGGGGTCGTGGGACAGTTCTGCACGTGCTGCCGGACGTGCGGGGAGTGATAAAGATCTGTCGTTAGTGGAAGGCCTCTGGAAGGGGTCGCCGTAGAGGGTGACAGCCCCGTACACGAAAACGCGGATCCTCCCGAGCTTGCTCCCAAGTAGCACCGAGCCCGTGAAATTCGGTGTGAATCCGGCGGGACCACCCGCTAAGCCTGAATACTCCCTGGTGACCGATAGCGGACAAGTACCGTGAGGGAAAGGTGAAAAGTACCCCGGGAGGGGAGTGAAATAGTACCTGAAACCGTGTGCCTACAAGCCGTGAGAGCCGTGAATCGCACCTCGTGTGCGGCGGTGATTGCGTGCCTTTTGAAGAATGAGCCTGCGAGTTAGCGGTACGTGGCGAGGTTAACCCGTGAGGGGCAGCCGTAGCGAAAGCGAGTCCGAACAGGGCGCCATCCAGTCGCGTGCTCTAGACCCGAAGCCGAGTGATCTACCCATGGCCAGGTTGAAGCGCGGGTAAGACCGCGTGGAGGACCGAACCCACCAGGGTTGAAAACCTGGGGGATGAGCTGTGGGTAGGGGTGAAAGGCCAATCAAACTCGGTGATAGCTGGTTCTCCCCGAAATGCATTTAGGTGCAGCGTCGCGTGTTTCTTGCCGGAGGTAGAGCACTGGATGGCCGATGGGCCCCACAAGGTTACTGACGTCAACCAAACTCCGAATGCCGGTAAGTGAGAGCGCGGCAGTGAGACTGCGGGCGATAAGGTTCGTAGTCGAGAGGGAAACAGCCCAGATCATCGGCTAAGGCCCCCAAGCGTGTGCTAAGTGGAAAAGGATGTGGGATCGCAGAGACAACCAGGAGGTTGGCTTAGAAGCAGCCACCCTTGAAAGAGTGCGTAATAGCTCACTGGTCAAGTGGTTCCGCGCCGACAATGTAGCGGGGCTCAAGCACACCGCCGAAGCCGTGGCATTCCAGCAACACCCCGTCGGTCGCCCTCGAGGTGGCCGGCCAGGGGCTGGGATGGGTAGGGGAGCGTCGCGTGGCGAGGGAAGCGGCGGAGCAATCCAGCCGTGGACGCCACGCGAGTGAGAATGCAGGCATGAGTAGCGAGAGGGGAGTGAGAACCTCCCCCGCCGGAAGACCAAGGGTTCCTGGGCCAGGCTAATCCGCCCAGGGTGAGTCGGGACCTAAGGCGAGGCCGACAGGCGTAGTCGATGGACAACGGGTTGATATTCCCGTACCCGCGAAGGAACGCCCATGCCGAACCCAGCGATGCTAACCGCCCCAAACCCGCCTGGCGCACTTGTGCGGCAGGTGGGGAGTAGCGCGGGATCCGGACTGGTAGTAGGCAAGCGATGGGGTGACGCAGGAAGGTAGTCCCACCGGTGAGTGGTAGTACCGGTGCAAGGGTGTGGCCCGCGCCATAGGCAAATCCGTGGCGCACGAGGGTGAGGCCTGACGCATAGCCGATTGAGGCGAATGGGATGATCCTATGCTGCCGAGAAAAGCCTCTAGCGAGTTCCGAGCGGCCCGTACCCCAAACCAACTCAGGTGGTCAGGTAGAGAATACCGAGGCGATCGAGCGAACTGTGGTTAAGGAACTCGGCAAAATGCCCCCGTAACTTCGGGAGAAGGGGGGCCGGTTACCGTCATCCGCCTTGCGCGGGGCAGCGGCGGCCGGCCGCAGAGACCAGTGAGAAGCGACTGTTTACTAAAAACACAGGTCCGTGCGAAGTCGTAAGACGATGTATACGGACTGACGCCTGCCCGGTGCTGGAACGTTAAGGGGACGGGTTAGCTCTTCGGGGCGAAGCTCAGAACTCAAGCGCCAGTAAACGGCGGTGGTAACTATAACCATCCTAAGGTAGCGAAATTCCTTGTCGGGTAAGTTCCGACCTGCACGAATGGCGTAACGACTTCTCAGCTGTCTCAACCACAGGCTCGGCGAAATTGCACTACGAGTAAAGATGCTCGTTACGCGCGGCAGGACGGAAAGACCCCGGGACCTTCACTACAGCTTGATATTGGTGTTCGGTTCGGCTTGTGTAGGATAGGTGGGAGACTGTGAAGCGGGCACGCCAGTGTTCGTGGAGTCGCCGTTGAAATACCACTCTGGTCGAATTGGATGTCTAACCTCGGTCCGTGATCCGGATCAGGAACAGTGTCAGGTGGGTAGTTTAACTGGGGCGGTTGCCTCCCAAAATGTAACGGAGGCGCCCAAAGGTTCCCTCAGCCTGGTTGGCAATCAGGTGTCGAGTGCAAGTGCACAAGGGAGCTTGACTGTGAGACCGACGGGTCGAGCAGGAGCGAAAGCTGGGACTAGTGACCCGGCACCGGCATGTGGAAGCGGTGTCGCTCAACGGATAAAAGGTACCCCGGGGATAACAGGCTGATCTTCCCCAAGAGTCCATATCGACGGGATGGTTTGGCACCTCGATGTCGGCTCGTCGCATCCTGGGGCTGGAGTAGGTCCCAAGGGTTGGGCTGTTCGCCCATTAAAGCGGTACGCGAGCTGGGTTTAGAACGTCGTGAGACAGTTCGGTCCCTATCCGCCGTGCGCGTAAGAGACTTGCGAAGAGCTGTCCCTAGTACGAGAGGACCGGGACGGACGAACCTCTGGTGTGCCAGTTGTACCGCCAGGTGCACGGCTGGTTGGCTACGTTCGGCAGGGATAACCGCTGAAAGCATCTAAGCGGGAAGCTCGCTTCAAGATGAGGTCTCTCACCGGAACAACCGGGTAAGGCCCCCGCCCAGACCAGCGGGTTGATAGGCCGGAGGTGGAAGCGCCGCAAGGCGTGCAGCTGACCGGTACTAACAGGCCGAGGGCTTGACCACACACCTATCACGACCCCCTTGACAC
>NZ_JBJGYS010000059.1:0-5421 GCF_054050115.1 Geodermatophilus sp. SYSU D00708 | reverse complement strand
CCCCCCCCCCCCCCCCCCCCCCCCCCCCCCCCCCCCCCCCCCCCCCCCCCCGCCCCCCCCCCCCCCCCCCCCCCCCCCCCGCGGGCCCCCCCCCCCCCCCCCCCCCCCCCCACGCAGCGCGGCGAGGAGGTCCCGGCATGACCACCATCCAGGAGCGATCCTCGCTGCCGCAGGAGCGCGAGCCGAACCCGGCGATGACCGCGGCCGACCGGCCCATCGGCTACGGCCGGGTGCAGCGCAAGGAGGACCCGCGCTTCATCCGCGGCCGCGGCCGCTACCTCGACGACATCGTGCTGCCGGGGATGCTGCACGGCGCGATCCTGCGCTCGCCGCTGGCGCACGCCCGGGTCGTCTCCATCGACACCACCGAGGCGCTGGCCCACCCCAAGGTGCACGCGGTGGTCACCGGCCGCGACCTCGAGGGGATGAACCTGGCCTGGGCGCCGACGCTGTCCTCCGACGTCCAGGCGGTGCTGGCCACCGACAAGGTGCGGTTCCAGGGGCAGGAGGTCGCCTTCGTCGTCGCCGAGGACCGCTACTCCGCCCGCGACGCCCTCGAGCTGATCGACGTCGAGTACGAGGAGCTGCCGCCGCTCGTCGACGCCCGCCGCGCCCTGGACCCCGACGCCCCGGTCATCCGCGACGACCTCGAAGGCCGCACCGACAACCACGTCTTCGACTGGGAGGCCGGTGACCGCGCCGCCACGGACGCGGTGTTCGCCTCGGCCGAGGTCGTGGTCAGCCAGGAGGTCGTCTACCCGCGGGTGCACCCGGCGCCGATGGAGACCTGCGGGGCGATCGCCGACTACGACCCGGTCGACGGGAAGCTGACGCTGTACGAGACCAGCCAGGCCCCGCACGCGCACCGCACCCTGTTCGCGATGGTCGCCGGCATCCCCGAGCACAAGATCCGGGTCGTGTCGCCCGACATCGGCGGCGGCTTCGGCAACAAGGTCGGGATCTACCCCGGCTACATCCTCGCCGTCGTCGGGTCGATCGTGACCGGCCGGCCGGTGAAGTGGGTCGAGGACCGCTCCGAGAACCTCATGAGCACCTCGTTCGCCCGCGACTACATCATGCGGGGGGAGGTCGCCGCGACGCGGGACGGGAAGATCCTCGCCGTCCGCACGAACGTGCTGGCCGACCACGGGGCGTTCAACGCCACCGCGCAGCCGACCAAGTACCCGGCCGGCTTCTTCTCCATCTTCACCGGCAGTTACGACCTGCAGGCCGCGCACTGCTCGGTCACCGGCGTCTACACGAACAAGGCGCCGGGCGGGGTCGCCTACGCCTGCTCGTTCCGGGTCACCGAGGCGGTCTACCTGGTCGAGCGGATGGTCGACATTCTCGCCGCCGAGCTGGAGATGGACCCGGTGGAGCTGCGGGTGCGCAACTTCATCAAGCCCGAGCAGTTCCCGTACGCCAACAAGACCGGCTGGGTGTACGACTCCGGCGACTACGAGCCGGCCATGCGCATGGCCCTGGAGCTGGCCGGCTACGAGGAGCTGCGCCGCGAGCAGGCCGAGAAGCGGGCGCGCGGCGAGCTCATGGGCATCGGCGTCTCCTTCTTCACCGAGACCGTGGGCGCCGGCCCCCGCAAGCACATGGACATCCTGGGCCTGGGCATGGCCGACGGCGCCGAGGTGCGGGTGCACCCCACCGGCAAGGCCGTCGTCCGGCTGTCGGTGCAGACCCAGGGGCAGGGGCACGAGACGACGTTCGCGCAGATCGTCGCCGAGGAGCTGGGCATCCCGCCCGAGGACATCGAGGTCGTGCACGGCGACACCGACCAGACGCCGTTCGGGCTGGGCACCTACGGCAGCCGCTCGACGCCGGTCAGCGGCGGAGCGGTGGCCCTGGCGGCGCGGAAGGTCCGCGACAAGGCCCGGGCGATCGCCGCGGCGATGCTGGAGACCCGGCCCGAGGACCTCGAGTGGGAGAAGGGGCGCTGGTTCGTGACCGGCGACCCGGGCGTCGGGAAGACGATGACCGAGATCGCGCTCGGCGCGCACGGCACCGTCGAGCTGCCCGAGGGCGTCGACGGCAACCTCGACGCCGAGGTCACCTACGACCCGCCCAACCTCACCTTCCCGTTCGGCGCCTACGTCTGCGTGGTGGACGTCGACCCCGGCACCGGCAAGGTGCACGTCCGCACGTTCACCGCGGTGGACGACTGCGGCACCCGGATCAACCCGATGATCGTCGAGGGGCAGATCCACGGCGGGCTGGCCGACGGCGTCGGGATGGCGCTGATGGAGTTCATCGGCTTCGACGAGCAGGGCAACTGCCTGGGCGGGTCGTTCATGGACTACCTGATCCCGACCGCGATGGAGGTGCCGGACTGGGCGACCGGCTACACGGTCACCCCGTCGCCGCACCACCCGATCGGCGCCAAGGGGATCGGGGAGTCGGCCACCGTCGGGTCGCCCCCGGCCGTGGTCAACGCCGTCGTCGACGCGCTGGCCCCGTTCGGCGTCCGGCACGTGGACATGCCGTGCACCCCGGCCCGCGTGTGGGAGGCCATGCAGGGCCGGCCCACCCCGCCCATCTGAGGGAGGACCCCGCTGCCCCCGGCCCCGTCCCGAGGCTCGCCCGAGCCTGTGAGGGGGGAGGAGGACGGGGTCCTTCTACTCGCGGCGGGCCCCTGCTGCGGGGCCGCACCCTTCCGCCGCCCGTTGGGAGAGCCATGAACGTCACCGAGCGCGAGGCCGAGCTGGTGCGCAGCCGGGTGCCGTTCGTGCACGCCACCGTCGTGCGCGCGCAGCGGCCGGCCAGCGCGCACGCCGGTGACACCGCGCTCATCCGCTCCGACGGGGTCATCGACGGCTTCGTGGGCGGCACGTGCGCGGAGTCCTCGGTGCGCGAGTACGGGCTGATGGCGCTGTCGACCAACGAGCCGCTGCTGCTGCGGATCGTCCCCGGTGCGCGGCCCGGCGTCGCCGAGGAGGGCGCGGTCACCGTCGCCAACCCGTGCCTGTCCGGCGGCTCGGTGGAGATCTTCCTCGAGCCGCGGGTGCCGGCGCCGCGGGTGCTGGTCGTCGGGGACAGCCCGGTCGCCGAGGCGCTCGCCGCCCTCGGCGGCCCGCTCGGGTTCGCCGTCGAGCTGGTGCCGGGGGAGGACGCCGCACCGTCGGCCGACGACGCCGCGCTGGTCGTGGCCTCGCACGGCCGCGGCGAGGAGCCGGCGCTGACCGCGGCGCTGCGGCTCGGCGTGCCCTACGTCGGCCTGGTCGCCAGCCGGATCCGCGGCGCGGCGGTCCTGGCGGCGCTGGACGTGACCGACGAGCAGCGGTCCCGGGTGCGCAGCCCGGCAGGGCTGGACATCGGAGCGCGGACGGCGGCGGAGATCGCGCTGTCCGTGTGGGCGCAGGTGGTCGCCGAGCGGCGCACCGCCGAGCGCAGCGGGCCGCCGCCCGTGACCCCGGCGGCACCGGCCCGCGCCGTCGACCCCGTGTGCGGGATGGGCGTCGCCGCCGTCGACGCCAGCCCGCACGCGACCGTCGACGGCACGACGACCTGGTTCTGCGGCGAGGGCTGCCGCACCGTCTTCCTCGCCGACCCGGCCCGGTATGCACCCGCCTGACCTGCGTCCTCCGGACGGCGCGGCGCGGGCCGGCGCCGAGGACGAGGTCCGGGCGTTGGTGCCCGACGTCGCGGCGCTGACCGCGGCGCTCGACCGCGTCGACTACCTGGCCGACCCGGGCCTGGCCACCGCCCTGTTCCTCGGCGTCCGGCTGCCGCAGCCGCTGCTGCTGGAGGGCGAGCCGGGCGTCGGCAAGACCGAGGCGGCCAAGGCCCTGGCCCGGGTGCTGGACACCCCGCTCTACCGGCTGCAGTGCTTCGAGGGCATCGACGCCGCCGAGGCGCTCTACGAGTGGAACCACCCCCGCCAGCTGCTCGGCATCCGGCTGGCCGAGGCGGCGGGGGCGCCGCTGGCCGAGGACGACCTGTTCGGCCCGGAGTACCTGCTGCGGCGCCCGCTGCTGCAGGCGATCGAGCACCCCGGGCCGCGGCCCGCGGTGCTGCTGCTCGACGAGATCGACCGCGCCGACGCGGAGTTCGAGGCGTTCACCTTCGAGGTGCTGGCCGAGGCGGCGGTGACGGTGCCTGAGCTGGGCACCATCCGGGGGGCGCACCCGCCGGTCGTCGTCCTGACGTCGAACCGCACGCGCGACCTGCACGACGCGCTCACCCGGCGCTGCCTCTACCACTGGATCGACCACCCGCCTCCGGAGACGGTCGCCGAGATCGTCCGCCGGCGGGTGCCGGGCAGCAGCGAGCCGCTGGCGGTCGCCGCCGCGGCGGCGGTGGGCCGGCTGCGGTCGCTGGACCTCGCCAAGCCGCCCGGCATCGCCGAGGTCGTCGACTGGGTCGCCGCCCTCGACGTGCTGGGGGTCGACCGCCTCGACCCGCCCGCGGTGGAGGCGACGTGGGGGTCGGTGCTCAAGAACCGCGACGACCAGGAGGTGGCCCGCCGCCGGGGCGCGGCCTGGCTGGCCGGTGCCTGACCCGCCGCCGGTCGCGCCCGGCCCGCTCGCTGTCGGGCTGACCACCGCGTTGCACCGCGCCGGGCTGCCCACCACGCCGGAGCGGGCCGCGGGACTGGCGCGGGCCCTGCAGCTGGTGCCGCCGGTCGACCGCGCCGCGCTGTACTGGACCTGCCGGGTCGCGCTGGTCACCGACCGCGCCCAGCTGCCGCTGTTCGACGCGGTGTTCTCCGCCGTCTTCGACGGCCGCCTCGACCCCGCCGACAGCCGCGGGGACCCGACCGCGCCGCCGCCGGTGGGGTCCGAGCCGCGGGTGCGCCCGGCCCCGCCCGACTCCCGGCCACCGGTCGATGCACCGTCGGGCTCCGGCATCTCGCTCCCGGGGGACGGCGCGGGCGGCGAGCGGGACGTCGTCCTGGCGACCGCCTCGCCCGAGGAGCGGCTGCGGCACACCTCCTTCGCCGACCTCACCCCCGACGAGCTGGCGGGGGTCCGCGACCTGGTCCGGCGGCTGGTGCTCAGCACGCCCGAGCGGCGCAGCCGGCGCACCCGGCCGACCCGCCACCGCGCCGACCGGCTGGACCTGCGGCGGACCGTGCGGGCCGCCCAGCGCGCCGGCGGCGACCCGGTGCGGCTGGTGCACGCCACCCGCCGGACGCAGCCGCGGCGGCTGGTGCTGCTGTGCGACGTCTCGGGGTCGATGGAGCCCTACACCCGCGTCTACCTCTCGCTGCTGCAGGGCGCGGTGGCCGGGGCGCGGGCGGAGGCGTTCGTCTTCTCCACCCGGCTGACCCGGCTCACCCGGCAGCTCGCCGTCCGCGACCCGGACGTGGGGGGGGGGGGGGGGGGGGGGGGGGGGGGGGGGGGGGGGGGGGGGGGGGGGGGGGGGGGGGGGGGGGGGGGGGGGGGGGGGGGGGGGGGGGGGGGGGGGGGG
>NZ_JBJGYS010000058.1:0-7121 GCF_054050115.1 Geodermatophilus sp. SYSU D00708 | reverse complement strand
CGGGACCGCACTGCGCGGTCCCGGCGGGGGCTCCCGCGCGTCCGGGGGAGGAGGGGTGACCCGCCCTCACGGTGACCCCGGACGGGCTACCGATGCCGATCACCCAGGGTGATGAACGGACCTGTGTGGGCGTGTCAGCCCCAGGTGAATCACCGGATCGTGCGGGGTGACGCCCACTGGTGACCCGATCTTCGTCACGCTTAGTGTTCGTCGATCCGTCCACGCCGGACGGGTCCGCAGGGCAACACACACGGGGGGCGGGTCATGCGCAGGTGGTCGTCAGGAGCGTCCAGGAGGGCCCTGTCGGGGCTGCTCGCCGGAGCGCTCGTCGGAGGTTCTCTCGGGCTGCTGTCGCCGGCGCCGGCTGCCGCGGACACCGCGCCACCCACGCCCTCGGCCGCCACGCCGACCACGGTGTCGGCCGACGCGCTGCCGACCGTGCAGATCGACGGGGTGGTCTGGTCGCAGGTCGTCGTCGGCAACCGGGTGTACGCCGCCGGCAAGTTCACCCGGGCCCGCCCGGCCGGGGCCCCGGCCGGCACGCAGGAGGTCGTGCGCAACAACCTGCTGGCCTACGACATCCGCACCGGCGAGCTGGTCACCTCGTTCGTCCCGGACCTCAACGGGCAGGCGATGGTGGTCACGGCGTCGCCGGACGGCAAGCGCATCTACGTCGGCGGCGACTTCACCAAGGCCAACGGCCAGACGCGCAACCGCATCGCCGCCTACGACACCGCCACCGGTGCGCTGGTCACCACCTTCAAGCCCAGCGTCAACAAGCAGGTGCGCGCCCTGGCCGCGACCAACACCACGGTGTACCTCGGCGGCAGCTTCTCCGCCGTCGGCTCGGTGAGCCGGACCCGGCTGGCGGCGGTGTCGGCCAGCAACGGCGCGCTGCAGTCGTGGGCGCCGCGGCCGGGCGCCGCCGCCACCGACGGCAGCGACACGGTCCTGTCGCTGGTCGTGACCAACGGCGGCACCCAGGTCGTCGCCGCGGGCCGGTTCGCCACCCTCAACGGCGTCGCGGCCCCCGGGGTCGGCGCGCTGCACGCGACCACCGGCGCCACGCGGACCTTCGCGGTCAACAAGCTGGTCACCAACCAGGGGATCAACTCCGCCATCTGGAACCTGTCCACCGACGGGACGACGGTCTACGGCAGCGGCTACGACTTCGGCGGCCCGGGCAACCTCGAGGGCACCTTCGCCGCGACCGCGGCCGGCGGGGCCCTGGTCTCGGTGGCCTACTGCCGGGGCGACAACTACTCGAGCTTCGCCACCGGCGGCGCGCTCTACATCGCCTCCCACATGCACAACTGCTCGTACGTGGGCGGCTACCCCGAGCAGAACCCGCAGGTCTTCAAGTTCGCCACGGCGTTCAGCACCGCCGTCTCCGGCACGGTCGCCACGAACACCTTCCGAAACAAGAACTTCGCGGGCAAGCCGGCCCTGCCGCTGCTGCCGTGGTTCCCGACGATGACCCCGGGCACCTACACCGGGCAGTTCCAGGCCGGCTGGAGCGTCACGGGCAACAGCTCCTACGTCGTCTACGGAGGCGAGTTCCCCCGCGTCAACGGCGTCGGGCAGCAGGGCCTGGTGCGCTACGCCGTCCCGAAGCTGGCGCCGAACGACGTGGGGCCCGACGACGCGGGGCTCGCCCCGACGTTCACGGCCCTGGCCGACGGCGCGCTGCGGGTGGCCTGGCAGGCCACCAACGACCAGGACAACCAGTACCTGACCTACCGGGTCTACCGGGACCGCAACCCCGTGCCGATCCACGAGACCACCCAGCCGTCGACGTGGTGGAACGAGCCGGCCATGTCCATCGGCGACACCGGGTTGTCCGCCGGCACCCACGAGTACCAGGTGACGGCCACCGACCCCATGGGGAACGTGGCGCGGTCGCCGTGGACGCCGGTCACCGTCGCCGCCGGCGCACCGGCGCGGCCGTACGCCGACGCGGTCCGCGCCGACGGCGCGGCCGGCCACTGGTCGCTCGGTGAGCGGACCGGCAGCACGGCCTTCGACCTGGCCGCGCGCACCGACCTCACCCTCGGGACCGGGGTCACCCGCGAGGCGACGGGCGCGCTCTCCGGGGACGCCGACGGGGCCGTGACGCTCGACGGCAGCACGACGACGGCCTACGCGGGGACCCCGGCGAAGATCGCCGCGCCGCAGACCTTCACCGTCGAGGCGTGGTTCAGGACGACGTCGGCCACCGGCGGGCGCATCGTCGGCTTCACCGACGCCGTCGGCACGGGCACCGGTCGGTACTACGATCGGCTCGTCTACCTCGACAGCGCCGGCCGGGTCTCCTTCGGCGTCTACTCCGGCGCCAAGCGGATCGTGCAGACCGCCACCGCCTACAACGACGGCGCCTGGCACCACGTTGCCGCCTCGATGGGCAAGCAGGGCATGGCCCTCTACGTCGACGGGACCCTGGTCGGGTCGCGCACCGACACGACGACCGGGCAGGTGTCCACCGGCAACTGGCGGATCGGCGCGGACAAGTCGTGGTCCGGGCTGGCCTCGTTCAACGGCAGCATCGACGAGGTCGCGGTCTACCCGACCGTGCTCAGCGCGGCCCAGGTCGCCGCGCACGTCGCCGCCGGGACGTCGGGGACGTTCAACCGGGCGCCGCTGGCGGCGTTCACCTCCGCGGTGACCCACCTGGACGCGTCCTTCGACGCGGCCGGCTCCGGTGACGGCGACGGGACCGTCACCGGCTACGCGTGGTCGTTCGGTGACGGCAGCACGGCCACCGGCGCGACCGCCCGGCACACCTACACCGCCGCCGGCTCGTACACGGTGCGGCTGACCGTGACCGACGACGACGGTGCCTCGTCCACCGCGCAGCAGACCGTCACGGTGACCGCCCCGCCGCCGAACCAGCCGCCGTCGGCCGCGTTCACGGCGACCGCGTCGGGGCTGGCGGTGCTGCTCGACGGCCGCGGCTCGGCCGACACCGACGGCACGGTGGCCTCCTACGAGTGGGCCTGGGGCGACGGGACCCCGGCCGGTTCGGGTGCCACCGCCCAGCACACGTACGCCCAGGCCGGCACCTACACGGTGCGGCTGACGGTGACCGACGACGACGGCGCGACGGCGTCCACGACGCGGCAGGTCACCGTCACGGCCCCGCCGACCGGTGTCGTCGCCGCCGACGCGTTCGGGCGGACGGTGTCCGGTGGGCTGGGCACCGCCGACGTGGGTGGGGCGTGGACGGCCTCGGTGGGCGCGTCGCGGTTGTCGGTGACGCCGGGGACGGCGGTGCTGGGTCTGCCGGGGGCGGGCAACAACACCGGTGCCTACCTGGGTGACGTGTCGGTGACCGACGCCGACGTGCGGGCGAAGCTGGCGCTGAGTGCGGCGCCGGTGGGTGGTCCGGTGTCGATGTACGTGGTCGGCCGGCGGGTCGACGCGGCCAACGAGTACGCGGTCAACGTCAAGGTCGCCGCCGGCGGTCAGGTGTCGCTGTTGCTGAGCCGGGTGGCCGGCAACGTCGAGGCGTGGCCGGGCGGTGAGGTCGTCGTCCCGGGGCTGACCTACGAGGCCGGCACGGTGCTCAACGTGCGGGTGCAGGTCTCCGGTACCGGCACGACCACGGTGAAGGCCACGGTCTGGGCCGAGGGCAGCGCCGAGCCGGCGACCCCGCAGCTCACGCGCACCGACACCACCGCCGCCCTCCAGGAGGCCGGGTCGGTGGGGCTGAGCGCCTACCGGGCCGGCAGCAGCACCGAGGCCACCACCGTCCGGGTCACCGGGTTCGAGGTGACCGAGGGGCGCTGACCCGGCCGCCGGAGGAGGGCTCCGGGGGCCGGTCGAGGCATCGGCCGGCCCCCGACCCCGCCGCTCATTGCGATCCGGATGTGCTTCGTCACGGAAGGTGACTACCCCCTCCCTCCGTCGGGGGAGGATCACAGTCCGTCACCGGATCGTGTGATCCCGCACGTCATGGCGCCGTGCCATGGTCACTCTCGGTACACGCGGACCACGGGGGTGGTCGGCGCTCGTGTACGAGCACGTGGGGGAATCAGCGATGAGTGCATCGTCGGGGGCTGCGCCGTGGCGCGTCCTGTCCGGCCTGGTCAGTGTGTTGGTGGGTGCCGGCAGCCTCGCGTTGCTGCCCGCGACGGCGGCGCAGGCGGACTCCGCCCCCGCCGGCGCGCAGAGCCCGGCCAACCCGACCACGGTCGCGGCGGACGCCCTCCCGACCGTCCAGATCAACGGCGTGGCCTGGGCGCAGGCCGTCGTCGGCAACACCGTCTACGTCGGTGGCTCCTTCAGCACCGCGCGTCCGGCCGGGGCCGCCGGGGGCACGCAGGAGACGCCGCGCAGCAACCTGCTCGCCTACGACATCCGCACCGGCGAGCTGATCACCTCGTTCGCGCCGCAGCTCAACGGCCAGGTGCTGGCGGTCACCGCCTCGCCCGACGGCTCGCGGGTCTACGTCGCCGGTGACTTCACCGAGGTCGACGGCCAGGTGCGCAAGCGGGTCGCCGCCTTCGACACGGCCAGCGGCCAGCTCATCACCACCTGGAAGCCCAGCGTCCAGAGCCAGGTGCGCGCGATCGCCGCGACCGCCGACACCGTCTACCTCGGCGGCAGCATCACCGCCGTCGGCAGCGTCAGCCGCTCCCGGCTGGCCGCGGTCTCGGCCGCCGACGGCTCGCTGCTGCCGTGGGCCCCGGTGCCGGGCATCGGGTCCACCGCCGGCAACTCCAACGGCTCGAAGGGCACCAGCGACGAGGTGACCGCGCTGGTGGTCACCGGCGGGGGCGCCCAGGTGGTGGCCGGGGGCCGCTTCGACACGATGAACGGCAGCAAGGCGACCGGCGTCGCCGCGCTCGACCCGGTCACCGGGGCCAACCGGCCGTTCGCCATCAACCAGCGGCTGACCAACCAGGGCGTCAACTCCGGCGTGTGGAGCCTCTCCACCGACGGCGACGTCGTCTACGGCACCGCCTACGACTACTACGGCCCCGGCAACCTCGAGGGGAACTTCGCGGTCCGGGCCGACGGCGGCGCGATCATCGAGATCAACGACTGCCGCGGCGACACCTACTCCAGCTACGCCATGAACGGCGCGATCTACGTCGCCAGCCACACCCACGACTGCGGGAACATCGGCGGCTACCCCGAGCAGCCCACCCGGGTGCACAAGTTCGCCACCGCCTACAGCGCCACGCCCACCGGCACGGTCGGCAGCGGCACCCTCACCAACGGCAACTTCCGCGGCCAGCCGGCCGGCTCGCTGCTGAGCTGGTTCCCGACCATGACCCCGGGCACCTACACCGGCCAGGGGCAGGCCGGCTGGAGCGTCACCGGCAACGGCGAGTACCTGGTGTACGGCGGCGAGTTCACCAAGGTGAACAGCACCGGCCAGCAGGGCCTGGTCCGGTACGCGGTGCCCGGCACCGCGGCCAACCGCGTCGGCCCGTCGGCCGACGGCTTCACGGCCACCGCCACCTCGCCGGCCCCCGGCCAGGTCGCGATCTCCTGGAAGGCCACCAGCGACCAGGACAACGCCGCGCTCACCTACCGGGTCGAGCGCGAGGGCAGCGACCTCCCGGTCGCCGAGACGGTCCGGTCCTCGACCTGGTGGAACACCCCGGCCATGTCGGCGAACGACTCCGGCGTCAGCGGCACCCTCCGGTACCGGGTGGTGGCCACCGACCCGTTCGGCAACTCCGCCACCACCTCCTGGGTGTCGGTGGACGTCGCCGCGGCCACCGGCGGGCAGACGACCAAGCCCTACGCCGACGTCGTCCGCGCCGACGCGCCGTCGTCCTACTGGCGGCTCGGCGAGACCACGGGCAGCGCGGCCGCGGACGCGATGAACCGCGCCCCCCTGACCGTCGGCTCCGGCGTCACCAAGGGCGCCGCCGGTGCGCTGACCGGTGACACCAACAGGGCGTACTCCTTCAACGGCAGCGCGACGGCCACCCTGGCCACGTCGTCGGCGGCCGCGGCGCCGAACACCTTCACCGAGGAGGGGTGGTTCCAGACCACCTCGACCACCGGCGGCCGGATCATGGGGTACGCCAACGCCAAGTCCGGCTCCAGCTCCACCTACGACCGGCAGGTCTGGCTCGACGCCCAGGGCCGGGTGAACTTCACCGTCAACGTGCGCTTCCTCTTCTGGAACCTGCCGCAGACGATCACCAGTTCGACCCCGGTCAACGACGGCAAGTGGCACCACGTCGCCGCGAGCATGAGCTCGGCGGGCATGGTGCTCTACGTCGACGGCAAGCAGGTCGGCACCCGAAGCGACGTCACGTCGGGCCAGTCGTACAACGGCTACTTCCGGGTCGGCAGCGACAAGGCGATCGGCGGCTCGAGCACCTTCACCGGCCGGATCGACGAGGTCGCGGTGTACACCAAGGCGCTGTCGGCGGCCCAGGTCGCCGCGCACGCCACCGCGGCCACGGGCGGCAAGCCGGCCAACACCGCGCCGGCCGCCCGCTTCACCGGCACGACGTCGGAGCTGACCGCCGCGTTCGACGCGGGCACCTCCAGCGACGCCGATGGCACCGTGGCCTCCTACGCCTGGGACTTCGGTGACCAGACCAAGGCCACCGGCGTCACGGCGACCCACGCCTACGCCGCGGGCGGCACCTACGCCGTCACGCTCACCGTGACCGACGACAAGGGCGCCACCGCCGTGGCCAGCCGCCTGGTGACCGTCGCGCCGGCGCCGCCGAACGTCGCACCGTCCGCGGAGTTCACCGCCACGGGCAAGGACCTCGGGATCAGCCTGGACGCCGGCCGGTCGGCCGACACCGACGGGTCGATCACCTCGTACGCCTGGGAGTTCGGTGACGGCACGACCGGCACCGGGGCGACCGCGGCGCACGACTACACGGTGGGCGGCACGTACACGGTGCGGTTGACCGTGACCGACGACGACGGGGCGACCGCCACCGCCGAGCGCCAGGTCGTGGCCACCGAGCCGGTGAGCAACGAGATCGTCGCCAAGGACACCTTCAACCGGACCGTCTCGGCCGGTCTGGGGACCGCTGACGTGGGTGGTGCGTGGAAGGCGTCGGCCGGTGCCAGCCGGCTGTCGGTGACCCCGGGGACGGCGGTGCTGTCGCTGCCGGGCAAGGGCAACAACACCGGCG
>NZ_JBJGYS010000057.1:0-7124 GCF_054050115.1 Geodermatophilus sp. SYSU D00708 | reverse complement strand
AGCCCGGCATCGACGGGACCACGACGTGGAAGGCGTCCGATGCGCTCCCGCCGTGCGCCGTCGGATCCACGAGCAGGTCGATGATCTTGAGCTGCTCGATGACCGACCCCGGCCAGCCGTGGTTGACCACGAGCGGCAGCGCGTCGTCGTGCGGCGACCGCACGTGGATGAAGTGGATGTCCAGGCCGTCGATCTCGGTGAGGAACTGCGGGAGGCCG
The DNA here is from genome assembly GCF_054050115.1 of Geodermatophilus sp. SYSU D00708. Taxonomy (NCBI): domain Bacteria; kingdom Bacillati; phylum Actinomycetota; class Actinomycetes; order Geodermatophilales; family Geodermatophilaceae; genus Geodermatophilus; species Geodermatophilus sp. SYSU D00708. The sequence continues at coordinate 6,906 of NZ_JBJGYS010000057.1, read as the reverse complement.
TTGAGCCGCGCCTCGCACCGCCGCCAGTCGTAGTCGGTCGCCCAGTACCGCGCGAGCTCCTGCATCGCCGCGAGGGGCACACCCTGCGACGAGTCGGGCACCGTCTCCCGCTCGGGCCAGACCGTCGCGGCGATGCGCCGGCGCATCTCGGTGAGCGCCTCCTCCGGCACGTCCACCCGGAACGGGCGGACGGCCCGGCTCGTCTCCTGCGCGACTGCAGTCATGCTCTCGCACCTCTCCTCGCCATCTGGGGGGGAATCTGAACGGGCCGCTCGAGGCGGCTCCGAGGACGGCGACGGCGACCCCGGAGCCGCCGGGCCCGTGATCAGCGACGCGGTTGGGGGACCTGGGGGGCGCGCAGCGGACGGAAGGCGGCGCGGACCTCGGCCGTGAACAGCTCGGGCTCTTCCCAGGCGGCGAAGTGGCCGCCCCGGTCGGCCTCGTTGAAGTACGCGAGCGTGGGGTAGCTCTGCTCGGCCCAGGTGCGTGGTGTCCGCCAGATCTCGCCGGGGAACGTGGTGAAACCCACCGGGACCGAGACCTCCGGAGGTGTGTGGCCGGCCGCGGCAGCCGCAGGCGCGTCGGGTCCGTAGCTCTCCCAGTAGGAGCGGGCCGCCGAGGCCCCGGTGCCGGTCAGCCAGTACAGCGTCACGTTGTCGAGGACGTGGTCCCGGGTGAGGTTGCCCGTCGGCTGCCCGTCGACGAAGGCGCGGGCCATCTTGTGGTACGAGTCCGTGTCGTGGTCCAGCATCCAGGCCGCCAGAGCGGCGGGTGAGTCCAGCAGGCCGTAGCCGATCGTCTGCGGCCGGGTGGCCTGCTCCAGGAAGTACGCGAAGCCGCTCGTTCGGAACGTGGCGATCGCCTCGAGCCCCGCGCGTTCCTGCTCCGTGTCCCCCGGGAGCGTGCGACTCAGTGCGGTGACGAGCAGGTTGAGGTGGATGCCGAGGAGCCCGTAGGGTGCCTGGCGACCCATCGCGTCGGTGACGCCGGCGCCCACGTCGCCGCCCTGGGCCACGTAGCGGGGATAGCCCAGGCGGCGCATCAACTCCGCCCAGGCGCGACCGACGCGGGCGACGTCCCACCCGAGCTCGGTCGGCTCGCCGGAGAAGCCGTAGCCGGGCAGGGACGGCAGCACCAGGTGGAAGGCGTCCTCGGCGCGGCCGCCGTGCGCGGTCGGGTCGGTGAGCGGTCCGACGGTCTCCAGCAGCTCGACGACCGAGCCCGGCCAGCCGTGCGTCATGACCAGCGGCAGCGCGTCGTCGTGTGGCGAGCGCACGTGGACGAAGTGCACGTCCACGCCGTCGATCTCGGTCGTGAACTGCGGAAGCGCGTTCAGCTTCGCCTCGCACCGGCGCCAGTCGTACTCGGTCGCCCAGTAGCGGCACAACTCCTGCATGGTCGCCAACTGCACGCCCTGCGAGCGGTCCGCGACCAGCTCCCTGGTGGGCCAGCGCGTCGACTCGATGCGCCGGCGCAGCTCGGTGAGCGCCTCGTCGGACACGTCCACCCGGAACGGGCGGACGGCCCTGCCGGTCTCCTCTGTGATCGCAGTCATGGCTGAGTCCGCCCTTCTCTGTACGGAGTGGCCGTGATCGGGTGCGCGGGCCTGGCCGGCCCGAGCTGGAGGCGTGGGCCCGCGCGCCGGGTGACCGGCTCCACCTGAGCGTGGGCCGACGCCCGCACACGGGTCGGTCGTCGCGTGCCCCTCACGACGGGACGTCCGACCCGCCGAAGCGCTCGAGCCTGATCCGCGACGGGTCGTGACCGCGTTCCACGAGCGCCGTGGCCACGTCCTCCACGAAGGCCGTCGGGCCGCAGGCGAAGACCCGCGCCCCCGTCGAGGGCCCGAAGGCGTGTCGCTCCAGCACGTGGCCGTCGATGCGCCCGGTCGGCCCCCTCCAGTCCGCCGGCGCTTCCCGCGTCAGCGTGACCGTGGTCTCCGGGCCGAGGACGTCCTGGCCCAGGAGGTCGTCGCGCGTGCGGGCCGAGTACAGCAGCCGTACCGGAGTCGAGCTGCCGGTACGGCGGTGGTGGTCGAGCATGGCGAGGAAGGGGGAGACGCCGACACCTCCCGCCACGAGCTGCACCGGTCGCTGCGCGTCGTCCGCCTGCCCGCTCCGGTCGAGGCCGGCCGACCAGACGAAGTACCCGCCGATGGGGCCGCGCAGCTCCACCAGGTCCCCGGGGCGCAGTTCATCGGTGAGGTAGCGGGAGACCTCGCCGTCCGGGAGCCGCTCGACCAGCAGGTGCAGCCGGGGGTCCTCGGGCGCGGAGGCGACCGAGTAGCTGCGCTGGGCCGTGTAGCCGTCCTCGGCGGTCAGCCTCAGGTCGATGTGCTGACCCGGCAGGTGCCCGCGCCACTCCGGGACGTCGAACAGCAGCCGGTGGACGCGTGCGGTCTCGCGGCGGTTCTCGAGGACCGTCGCCCGCAACCAGGTCAGTCGCCGCTGTACCGCTGCTCGCGCCATGGGTCCCCGCGATCGTGGTAACCGAAGGTCTCCCAGAAGCCCGGCTCGTTGACCGGGGTCAACGCGAACCCGCGGAGCCACTTCGCGCTCTTCCAGAAGTAGAGGTGCGGGACCAGCAGCCGCGCCGGGCCTCCGTGCTCCGGAGCCAGCGGCCGGCCGTCGTAGGTGTCGACGACCCACGCGCGCCCGACGGTCACGTCGGCGAGCGGCAGGTTCGTGGTGTAGCCCCCGTCGCAGAAGGCCACGAGGTGTGCGGCCTCGGTCCGGACCTCGGCCAGCAGCGTGTCGACCGCGACGCCTTCCCACCGGGTGTCGAACTTCGACCACTTGGTCACGCAGTGGATGTCCACCGACACCGCCTCGCGCGGCAGGCGCTGGAACTCCTCCCAGTTCCAGCGCCGGACCCCGTCCACCGCCCCCTGGATCGTCAGGTCCCACTCGCTCAGGGGCGTCCGCGGGGTCGGGCCGGCCGACAGCACGGGGAAGTGGCCGCCGACGTCGTACTGGCCAGGGGGTAGTCGCTGGTCCGTGCGCGGCTCCCGCCGCCCGAACCCTCGGGAGACCAGTGACATGGCAGCTCCTCCCGGACGTCACCTCGAGCAGTGCCGACCCTGTCCGGACCGACGGGGCGAGGCATCAGTCAAAGGACCACGACCACCGGTCAGCGGGCGACGGCGCTCGGCGGCATCTCCACGGTCTCGGGCGCCGTGCCGCTCAACGCATCGCGCAGCGCCGCCCGCGAGCTGATGCCCAGCTTCGGGAAGACGCGGTAGAGGTGGGCGCCGACGGTCCGTGGGGACAGGTACAGCCGGCTGCCGATCTGCTTGTTGGACAAGCCCGAGGCCGCCAGCATGGCGATCTGGTGCTCCTGCGAGGTCAGGGCGACCGTTCCCCGCTCAGCGGGGGAGGACCGGTGGGTCAGCCCGGTCGCGCGGAGCTCGTTCCAGGCCCGGTCGGCCCACGGTCGGGTCCCCAGGTCGCGGAAGGTCTCCAGCGCCGCGGTCAGCTGCACGCGCGCGGCGTTGGTCGCCCGCGTCCGCCGCAGGTGCTCGCCGTAGGCGAGCCGGACCCGCGCGCGCTCGAAGGGGTATCGCTCGGCCCCGGGGACGGCGAGGGCACGCTCGAACCGCTCCGCCGCCTCCTCGCCGGACGCGACGAGAGCCGCGGAGCCCGCCAGGAGGACGCCGAGCCTCGGTCGGCCGGTGAATACCCTGGCCCCGCTCATGGCCGCCACGTGCGCAGCGGCCTCGGCGGAACGTCCCGTCCGGACCGCTGCCTCGACCAGGTCCATCACCAGGCGCGGCGTGACCGGGGCGCACGGGGTGGGGCCACCGACAGGGCCGACGGCCGTGAGCTGCCGGTACGCCTCCTCGAAGTCACCTCGCCCCAGAGCGGCCAGTCCGCGGACGTGGTGCGCGAAGTCCTCGAACAGGTGGATTCCTCGCGGCAGCGACCACGCGAGGAGGTCGTCGGACAGGACCCGCACGGTCTCGTCGTCCCCCCTCGCGGCGGCCACCAGGGCCGAGCAGTAGACGCCGAACCGCGTGATGAGCCCGTACCCCAGCTCGTCCCCCCAGGCGATGCCCTGCTCGGCCGTGCACACGGCCTCGTCCCAGCGGCCTGCGTCGAGTGCGTCGTGGCACAGCAGCACCAGGGCCTTGACGGCGGCAGCCGCCGCGCCGCCCTGCCGGCCGTCCCTGATCACCCTCCCGAGCGCTCGGCGGCAGTTGCCGAGGCGATCCGCGTACGAGGCGGCCATGCCGACCCGGACGACGAAGGTGGGATCGAGGGCGGCGTCCACCGAGGCGATCAGCTCGTCCAGCCGCTCGAGCACCGCAGCGGTCGCCCGGACCGGGTCGGCGAGCAGGCTGCTGGACACCGACAGGACCGGTGGGACGTCACGTCCCAGAGCCGTCAGCGCCCGCTCCAACGGCCGCCAGAGCTCCTCGCGACCACCGAGGTGACACACCATCATGAGGCTGTACAGCGCGTCCTCGACCGCGTCGGCGGGCGATCCGTGGTCGACGGCGTGCTCGACCGCCCGCACGAGGATGAGGTGTGCGCTCTCGACGTCCCCCTCCCCGTTGAGCAGGTGGTGGGCAGAGGCGACCGCGACCTCGAGGGATCCCGCCGTCCCGGGATCGGCCGTACGCGCCTCGCACAAGAGTCGGGGGACGGTCCGGAGCTCCCCGGTCGTGTCGGCTGCCACGAACGCCGCCGCGGCCAACCGGCGCGCTCGGTCCGGTCCGGTCGGTGTCAGTCCGGCCGCCTGGAGCAGGGCTCGGACGGCACGGACCGCATCCCCCCTCCGTCGTGCCCGGTGCGCCGCGGTCTCGAGGAGGTCGGCGGCCCGGGCGTCGAACCCCACGACAGCCTCGGCGAGGTGCCAGGCGCACTCTTCCGGCCGGTCGACCAGCACGTGGGCCAGGGCCCCGTGAGCGCGCCGGATCTCTCCGCTGGTCGAGATCTCGACCGCCGCAGAGCCGATCAGCGGGTGCCGCAGCAGCACCCGCTGACTGCCCAGGTCGATGCGCACCAGCCGAGCCCTCTCGGCCGGCGCGAGGTCGTCGAGCCACTTGTCGTCGGCAGCTGCCGCGCGCAGCGTCCGGAGATCACCCGTCCCCTCGAGGGATGCGAGCAACAGCAGCCTGCGGGTCGTGGCGGGCAGGTCGGCGAGCTGCTGCACGAAGACCTGCCGGAGGTGCCTGCTCAGCGGTAGAGCCGGAGGGAGGGGGGCGGTGCCGGTGCGCTGGGCCTCGGTCATGACGGCAGGCAGTTCCAGCAGGGCCAGCGGGTTGCCCGCGGATGCCGACAGGACCCGCTGACGGATCCGTGGGTCCAGGACGGGGAACCGGGCCTGCAACAGGTCCGCGGCGGCGTCCTCGTCCAGTGGTGGCACCTCGAGCTGGGGGAGACCAGCCTGGAGCAGGACGCTGTCGCTCCCCGTCCGAGCCGCCGCCAGGAAGCCGATACGACTGCGGTGCACCCGGCGAGCGACGAAGCCGAGGACCCGGACGCTCGATCGATCCAGCCACGGCAGGTCGTCCACGACGATGAGAACCGGCCTCGACTGCGCGCCTGTCCTCACGAGGGCGAGGACGGCGGCCGACACCAGGAGCGGGGGCAGGGGGCTGCCGGAGCCCAGACCGAGGGCCACGTCGAGCGCCCGGCGGTGCGGCTCGGCGAGTGCGTCGACGTCGTCGAGAAGGGGGAGGAGGAGTTGGTGCAGCCCCGCGAAGCCCACCTCGGCCTCGAACTCGACCCCCGCCGCCCGCAGGACCGTGGCCCCCGACGCCTCAGCATGCCGCGCGGCGGTCTCCAGCAGAACGGACTTGCCGACGCCGGGTTCGCCCGTCATCAGCAGCACGTCGTCCCGGGCGAGAGCACGCTCGACGAAGGAACGGAGCACCGCGGACTCGGCTGACCTCCCGACCAGCAGGACCCCGTCGTTCCGGTCGGACGGCGCGATGTCGGGCATGGAGCCCCTCCCATGCGTCACCGGGGATGTCGAGACCTCGTGTGGTGGATGCCGTCGAGCTGGATCGAGGGGGGTGGAGAGTGAGAGTCTCTCTCACCCAGCCGGAGGGAACCAGGGACTTCGGTCTCGGCGGGGGTCCCGCGCGGCAGTCGGATGACGGATGCGCCGGCCACGACTGCGCTGCCACGGTCAGCAGACCGTGATCCGTCCTGGCCGCCGAAACGGGCAGGCGTGCACCGGCAGCGGGACGACCGACGACCGAGGTGGCACCCCGGATGGCGACGTACCGGATGGTCGACGGGGACGACGGGAAGGTCGTGCGGGAGACGTGGATCGATCCGCCCGCCGACGATCCTGCCCGCTGACCGGCAGCCGGGCGGTGCACGGTCATCTGTACTCGTGCTCCGTCCCCGCGCCGAGGAGGTGTGCACGAGACCCCGGGCCGGACCGATCGACCACGAGCCGGCCGGGTCGGCCGGATGGGAGGTGTGTCCCGTGACGGATGTCCCCGGGTCGCCTGAGCGGCGCCTGGACGGAAACGCGGCGGGTGGGGTGCTCGGCGAGGTCCTCGCCGTGGACCCGACCACCGCCGTCTCGACCTGCGTGCACTGTGGCGCCTCGGGGCCTCTGGGGCAGCACCTCGTCTACGCCGATGCCCCTGCGCTCGTGCTCCGGTGCCCGAGTTGCATGCAGGTGGTGCTCCGGTGCGCATCGGACACGGCGGGACTGCGCCTGGAGATGACGGGGGTGCGGCTGCTGAGGATGACCCGTGAGGGCGGCGGCTCGCTGTGAGCCGGAGGGGACTCGCGGTCACCTGCGAGCCGGGGACCGTCCGGGCCGCCGGGCCGCGAGCCGCGATGAGAGCGGCCGCGGGGGGGGGGGGGGGGCGGGGGGGGCGCCCCCGGGGCGGGGGGGGGGTGGGTGAGGGAGTGCGCGGGGGGGTCGAGAGCCGTTGAATAT
>NZ_JBJGYS010000056.1:0-7718 GCF_054050115.1 Geodermatophilus sp. SYSU D00708 | reverse complement strand
GTCGCGGCCCGGCGGGGCCGCGACCGGGGGCACCGGTCGCCGGGGAGGGCGCTCAGGCGGGGTCGACGGTGACGTCGACCCGGCCGAAGGCGCGGATGAGGTTGTTCAGCGCCCGCTCGGTGCCCTGCAGGTTGAAGCGGGCCACCCGCGGGGCCAGCGCCCGCAGCAGCGACTCGGTCTCCATCCGGGCCAGGCCCGCGCCCGCGCAGCCGTGCTCGCCCATGCCGAAGCCGAGCTGGTGGACGGCGTTGGCGCGGGTGACGTCGAACTCGTCGGGCCGCTCGAACTTGCGCTCGTCGCGGTTGGCCGAGGCGTAGATGACCAGCACCCGGGAGCCCTCGGGGACGTCGACGTCGCCGATCCGGGTGTCCGTGCTGGTGATCCGGCCGAAGGCGCGGATCGGCGACTCGATGCGGACGACCTCGTTCACCGCGTTGGGGATGAGCTTCGGGTCGTTGCGCACGAGGTCCCACTGGTCGGGGTTCTGCGCGAACAGCCAGACGGCGCTGCCGACGGCGCTGATCGTGGTGTCGAGGGAGGGCGCGAGGTAGTCGAGCATGAGCATCATCGCCTGCTCGGTGGAGATGGTCCCCTCGTCGACGGCCTCCAGCACGCCGTGCCCCAGGCTGCCGGGCGAGACGTTGCGGGTGCGCACGATCTCCGCGCCGAAGGCGGCCATCTCCCCGCACTGGGGCAGCGCCCGCTGGGCCCGGTCGTTGAGCGGGCCGAAGGAGTCGAAGTTGGCGCCGGCCCAGCGCAGCAGGTGCTCGCGGCCCTCCTGCGGCCAGCCGATGAAGTCCGGGACGATCGACAGCGGCAGCGCCCGGGCCAGGTCGGCGACCGCGTCGAAGGAGCCCTTCTCGACCAGGCCCGCGACCAGCTCCTCGGCCTTGTCGGTGACGAGGTCCTTCATGGGGCGCAGCGCGCGCGGGGTGAGCCGGTGGGCCACGACCTGGCGCAGGTGGGCGTGCAGCTCGCCGTCGCTGGCCAGCGTGCAGCCGAGGATCGCCTGGTTGGCCGGCTCGTTGAGCGCGATGCCGTTGGCCGAGCGGAACGTCTCGCCGTCCATGAGGACCGCCTTGGCCTCGTCGTACCGGGCGACGGCGTAGGCCCCGTGCTGCGACAGCCAGACCGCCGGGCCGAGCTCGCGCAGGGCGCGGTAGTCCTCGTACGGCTCGAGCAGCGCCTCGTCGGTGTAGATGTCCCCGTCGTACGTGGGTGCCGAGGTCGGGGCGGTCGTGGTCATGTGCGAGGGGTCCTTCCAACGCGCGGGACCGCAGAGCTGCGGGTGTGGACACTTGTCCGCGTCGCGGACACGGCGACGATGCCCGAGCCCCTGCGGTGTGTCAAGGCGCACATCCGCCCGCCGGAGACCCGTCACGCAGCCGGTTTCCCGGGTACCAGGACGACCCGTCGGCCGAGGCCCTCGGCGGTCAGCGCCCAGCCGCGCTCGACCTGTTCGAGCGGCAGCACCTCGTGGTCGAGCCGCAGCGCGCCGCGCTCGGCGTGGCCGAGGACGGCGGTCAGCGCCTGCGCCCGCTGCTGCACGGTGAGCGCGTTGTTCGTGTAGCCGAGCACCTCCGCGCTGCGGCTGCGCAGCACCGAGGAGGAGAAGCTCGCGGTGTCCCCGGAGGCGCCGCCGAGGTTGACCAGCCGCCCGGACGGCGCGAGCACCCGCGAGGCCGCGGTCGCGGCGACGCCGAACACCGGGTCGACGACGACGTCGACGTGCCCGCCGCAGGCCTCGGCCAGCCGCGCGGTGAGCTCGTCGACGTCCCCGGACAGCGGGACCACCGCGTCGGCGCCGGCCCGGCGCGCCCGCTCCTGGGCCGCGGCCGACCGACAGACCGCGACCACCCGCTCGGCGCCCAGCAGCCGCGCGGCACCGACGGCCACCTGGCCGACCGCGCCGCCGGCGCCGAGCACCAGCACCCGCTCCCCCGGCTGCATGCGGCCGCGCCAGGTCAGCGCCATCCACGCGGCGACCGCGGACAGCCCCAGCGCGGCCACCACCGTGTCAGGGACCGCCGCGGTGACCGGGACGACGTCGGCGTCGGGCACCGCGCACCGCTCGGCGAGGCTGCCGTCGCCGGGGGCCATGCCGGCCGAGGTCGCGAACCACACCCGCGTCCCGGGCGCGTGCGCGCCGGACTCCTCGACGACGCCCACGCCCTGGACGCCGGGGACGTACGGCGTCGCGGGGACGCCGAAGTAGGAGGTGCCCGAGGCGCACAGCTGGTCGAGCGGGACCACCGGCGCGGCGGTCACCCGCACCAGCGTCCGCCCCTCCCCCGCCTCCGGGTCGGGGTGCGGGCCGAACGCCGGCGGCGCACCGGGGGTGTGCAGGACGGCGGCGCGCATCGGGCTCCTCCTCGACAGGCGGGACCGCCCCCGCCCCGGTGACCGGGGCGGGGGCGGATGAGGGCCAGGCGGCCCCCTCCAGGGCACCGTCCCGAGCCTGCGAGGGACGGGGAGGAGGGGGTCCTCCTCGCTACGTGGCGATGTCCGGGTACGGCCTGGTGATGTGTGCCATCGCCTTGCCGTAGGCCTTCTGGTACTCCAGCGGGCCGTGGTCGCGCTCGAACATCGCGATGAACAGCGTGAGGGTCAGGAACGGGTGGGCGCCCATCTCGAACAGCCGCACGTGGTCGTGCTCGCGCAGCGCCGTGCGCTCCTCGTCGGTGAACGCCAGCCAGGTCGACTTCTCGGCGTCGATGGAGTTGAGCAGCTTGTTGGCCATCTCGGCCTCCCACCACTCGACCGTGCCGGCCGGGTCCTCGCGGTAGCGCTCGACCAGGTCGGGGTCGCGGTCGACGGTGTAGAGGAACTTGTCGAGCAGGTACTTGCTCATGCAGGGATCTCCGTTCCGGTCGTCGTCCGCGGGCTCAGGCCGGGGCCCCGTTGGGGTACCAGGTGAAGTAGGCCTCCATCGTGTGGAACAGGTCGAGGCTGTCCACGTGGGCGGCCTTCTGGCCCTCGCCGGCGACGCCCATCATCAGCATGAAGTCCATGAACCCGTGGGTGGCGTTGCCCGGGGCGTGCAGGCTGTCCAGGCTGACCTCGGCCAGGCAGCCCTCGATGTCGCCGCTGGCGATCCACTCGATGGCCTTGCGGTCGAACTCGGGGTCGGGGCCGTGCTCGCCGAACTGGCGCGGGCCGCCGAGCTCCAGCGACAGGTGTCCGGTGCCGATGATCGCGACCCGCTTGTCGCTCTCCCAGGACTCGACCATCTCGCGCAGCGCCTTGCCCAGCTGCACGAAGCGCCGCGGCTGCGGCAGGGGCGGGGCGAAGATGTTCGTGTACACCGGCACGATCGGCAGGTCGGCCTCCGGCCGCAGCGCGATGATCGGGCAGGTGATGCTGTGGTCGATCCGCAGCTCGTTGGAGAACGCCAGGTCGAAGTCCCGGTCGAGGCCGTCGCGCAGGATGTGCGCCGCGAGGTCCTCTTCGCCGCGCAGCTTCAGCCGCGGCAGGCCGAACTCGCGCTCCTCGTTGTACCAGTTGGCGTCGAACCAGGGCGCCTTGCCGACCAGGAACTGCGGCATGTTGTCCAGCCACAGCTGGTGGAAGTGGTCGCTGCCGACCATCACCAGCACGTCGGGCTCGGCACGGTTGAGCGTCTCGGCGAAGGCTTCCTGCTTGGCGACCCACTCGTCGGCGAACGGCGGCCGGTCCGCGCCGGTCGACGTCTTGGCCCGGTAGTAGAAGGGGTGGTGCGTGGACGCGATGACCGCGGCTACTTCAGCCACGACGACCTCCGTTGGTGTCGGTGTCCGAGGTGTGGCCCGGGAGGGGATCCGGGACGTAGGGGTCGGGCGCGACGGACCGGTTGTTGAGGTCCACCGACAGGAAGACCTCGTTGCCGACCGGGTGTCGCAGCTCCTCGGCCAGCTGGCCGATCAGCCCGGCGGTGCGCGCCAGCAGCGCGAAGCCGCGCAGCAGCTCCAGCGGCAGGCCGAGGTCGGCCAGCGCGGCGCCGCAGACGCCGGCGCCGTTGAGCGGCAGCGTCTTGCCGAGGACCTGGGGGTGCACGCGGCCGATCGCGGCGAACAGCGACAGGTGCGGGCCGTAGAGGCCCTCCTCCGCAGCGATGGCGAACAGCCGCGGCGTGCGCGGGTCGCCGTTCTTGTGCACGTGGTGGCCCAGGCCGGGGACGAAGCGGCGCGCGGCCCGCTGGGCGGTCACCGTCTCCAGCGCCAGGGCGTCCCAGCCGGCGTCGTCGGTCGGCAGGGCGCCGTCCACACCGGTGAGGACGTCGTGCAGGAAGCGGCCGCAGTCCTCGGTCACCCCGAGGAAGCGGGAGCCGCCGCCGAGCAGGCCCGCGGCCAGCGCGCCCTGCACCGAGTCCGGCGCCGACAGGTAGGTCAGCCGGGTGACGATCGCGGTCGGGGTGAAGCCGTGGTCGGCCAGCGCCGCCAGCACCGCCTCGAAGACCCGCGCCTCGCCCTTCGACGGGCGCCGCTGCGTGGCCAGCCAGAATGCCAGCTCGCCGAAGCCGACCTCGCCCATCACGTCGCGGGCCAGGTCCTGGCCGAGCAGCGTGATGCTCTCCAGGCTCGAGGCACCCAGCGCCGTCGGGTAGACCGGGCGGCCGTCCTCGCTCACGCGTCCTCCTCGCCGGCGCTCGTCGTCCGCGTGAGCGGCGCTGCCGTGCTCATGCGTGACCTCGCGAGCTCGGTCACGACCTGCCCTCCTCCGCGTCGGTGCCGCGGGCGGCCGGCGCGGCCAGCCACTCGCGGATCTCCGCACCGTGCTGGTCGAGGCGGGGTGGTGGCAAGCGGTAGTCGGCCGGGGTGGAAGAGAACCTGATCGGGTTGCGCACCGACGGCACCGCGTCGTCGCCGTCCCCGACCGTGACGACGGGGTCGAGACCGACCTCCTCGGCGAAGGCGACGCCCTGGTCGACGGTGTTGATCGGTCCGCAGGGCACGCCGGCGGCGATGATGTCGCGGAACCACTCCTGCTTGGTCCGGGTGCGCAGCCGCTCCACCAGCAGCGGCCGCAACTCGTCGCGGTTGGCGGTGCGGTCCTCGTTGCGCAGGAACCGCGGGTCGTCGGCGAGCTCGGGCACGCCGAGGACCTCGACGAGCTTGCGGAACTGCCCGCTGTTGCCGGCGGTGACGATCAGGTCGCCGTCCGCGCAGGGAAGGGGCTCGTACGGGAACAGGCTCGGGTGGCTGTTCCCCATCCGGAACGGGACGACGCCGCCGGCGACGTACGCGCTGGAGTGGTTGACCAGCCCCGACAGCGCCGAGGACAGCAGGTTGACCTCGACGTGCTGCCCCGTGCCGGTCTCGTGCCGGGCGTTGAGCGCGCTGAGGACGCCGATGGTGGCGTGCAGCCCGGCCATCACGTCGAACACCGAGATGCCGGCGCGGTACGGCTCGCCGTCCGGGGCGCCGGTGAGGCTCATCAGGCCGGAGATGGCCTGCACGATGAGGTCGTAGCCGGGCAGCGACCGGCCCCCGGGCCCGCTGCCGAACCCGCTGATCGAGGCGTAGACGATCCCCGGGTTGCCCTCGGCCACGGTCTCGTAGTCCAGGCCGAAGCGGGCCAGGCCACCGGGCTTGAAGTTCTCGACGAACACGTCCGCTCGGCGGGCCAGCTCGCGGGCCGCGGCCGCGTCGTCGGGGTCCTTGAGGTCGAGCGCGATCGACCGCTTGTTCCGGTTGACGCCGAGGTAGTAGGTCGAGACGCCGTCGCGGACCGGGGGGGCCCAGCTGCGGGTGTCGTCACCGTCGGGGCTCTCCACCTTGACCACCTCGGCGCCGAGGTCCGCGAGCAGCATGGTCGCGTAGGGCCCGGCGAGGACGCGGGAGAAGTCGGCGACCAGCACGCCGGCGAGGGGCCCCCGACCCGGCGTCGCGCCCGGGACGAGCTGCTGTGCGGTCATGGATCAGTGCACCTCTCCTCGTTGCCGACCGGCATGCGGACGTTGGTCCGTTCGCCGTGCGACGGAGTCTTCGCGCGGTACCCAGAGGTGTCAAGCAACACTCTTTCCACCTCCGTATCAGCGCGGTACGCGCGGCCGCGTCTTGACACCCTCCTCGGCCCGCGACGAAGGTGACCGGGTCCGACGTACTGACCGTTCTACGGACGTAGGTCCGCTGAGTCGCGAGTCTCGAGGAGGAGACCATGACCAGTTCCGACGGCGGCACCACCCCCCAGCCCGGCCGGCCCGTGCTGCTGCGCGGCGGCACGGTGCTGACCATGGACGACGCCTGCACCGTCCTCCGCGACGCCGACGTCCTCGTCGTCGACGACCGGATCGCCGCCGTGGGCCAGGGCCTGGAGGCCCCCGAGGGCGCCCAGGTGATCGACGCCAGTGACGGCATCGTCATGCCCGGCATGATCGACACGCACCGGCACATGTGGCAGACCGCGATGCGCGGCTACGGCGCCGACTGGACGCTCACCCAGTACTTCGTCTGGTACTACCTCGAGCACGGCAAGAAGTTCCGCCCCGAGGACATCGCCGCCGGCAACCGGCTGGCCGCCATCGAGTCCCTCGACGCCGGTGTCACCACGACCGTCGACTGGTCGCACGGTCTCCAGTCGGTGGAGCACGCCGAGGCCGCGCTCGAGGCGATGCGCTCGGTCCCCGGCCGCTTCGTGCTGGCCTACGGCAACATCCAGCAGGGCCCCTGGGAGTGGACCGCCGACCCCGCCGTCCGGTCGTTCCTCGAGCGGCTGCGCGACGCGCGCGACGACATGATGGGCGTGCAGATCGCCTTCGACGTCACCGGTGACCCGGCGTTCCCCGAGAAGGCCGCCTTCGAGGCCGCCCGCGACCTGGGCATCCCGGTCACCACGCACGCGGGCGTGTGGGGGGCCACCAGCGACACCGGCATCCAGCAGATGTACGACCACGGCTTCATGACGCCGGAGACGACGTACGTGCACGCGTCCACGCTGACCCGGGACAGTTACCAGCGGATCGCCGCCACCGGTGGCTCCATCTCGGTCGCGACGGAGTCCGAGTGCAGCGCCGGCCAGGGCCACGCCCCCACGGCGCAGGTGCTCCAGTACGGCATCCCGGTGTCGCTGTCCATGGACACCAGCGTGTGGTGGAACTGCGACATGTTCTCCGCGATGCGGGCGACGCTCAACGCCGACCGGATGGCCGAGCACATGGACGCCCACCTCAAGGGCGAGACCATCACCCACCTGCGGCTGCGCGCCCAGACCGTGGTCGAGTGGTGCACGAAGGGCGGCGCGCACACCATCGGCCGCGACGCCGACCTGGGCAGCCTCGAGGCGGGCAAGAAGGCCGACCTCGTGCTCATCAAGAACGACCGGTCCCCCGTGTCGTTCCCCCTGCTCAACCCGCTCGGCCACGTCGCCTTCCAGGCCGGGCGGGCCGACGTGCACACGGTCATCGTCGACGGCCGCGTCGTGAAGTACGCCCACGAACTGGTCGACGTGGACCTGGCGGCGGTGCGGCGGGAGGTCGAGAACACCATCGACCACCTGCGCCAGGAGTGCGGCGAGGAGGTCTGGCAGGCCGGGATGTTCCCCGAGATGCCCGAGGCCGAGGCCGCGATCCTGGACAACCCGTACCAGTACAGCGACTTCAAGGACGAGTCCAAGCGCTCCGGCTCCGAGGACCGGGTGCTGGGTCGCTGAAGCTCTGCGGCGGGGAGGTCGTGGTCCTCGACGTCCGGCCACCGGCCGAGTACGCCGCCGGCCACCTGCCCGGCGCGGTGAACGTCCCACCG
>NZ_JBJGYS010000055.1:0-10110 GCF_054050115.1 Geodermatophilus sp. SYSU D00708 | reverse complement strand
TCCCGGCCGGGGGCGGGGGGCGCGCGGGCGGGGGGGGGGGGGGGGCCGGGGGCCGGCGCCGGCGCGCGCCCCCCCCCCCCCCCCCCCCCCCCCCCCCCCCCCGCCGCCGTAGGCGTGGAGATCGGCGATCTCGCCGGAGACAGGGGGACACACGATGGCGGGGCGAGGTACCGGGCCGGACTTCGTCGAGGCACTGGCCCGGGGGCTCGACGTCCTCGCCTGCTTCGATGCCGACCACCGCAGCATGACCCTGTCCGAGGTGGCGACGGCGGCCGGCCTGGCCCGCCCGACCGCGCGCCGGCTGCTGCTCACCCTGGAGGAGCTGGGCTTCGTCCGGTCGGTGGGCAACGCCTTCGCGCTGACCCCGCGGGTGCTCGCGCTGGGCATGGCCTACGTGGGCGCGCTCGGGCTCTGGGACATCGCCCGCCCGCACCTGGAGGCGCTGGTCGCCGCCACCGGGGAGTCGTCGTCGATGACCCAGCTCGACGGGTCCGACGTCGTCTACGTCGCCCGGGTGTCGGTGCCCAAGCTGATCGCGCTGCGGGTGGAGATCGGCACCCGCTTCCCGGCCCGGCAGACCTCCCAGGGCAAGGTGCTGCTGGCGGCCCTCTCCCCCGCCGAGCTCGACGCCGCCCTGGCCCAGCCGAGCCGCTCGGGCCTGCCGCCCTTCATCGGGCGGGACGACGACCGGCTGCGCGAGGAGCTGACCGAGGTGCGGGCGCGCGGCTGGGCGCTGGCCGACGAGGAGCTCGCGCCGGGGGTGCGGTCGGTCGCCGTCCCGGTGCGCGACGGGTCCGGCGCGGTGCGGGCGGCCATGAACGTCACCGTGCACGCCGCGGAGACCTCGGCCGAGCACCTGCTCACCGCGCACCTCCCCCGCCTGCTGCGCACCGCGGGCGACGTGAGCGCGGAGTGGGCGCTGTGGCAGTCGCGCCCCCATCTGGACACCGTCCGCCCGGCGACGGACGAGGCCACCGCCTGACGACACCGCGTGAGCCCCGAACGAGAGGAGGGGTGTCAACCCAACGTTGACAGGGCTGGGGGTGTCAACCTACGGTTGACACATGACGCCTCCCGTGCCGCTCCGGTCGACCGTCCGACTCGACGACCTCATCGCGGCCATCCAGCGGGCCGACGACGACGTCCTCCGGCAGCTGACCAGCGCCGTCGTCCTCGCCGACCACATCGGCGAGGTCGCCGACTCGCTGATCGGCCACTTCGTCGACCAGGCGCGCCGGTCGGGCGCCTCCTGGTCGGACATCGGCCGCAGCATGGGCGTCACCCGGCAGGCGGTCCAGAAGCGCTTCGGGAGCCCGCAGCCGGGCCGGCCCTCCGCGTCCGACCCGGGCGAGGGCTTCGGCCGGTACACCGACCGGGCCCGCAACGCCGTCGTGACGGCCCAGAACGAGGCCCGGGCGGCCGGCAGCCCTGAGATCGGCCCGGCCCACCTCGTCCTGGGGCTGCTGGCCGACCGCGACAGCGCCGCGACCCGGGTGCTGCTGGCGGAGGGCCGCACGGCCGACGCAGTGCGCGCCGCCGCGGCCGCCGCGTTCCCGCCGCCGGCCGCGGAGGTGCCCGACTTCGTGCCCTTCGACGCCGCCGCGCGGCAGGTCCTCGAGCGCACCTTCGCCGTGGCCGAGCGGCGGGGGGACGACGCGATCGACGCCGAGCACCTGCTGCTCGCCCTGCTCGAGGTCGAGGACGGCTCCGGGCTGCTGAGCGGCCTGGGCCTCACCGCGGACGGCGTCGAGAGGGCGCTCCCGGCCTCGTCGGAGGGGTGATCGCGCGGGCCGGCCCGGGAGTCCCTACGGTCGCAGGAGGAGCGTCCGCCCGGCCCGACTGGAGGTCCCGATGACCGCGTACGACCTGGCCGCCCCCTCGGCCCGCGCCCGGGAGCTGTACGACCTCATGCTCGCGTTCATGCGGGAGGAGGTGCTGCCCGCGGAGGCGGAGTACCACGCCCACCGCCGCGCGGCCGGGCCCGACGGCCACGAGGTGCCGCCGGTGGTCGAGGAGCTCAAGCGCAAGGCCCGCGAGCGGGGGCTGTGGAACCTGTTCCTGCCCGCCGAGTCGGGGCTCACCCAGCTCGAGTACGCGCCGATCGCGGAGCTGTCGGGCTGGAGCCTCGACCTGGCCCCGGAGGCGATCAACTGCGCCGCCCCCGACACCGGCAACATGGAACTGCTGCACCTGCTGGGCACCGAGGAGCAGAAGAAGGAGTGGCTCGAGCCGCTGCTGAACGGCGAGATCCGCTCGGCGTTCGCGATGACCGAGCCCGACGTGGCCAGCAGCGACGCGGCCAACATCGGCACCCGCGTCGTGCGCGAGGGCGACGAGTACGTGATCAACGGCCGCAAGTGGTGGACCAGCGGCGCGATGGACGCGCGCTGCGCGCTGTTCATCCTCATGGGCAAGACCGACCCCGAGGCGCCGCCGCACCGGCAGCAGACGATGGTGATCGTGCCGCGGGACACCCCGGGCGTCACCGTCGTCCGCGACTACCCGGTGTTGGGCCACCACGACCAGCACGGGCACGCGCAGGTGCGGTTCGCCGACGTGCGGGTGCCGGTGACCAACGTGGTCGGCGAGGAGGGCGGCGGGTTCGCCGCGGCCCAGGCGCGGCTGGGCCCCGGCCGGATCCACCACTGCATGCGGGCCCTCGGCGCGGCCGAGCGGGCGCTGGCCCTGCTGGTGCAGCGCGCCCAGGAGCGGGTGGCGTTCGGCGGACCGCTGGCCGACCAGGGCGTCGTCCAGCAGCAGGTCGCCGAGTCCCGGATGGAGATCGAGCAGGCCCGGCTGCTGTGCCACCTCGCCTGCCAGGTCATCGACACCGACGGCAACAAGGCGGCCCGCAACCTGGTCGCCATGGCCAAGGTCGCCGTCCCCCGGGCGGCCACCCGGGTGATCGACCGGGCGATCCAGGTGCACGGCGGGGCCGGCATCACCGACGTGACGCCGCTGGCGCAGATGTACGCCTGGCACCGGGCCATGCGGCTGTTCGACGGCCCGGACGAGGTGCACCTGCGGTCGGTGGCCCGCGCCGAGCTGCGTCGCGAGCCGGTGCTGCCCCCCGGCCGGGTGGTCGTCGAGTGACGGAGGACCCCTCACCCGCGCAGCAGCAGGCGGCGACGTCGATCGTGCGGCGCTACTGGGACGGGCTGTGGAACCGGCGCGACCTCGGCGTCATCGACGAACTGATCGGCGAGCCCTACGTCCGGCACTCCTCGGCCGGCACGCGGTCGCTGCGCCGCGCCGACTTCAAGCGCGAGGTCAGCTCCTCCTGGCAGCTGCTGCACGACGCGGCGACCACCGTCGACGACCAGGTGACCGCCGGCGACCGGGTGTGGACCCGCGCGACCACGACGGGGGTCAACATCGACACCGGGGAGACGTCGGTGGTCACCTGGCTGGTGGTGCACCGGGTGGCCGACGGCCGGATCGTGGAGTCCTGGAGCGCCACGATCCCCGGCGTCGACTGGCGCGGCTGACCGGCCTCAGCCCAGGTCGCGCAGGCGGGTGGCCGCGGCCACCCGCCTGCGGCTGACCAGCGCGAACAGCAGCACGAAGAGGAGCACGCCGACGCCCATCCCGGCGAGGGTGACCCGCAGGCCGGCGACGTCGGCGAGCAGCCCGAGCGGCAGCGCGGCGATGCCGAAGGCGCCGAAGCTGAGCATGATCAGCCCCTGCACGCGCCCGTGGTACTCCATGTCGGACAGCGCGAGCAGCTGTGACTGGTTGGTCGTCTGGAACGCCAGCATCGCGCCGCCGAGCAGGAGCAGGACGACGACGGCGACGTAGGCGTTCGGCGCGGCCGCGAGCCCGACGATGGCCAGCCCGAACAACGCCCCGGACAGGGCGAACACCCGGGTCTCGCCGGTCCGCGACGAGCGCCGGCCGAGCAGCAGCCCGCCGGTGACCCCGCCGACCGCCGAGGTCGCCGACAGGACGCCGTAGCCGACCGAGCCCAGCCCGAACAGGTCGCTGGAGATGGTCGGCATGAACGCCAGGTACGGCATCCCGCACATCGTCACGCCGATGCCGCACCAGGTCAGCGCGGACAGCTCGGGGTGCCGGCGGACGTAGCGCACGCCGTCGGCGAGCTCGCCCAGTGGCGAGCGGTCCGGCGGCTCGCCGCGCCGGCGCCCCGGGGGCAGCGCGCCGGTGAGCAGGACGCCCAGCGTGGCGAGCAGCGCGCTGGCCAGGAAGATCGCCTCGGTTCCCCAGGCCACCGCGCCGATGACCACGCCGGCCAGCGCCGGGCCGACGACCCGGCTGACCTCGGTGTTGACCAGCAGCAGTGACACCGCCTGCGGCACCGACCCGCGGGGCACCAGCTCGGCGAGGAAGGCCATGCGCGCCGGGTTGAACAGCGCGAAGCCCACGGCCTGCAGCACGCCGGCGCCCAGCAGCATCCAGTAGGCGATGACGTCGAAGAGGACCGCCAGGCCGATCCAGGCGCTGGAGGTCGCCAGCAGCAGGACCGAGGCCTGCAGCACCAGGCGCTTCGGCAGCCGGTCGGCCGCGACCCCGCCCCACGGGGTGGCCACCAGCAGGGCGACGCCGAAGGAGAGCAGCACCCCGCCCAGCGCGGCGTTGGAGCCGGTGAGCTCGAAGGCCAGCCAGCTGCGGGCGATGGCCTGGGCCATGACGCCGATGAACACCGCCGCGGCGTTGAGGTAGAGCACCAGGAAGCCACCGATGCGCAGGATGGCCAGGGCACCGAGGGGTGGCGACGCCGCCGTCCGTGCGGGGACGGTCCCGGTGTCCGGCGTCGTCTCCGCGCTCATGGCCCCCCTCGCTCGGCGCACCGGTCCCCCCGCCGCGCGACTGCTCCGGATCGGTCTACCACCCGGTACCCGCCGTACCCGAGCGGACTCCCGGCAGGCGGAGGACGACCGGCCGGCTCAGCGACCGCGCCAGACCGGCGGGCGCTTCTCGGCGAAGGCCGCGGCGCCCTCGCGGGCGTCCTCGCTGGTGAAGACCGACCCGGCGATCTCGTCCTGCCGCGCCCAGCCCTCGGTGGTGGTCCAGTCGGTGCTGCCGCGGGCCACCTGCTTGGTCGCGGCCACCGCGAGGGGCCCGTTCGCCGCGATCGTGGCGGCCAGCGCCAGGGCCCCGTCGAGCGCCCCGCCCTCCGGGGTGAGCCGGTTGACCAGCCCGACCGCCGTGGCCCGGGCGGCGTCGATCGGCTCCCCGGTCAGCAGCATCTCCAGCGCCACGTTGAACGGCACCCGCCGGGGCAGCTGCAGCGCCGCACCCCCGGCCGCGACCAGCGAGCGGGTGACCTCGGGGACGCCGAAGCGCGCGGTCTCCGCGGCCACCACGAGGTCGCAGGCGAGCAGCAGCTCGAAGCCCCCGGCCAGCGCCCAGCCCTCCACCGCGCCGATGAGCGGCTTGCGCGGCGGGGTCCGGGTGATGCCGCACAGCCCGCGGCCCTCGATCGCGGGGGTCTCCCCGCGCAGGAACGCCTTGAGGTCCATGCCGGCCGAGAAGGTGCCCCCGGCGCCGGTGAGGACGCCGACCCGCAGGTCGTCGGAGGCGTCGAGCTCGTCGACGGCCGCGGCCACCGCCTCGGCGACGGCCCGGGTCAGCGCGTTGCGCGCCTCGGGCCGGTTGAGGGTGATCACCTGGACCGCGTCGCGCCGCTCGACCAGTACCTCGTCCGCCACCGGACCTCCTCGGGCTCGTCGTGTCGTCAGTCGGCCTGCACGACCGCGCCGGACTCCAGCAGCCGGTCGACCTCGTCCGCGGCGAAGCCCCACGCCTCGAGCGCGGTCCGGGTGTCCTGCCCGGGGGCCCGCGGGGCGCCGCGGACCGCACCGGGGGTCCGCGAGAAGCGCGGCGCGGGCCCCGGCTGCGGGGAACCGCCGACGTCGGTGAACGTGCCGCGGGCGGCCAGGTGCGGGTGCGCCGGCGCTTCGGTGAGCCCGAGGACCGGGGTGACGCAGGCGTCGGTGCCCTCGAAGACCGCCGTCCACTCGTCGCGGGTGCGGGTGGCGAACACCTCGGCGATCCGCTCGCGCTGCTCGGGCCACCGCTCCACGTCGTACTGGCCGCCGGGCAGGTCGCCGTCGAAGCCCAGACCGTGCAGGAACTGGGCGTGGAACTGCGGCTCGATCGCGCCGACGGCCACGTGCCGGCCGTCGGCGCAGGCGTAGGTGTCGTAGAAGGGCGCGCCGCCGTCGAGCAGGTTCGCCGCCCGCCGGTCCTGCCACATCCCGGCGCCGAGCATCCCGTAGACCATGGTGACCAGGGCGCTGGCGCCGTCCACCATCGCGGCGTCGACGACCTGTCCCTGGCCGCTGGTGCCCCGCTCGAGCAGCGCGGCGAGGACGCCGACGACGAGGAACATCGCCCCGCCGCCGAAGTCGGCACCGATGTTGAGCGGCGGCACCGGCTCGTCGGCCGGCCCGATGGCGTGCAGCGCCCCGGTGAGGCCGAGGTAGTTGATGTCGTGGCCGGCGCGGGCGGCCAGCGGGCCGTCCTGGCCCCAGCCGGTCATCCGCGCGTAGACCAGCCGCGGGTTGCGTGCGGCGCAGTCGTCGGGCCCGACGCCGAGCCGCTCGGTGACGCCCGGCCGCAGCCCCTCGACGAGCACGTCGGCGGACTCGGCCAGCCGCAGGACGACGTCGCGGCCGGCCGGGGTCTTCAGGTCGACGGCGACCGACGGGCGGCTGCGGTGCAGCGCCTCCTTGGCCGGGGAGACCAGCTGCGTGCCGCCACCGGGCCGGTCGACCCGGACGACGTCGGCACCCAGCTCGGCCAGCAGCATGCAGGCGAAGGGGGCGGGGCCCAGCCCGGCCAGCTCGACGACGCGGACGCCCGCGAGCGGGCCGGTGGGGGGCTGCACGACGGTCACGCTAGCAACCTGTGACGACGGCCACCGGCGGCTACGTTCGTGCAGGTGAGCAACCCCTCCCAGACGGCCGAGCGTTGGTTCGAGGACTACCTGCCCGGGACGACCGCCGAGGTCGGCCGGCTGCGGGTGGAGGAGGCCGACGTCGTCGACTTCGGCCGGCGCTTCGACCCGCAGCCGTTCCACGTCGACGCCGAGGCGGCCGCGGCCGGGCCGTTCGGCGGGCTGATCGCCAGCGGCTGGCACACCTGTGCGCTGATGATGCGGCTGTTCGCCGACGAGTACCTCTCCCCCGTCTCCAGCCTCGGCTCCCCGGGCGTGGACGAGCTGCGCTGGATCGCGCCGGTGCGCCCCGGCGACGAGCTGACCCTGCGGACCACCGTCGAGGAGGCCCGGCGGTCACGGTCCAAGCCCGACCGCGGTCTGGTGCGCACGCGGATCGAGCTGCTCAACCAGGACGGCGTGGTCGCGCTGAGCATGGTCGCGATGAACCTGGTCCGCACCCGGCGCAGCGACTGAGCGGTCAGCCGCGGGCCTGCCCGGCGAGGTCGGGCCGGGCGGCCAGGCCCGCGAGGCCGTCGGTGAGCGCGGCGACGAGGTCGGCCGCCTCCTCCGGACGCAGCTTCACCGTGCCGACGCACGTCTCGTCCCGCCAGACGCTGAGGTTGAGCAGGCCGACCTCGGCGTGGGTGGAGACGCGGACCGCGCGGGTCCGGTCGCGGGCGTCCCACACCCAGCGACCACGGCTCGGCAGGGACAGCACCGTCATCACCACAGGCTCCGGCCCGGCCCCGGCCGCGTCAACGGGGCAGGCCGTGCCCCGCCCCGGTCAGTCGAGGGTGGCGAGGGCCTGCCAGAACTCGACCGGCTCGTCGTCGGGACCGCCGTACAGCCGCTGGGTGAGCAGGACGGCGACCAGGTCGCGGGCCGGGTCGGCCCACGCGCTGGTGCCGGTGCCGCCGTCCCAGCCCCACCGGCCGGGCGCCGCCCAGGGGCGGACGGCCTCCACGCAGACGCCGACCTGCAGGCCCCAGGAGTTGCCAGGCCCGAGGAACGCGGCCGCGGCCGACCGCTGCGCGGCGCTGAGGGCGTCGGCGGTCATCGCGGCCACGGCGGCCGCGGGCAGCACGGGGGCGCCGCCGTCGGCCAGCGCGGCGTAGAAGGCCAGCACCTCGGGCGCCGTGGACACCAGTCCGGCGGCGAGGCTCTCGAAGCGCGGCGGCCGGCCGAGGCCGCCGGGCGCGTCGACCTCCTCGAACCCGGTGCCGGTCGGCAGGTAGCAGGTGGCCAGCCGGTCGGGGTCCGGCGTCCAGAAGGCGGTGTCCACGAGCCCGAGGGGTCCGGTCACCCGCTCGGCCAGCAGGTCGGCGACGGATCGGCCGGTGGCCCGGGACAGCAGGACGCCGAGCACGTCGCTGGCCAGGTGGTAGAGCCAGACGTCGCCGGGTTGCGCGGCCAGCGGGAGCTCGCCGAGCCGGCGCAGGTACTCGTCGGGTCCGACCGGCGGCCCCCACGGGCCGGGCCCGATCTGCCGCTCGTCGACGGCGCGGTCCAGCGGGCTGCCGTCCCACAGGCCGCCGAAACCCGGGGTGTTGGTCAGCAGGTGCCGCACGGTGATCGGCCGCTGCGCGGGCACGGTGTCGGTCAGGGGGCCGGACCGGTCGCGCAGCACGCGGGGGGACGCCAGTTCGGGCAGCCAGCGGTCCACCGGGTCGTCGAGGCCGACGACGCCGTCCTCGACCAGCGCGAGCGCGAGCGCCCCGGCGAACGGCTTGGTCACCGAGGCGAGCCGGAACAGGGTGTCCTCCCGCATCGGCGCCGTCCCCCCGAAGGCGGTGGTGCCGCCGGTGAGCACCTCCGTCCGCCCGCGGGAGCGGACCGCGGCGACGAAGCCGGGCAGCCGGCCGCTGTCGACCTGCCGCTCCAGCACGGCGCGGACGGGCGCGAGGTACGTGCTCATGCGGTGTCGACCCCCGCCGGCCCCGGTACTCATCGACTCGCCTCGCACGCGCCGGCCAGCGGCGCGGCCCGCGCCGCGCACTACGGCTCGGCTTGCGCGCTGGCCCTCGTGGTCAGCATCGTCTCCACGCTGGCCGCGCTCGGCATCGCCGTCCGCGACCTGCGCCACCGGCGGCTGCCGGCGCCTGAGCACGGCGAGCCGCCTACTGCTCGGCGCGCTGCTCGACGCGGTCGGCGGTCTGGTCGTGTTCGCGGGCGTTGTCCGAGATCGCGTGTGCGCGGTCGCGCATGTTCTCGGGGTCCGGCACGGCCTCGGCGTGGTCGAGCATCTTCCGCTCGACGGCGTGCTCGGCGTCGGCGATCCGGCGATGGGCGTCGGCGAGCCAGTTGTCACCCATGAGGGAAAGGTAGCCGCACCCGGCGGTGCCCGTCCCGGACCAGGGCACGTCGTGACCGTCAGCCGCCGCTGCGGGTGATCGCCTCCGCCAGGCGCGCCCGGGCGGGGCCCAGCGACGGGCCGTACCAGGTGAGGTCGCGCCCGGAGACCAGCGCGCAGCGGGTGTCAGGGAAGGCCTCGGGACCGTCGTCCGCGGTGAAGGCGTACGGCTCGTCGGGCAGGACGACGACGTCGGGCCGGGCGGCCCGGATCTCGGCGACGTCCACCTTCGGGTAGCGGTCGGCCGCGTCGGCGAAGACGTTGACCAGCCCCAGCCGGGCCAGGACGTCGCCGGTGAAGGTGCGGGGGCCCACGACCATCCACGGGTCCCGCCACACCGGGACGGCGACCCGCGGTCCGCTCTCCGGCGGCGGCTGCGCCCACGCCTCGGCGGCCTGCGTCAGCCACCCCGGCTCCCCCACGTCGAGCACCTCGGCGAACAGCCGGCGCAGCGAGGTCAGCGCCTGGTCGACCGACTCGATGACGGTCACCCACACCGGGACCCCGGCCGAGCGCAACCGGTCGACGTCCAGCCGCCGGTTCTCCTCCCGGTTGGCGACGACCAGGTCGGGGCGCAGCGCCTCGATCGCGGCCCGGTCGGGGTTCTTGGTGCCCCGCACCCGCGCGACGTCCAGGCCGGCGGTGTGGGTGCACCAGTCGGTGGCCCCCACCAGCCGGTCGGGCACGCTCACCGCGAGTGCCTCGGTCAGCGAGGGCACCAGCGAGACCACCCGCCGCGGCGACGCCCGCAGCTCGACCGGAGTCCCCAGGTCGTGCGCGGGGGGGGGGGTGGGGGTTGTGGGGCCGGGGGGGGGGGGGGGGAGTTGGGGGGGGGTGTGGGGGGGCGCCGGTCCCCAGG
>NZ_JBJGYS010000054.1:0-12202 GCF_054050115.1 Geodermatophilus sp. SYSU D00708 | reverse complement strand
CCCCCCCCCCCCCCCCCCCCCCCCCCCCCCCCCCCCCCCCCCCCCCCCCCCCCCCCCCCCCCCCCCCCCCCCCCCCCCCCCCCCCCCCCCCCCCCCCCCCCCCCCCCCCCCCCCCCTGCCCGACCCGCAGCTGGCCCTGGCGGCCCTGGCCGACGCCGACTTCGTGGTCAGCCTCGAGCTGTTCCCGAGCGCGGTCGCCGAGTACGCCGACGTCGTCCTCCCGGTGGCCGCCGCGCCGGAGAAGGCCGGTGGCTACCTGGACTGGGAGGGCCGGCTGCGGTCCTTCGACGCCACGCTGCACGGCACCGGCCAGCTGCCCGACGGCCGCGTGCTGCAGGGGCTGGCCGACGAGCTCGACGTCGACCTGCGGCTGCCCGCGCCCGAGGTGGCCCGCGCCGAGCTCGCCGCGCTCGGCGCCCTCGCCGTCCGGCCCGAGGTCACCGGCCTGGACGTCGCCCCGCCGGCGGACCCGCCGCTGGCCGAGGACGAGGCGGTGCTGGCCTCCTGGCGGCAGCTGCTCGACGTCGGCACGCTGCAGCGGGACGAGCCCGAGCTGGCCGGCACCGCCCGCCCGGCGGTCGTCCGGGTCGGCAAGGACGTCGCCCGCCGGCTGGGCCTGGCCGACGGCGACCCGCTCACCGTCTGCGGCGCGATGGGGGAGGTCACCCTGCCCGTGCTCGTCACCGAGATGCCCGACCAGGTGGTCTGGCTGCCGATGCGCTCACCCGGCAGTGAGGTCAGGACCTCACTCGGCACACCCCCCGGCGGCGTCGTCCGCCTCGCGACCGTTCCTGGACCCACCCCTGCCACCCCGACGGGAGGGGCCTCGTGACCGTGCTGGCGGCGGAGAACCAGCCCACCCTGGCCGACTTCGGGCACGACGTCTGGTGGATCGTGCTCATCAAGATCGTCGGCGTCTTCGTCGTCCTGGTGCTGATGACGCTGTTCGCGATCGTCTTCGAGCGCAAGGTCGTCGCCCGGATGCAGCAGCGGATCGGCCCCAACCGGGTCGGCCCCCGCGGCTACCTGCAGAGCCTCGCCGACGGGCTGAAGCTGGCGTTCAAGGAAGACATCATGCCGGCGCTCGCGGACAAGCCGGTCTACTTCCTGGCCCCGGTCATCGCCGCGATCCCGGCATTCCTGGCCTTCTCGGTGATCCCGCTGGGCCCGACGGTGAGCATCTTCGGCCAGCGCACCCCGCTGCAGCTGACCGACGCCCCCATCGGTGTCCTGGTCGTGCTCGCCTGCTCGGCGATGGGCGTCTACGGCATCGTGCTCGCCGGCTGGGCCTCCGGCTCGACCTACCCGCTGCTGGGCAGCCTGCGCAGCGCCGCGCAGATGGTGAGCTACGAGATCGCGATGGGGCTGTCGATCGTCGCGGTGTTCCTCTACGCCGGCTCGATGTCGACCTCGGAGATCGTCGCCGCCCAGGCCGACGGCACCCAGCTGTCCTTCTTCGGGCTGGAGTTCACCGGACCCGGCTGGTACGCGATCCTGCTGCCGGTCTCCTTCGTCATCTACTGCGTCGCCGTGGTGGGCGAGACCAACCGCGCCCCGTTCGACCTGCCCGAGGCCGAGAGCGAGCTGGTCGGCGGCTTCCACACCGAGTACTCGTCGCTGAAGTTCGCGCTGTTCTTCCTCGCCGAGTACATCAACATGGTCACCGTCTCGGCGCTGGCCGCGACGCTGTTCCTCGGCGGCTGGCGGGCACCGTGGCCGCTGTCGATCTGGGACGGCGCCAACAGCGGCTGGTGGCCGCTGCTGTGGTTCTTCCTCAAGGTCGTCGTCGCGCTGTTCGTCTTCATCTGGCTGCGCGGCACGCTGCCCCGGCTCCGCTACGACCAGTTCATGCGCTTCGGCTGGAAGGTGCTGGTGCCGACGGCGCTGGTCTGGATCCTCGCCGTCGCGACGATGCGCACCGTGGCCCGCGAGGCGGACCTGTCCACCGGCCAGGTGGCGCTGTTCGTCGGCGTCCCCATCGCGCTGCTGGTCCTCGCCGGGCTGCTCGTGGCCAGCCGGGTGAGCAACCGCGACACCCGCATCGCGGCCACCAAGGCCGCCGCGGGGTCGATCCACCCGACCGACGCCGAGCCGGAGGTGCTGCCGCCGACCGGGCCGCGGCGCCGCCCGGCCGGCGGTCCCAGCCGCGCCGAGGGCGGCTTCCCCGTCCCGCCCATGGACCTGGCAGTGCCGCCGTCCCCACGGCTGCGCAGCCGGGACACCGTCGCCGCCGGCGGGGTCGTCAGCACCGGGCGGCGGGGCGCCCGCACCGGAGAGGAGGACGGCGATGCCTGAGCAGAACCCGTCCGCGGACGGCAGCGAGAAGGGCCTGGCCCAGGCCGCCCGCGGCGAGCTCGCGCGCCGCGACGGGGACGCGGGCCCGGTCAAGCGGTCCAGCCGGCTGCCCGGCCCGGCCCAGGGCTTCGGGGTCACCTTCGCGCAGATCTTCCGCAAGGTGACCACCGAGGAGTACCCGTACGTGCCCAAGGTGACCAAGCCGCGCTACCACGGGCGGCACGTGCTCAACCGGCACCCCGACGGGCTGGAGAAGTGCGTCGGGTGCGAACTGTGCGCCTGGGCCTGCCCGGCCGACGCCATCTACGTCGAGGGCGGCGACAACACCGAGGACGCCCGCTACTCACCGGGCGAGCGGTACGGGCGCGTCTACCAGATCAACTACCTGCGCTGCATCTTCTGCGGGTTGTGCATCGAGGCCTGCCCCACCCGCTCGCTGACGATGAGCAACGACTTCGAACTCGCCGACGACAACCGGCAGGACCTGATCTACACCAAGGAGCAGCTCATGGCCCCGCTCCTGCCCGGCATGGAGGCACCGCCGCACCCCATGCGCCTGGGGGACGACGAGCGCGACTACTACGTCCGGACGCCGGACCCGGCATCGCCGGCCGAGCCCGTCACCGAGGAGCGGGTGTGAGCGCGCTGGCCGCGGCCGCCGACGGGGGCGTGCAGATCGGCACCGGCGAGGCCGTCGTCTTCTGGATCCTCGGCCCGATCGCGGTGGCCGGCGCGCTCGGCATGGTGCTCTCGCGCAACGCCGTCCACTCGGCGCTGTGGCTGGTCAACACCATGCTGGCGCTGGGCGTCTTCTACGTCGTCCAGGAGGCGCCGTTCCTCGGTGCGGTGCAGATCATCGTCTACACCGGCGCGATCATGATCCTCTTCCTGTTCGTCCTCATGCTGGTCGGCCGGGACTCCTCCGACTCGGTCGTGGAGACCCTGCGCGGGCAGCGGGTGGCCGCGATCGTGCTCGGCATCGGGTTCGCCGGGCTGGTCGGCGCCGGCATCGCCCGGGCCACCCAGGACCTCCCGCTCGTCGGGCTCGCGGCGGTGCAGGGCGGCGACACCAGCAACATCGAGGTGGTCGCCCAGGTCCTGTTCACCCGGTACCTGCTGGCGTTCGAGGTCACCAGCGCGCTGCTCATCACCGCCGCGGTCGGCGCCATGGTGCTGGCGCACATCGAGCGGGAGCCCGGCAGCCGCCGCACGCAGAAGGAGCTCTCCCGGGCGCGGTTCCTCACCGACCGGCCGCAGACCCTGCCCGGGCCCGGCGTCTACGCCCGGGCCAACTCCGTGGCCGCCCCGGCGCTGCTGCCCGACGGCCGGCCGGCCGAGGACAGCTTCGCCACCGGCATCGACCCCCAGGAGGTCGAGCAGATGCCCCGTCCCACCGGCCGGGCGGAGCTCGGCAGCCCCGACGCGGCGCTCGGCACGCTCGACCCGGCACCGGAGGAGCGGCCGTGAGCCCCGCGAACTACCTGGTGCTGGCCGCGATCCTGTTCACCATCGGCGCGGTCGGGGTGCTGGTGCGACGCAACGCCATCGTCGTGTTCATGTGCATCGAGCTGATGCTCAACTCGGTGAACCTCACGCTGGTCACCTTCGCGCGGGCCGGCGGCACCGTCGACGGCCAGATCATGGCGTTCTTCGTCATGGTCGTCGCCGCGGCCGAGGTCGTCGTCGGCCTCGCGATCATCATGTCGATCTACCGGACCCGCCGGTCGGCGTCGGTCGACGACGCCAACCTGCTCAAGTACTGAGAACGGGGACCGGTCGATGGAAACTGTGCCCGCCGACGGGCTGCTCTCCGCGTCCTGGCTGCTGATCGCGCTGCCGCTTGCCGGTGCCGCCGTGCTGCTGCTCGGCGGGCGCCGCACCGACCGCTGGGGCCACCTGCTGGGCGTGGCCACGGTGGTCGTGGCGTTCGTCATCGGCCTGGTCTGCACCTTCCAGCTCGACGGGCGCGCGGTGAGCGTCGACCTGTTCACCTTCGTCTCGGCCGGCTCGCTGGACGTCAGCGCCGGCCTGCTCTACGACCCGCTGTCCGCGGCGTTCGTGCTGCTGATCACCGGCGTGGGCGCGCTCATCCACGTCTACTCGGTCGGGTACATGGCGCACGACCCCGGCCGCCGCCGGTTCTTCGCCTACCTCAACCTGTTCGTCGCGGCGATGCTGCTGCTGGTCCTCGGCAACAACTTCGTGATGCTCTACGTGGGCTGGGAGGGCGTCGGCCTGGCGTCGTACCTGCTCATCGCCTTCTGGTACACCCGCCCGTCGGCGGCGACCGCGGCGAAGAAGGCGTTCATCATGAACCGGGTCGGCGACGTCGGCCTGGCGCTGGCGATCTTCCTGATGTTCGCCCAGCTGGGCACGGTCAGCTACGAGGGCGTCTTCGGCGCCGTCGGCACGCTGGCCGGTGGCACGGTCACCGCACTCGGCCTGCTGCTGCTGCTCGGCGCGTGTGGCAAGTCCGGCCAGTTCCCGCTGCAGGCGTGGCTGCCGGACGCGATGGAGGGCCCGACCCCGGTCTCGGCGCTCATCCACGCCGCGACCATGGTCACCGCCGGCGTCTACCTCATCGCCCGCTGCGCCCCGATCTACGACGAGACGGCGACCGCCCGCGCCGTCGTGCTCGCCGTCGGCGCGATCACGCTGACGATCGGCGCGATCGCCGGCTGCGCGCAGGACGACATCAAGAAGGTGCTCGCCTACTCGACGGTCAGCCAGATCGGCTACATGTTCCTGGCCGTCGGGCTGGGCCCGGTCGGCTACGTCGCGGGCCTGGCGCACCTGTTCACCCACGGTTTCTTCAAGGCCGGGCTGTTCCTCGGCGCCGGGTCGGTCATGCACGCCATGAACGACTCGGTGGACATGCGCCGCTTCGGCGGGCTGGCCTCCCGGATGCGGACCACCTTCATCACCTTCGGGCTGGGCTACCTCGCCCTGATCGGCTTCCCGTTCCTGTCCGGCTTCTACACCAAGGACGCGATCATCGAGGCCGCCTTCGACCGCGGCGACGGCTGGGGCTACCTGCTGGGCACGGTGGCGATCCTGGCGGCCGGGCTCACCGCCTTCTACATGACCCGGCTGATGCTGATGACCTTCTTCGGCCGGCCGCGGTGGGAGGAGGGCGTCCACCCGCACGAGGCGCCGCCGGTCATGACCGTGCCGATGGTCGTGCTGGCCGTCGGCTCGGTCGTCGCCGGGTTCCTGCTGGTGGTGGCCTTCCCGCTGGAGGAGTGGTTCGCGCCGGTGTTCGGTGAGCCCGAGGTCGCCGAACACGTGGTCGCGCCACTGCTGGTGAGCGTGTTCGTGACGCTCGCGATGCTGCTCGGTGTCGGCGCCGCGTGGCTGTTCGTCGGCCGCCGCGAGGTCCCGGTGACCGCGCCGGCGCGCGTCGCCCTGCCCGTCCGGGCCGCCCGCCACGCGCTGTACGCCGACACGGTCAACGAGTCGCTGTTCATGCGGCCCGGCCAGTGGCTGACCCGCGCGCTGGTCTTCGTCGACAACCGCGGGGTGGACGGCGCGGTGAACGGGCTGGCCGCGACGCTGGGCGGCTCGTCGTCCCGGCTCGGCCGCACGCAGACCGGCTTCGTGCGCTCCTACGCCCTGTCGATGCTGGGCGGCGCGGTCGTCGTCGCCGGCGCGCTGCTGGCGGTGACGGCCGGATGAGCCGCTCCACCCTCCTGCCGCCGGGCGGGAGCGATCGGCAGGGGTTCCCCACGGACCGAGAGGCGACGTCGTGACCGACTTCCCGTGGCTGCTGGCGATGATCGTCGTGCCCGCGGCCGGGGCGGCCGTCGTCGCCGCCCTGCCCAAGGGCCGCGACGACCTCGCCAAGCAGGTCGCGCTCGGCGTCAGCGGCCTGGTGCTCCTGCTGGCCGTCCTGGCCACGGTGGCCTTCGACACCGCGGGCCCGCGGTTCCAGCTGACGACGTCGGTCCCCTGGATCCCGGACTTCGGCGTCGACTTCGCCCTCGGCGTCGACGGCATCGCGTTGGTCATGCTGCTGCTCATCGGCGTCCTGGTGCCGGTGGTCGTGGTCGCCTCGTGGCGGGACACCCCGACCACCCGGCGCTCCATGCGCACCTTCTTCGCCTGGCTGCTGCTGCTCGAGGCGCTGCTGGTCGGCGTCTTCGCCGCCACCGACGTCTTCCTCTTCTACGTCTTCTTCGAGGCGATGCTGGTCCCGATGTACTTCCTGATCGGCAGCTTCGGCGGGCCGCGACGGCAGTACGCGGCGGTCAAGTTCTTCCTCTACAGCCTGGTCGGCGGCCTGGTCATGCTGGCCGCGGTGATCGGGCTGTACGTGGTGAGCAACAGCCAGCTGGGGGAGGGGACGTTCGCCTTCGACGCGCTGCGCCAGCTCGAGATCGACCCGGGCGTGCAGAAGCTGCTGTTCCTCGGCTTCTTCGTCGCCTTCGCGATCAAGGCGCCGCTGGTGCCCTTCCACACCTGGCTGCCCGACTCCGGTGCCGAGGCCCCCATCGGCGGCGCGGTGCTGCTGGTCGGCGTCCTGGACAAGGTCGGCACCTTCGGGTTCATCCGGTACTGCCTGCCGCTGTTCCCCGACGCGTCGCGGGACCTCGCCCCGCTGGTCCTCGTGCTCGCCGTCGTCGGCATCCTCTACGCCGCGCTGCTGGCGATGGGCCAGTCGGACATGAAGCGGCTGGTGTCCTACACCTCGATCGCCCACTTCGGCTTCATCGCGCTGGGCATCTTCGCCTTCACCACCGAGGCGGCCACCGGCGCGGTGCTCTACATGGTCAACCACGGCATCGCGACCGGGCTGCTGTTCCTGGTGGTCGGCATGCTGATCGCCCGCGGCGGCTCCCGGCTGATCGGCGACTACGGCGGCGTCGCCGCGCAGGCGCCCCTGCTGGCCGGCGTGTTCCTCGTGGCGGGCCTGGCCACGCTGTCGCTGCCGGGCACGAACAGCTTCGTCAGCGAGCTCCTCGTGCTGATCGGGTCGTTCCCGGAGCTCCCCGCCTACACGGTGCTGGCGACCGTCGGCATCATCCTGGCCGCCCTGTACGTGCTGCTCATGTACCAGCGCACCATGCACGGCCCGCCCCGCGGTGTGCTCCTCGAGCCCTCGGGGACGACGGCGACCCCGGCCGAGGGCGGGGGCACCGCCACCCTGACCGCCCCGGCGCCGGCGCCGGCGCGGCTGCGGGTGCGCGACCTGTCCCGCCGGGAGCTGGCCGTGGCCGCGCCGATGGTCGCGCTGATCATCGCGCTCGGCGTCTACCCGCAGCCGCTGCTCGACCTCATCGAACCCGCGGTCGCCGCGACGATGAGCGACGTCGGCGCGGACCCCGCCGGCGTGCAGCCGGCCACCACCGACGGGGGGAACTGATGATGGTCAGCGCGGTGGACGCGATCCAGGCGCCGAGCCTGTCGATGGGCGCCCTCACGCCGCTGCTGCTCGTGTTCGGGGCCGCCTGCGTCGGGGTCCTGGTCGAGGCGTTCGCCCCGCGGGAGGTCCGCCACCCGGTGCAGGTCGCCGTCGCCCTCCTCGGCACCGTCGGCGGCCTGGTGACCAGCCTGCTGCTCGCCGGGTCGCGGGAGGTCACCGCCGGTGGCGCGCTCGCCGTCGACGGCCCGGCGGTCTTCCTGATGGCCACCATCGCCGGGTTCGGGGCGCTGTCGATCCTGCTGTTCGCCGAGCGCTCGCTGGACCCGGCCGGCTCGGCGTTCGTCGCGGCCGCCGCGGTGCCCGCGGGCAGCCCCCGCGACCGCGAGCTGATGACCGCCCCGCGGGTGCAGACCGAGGTCTACCCGCTGGCCACCTTCGCCGTCGGCGGCATGATGCTGTTCGTCGCGTCGAACGATCTGCTCATCATGTTCGTCGCGCTCGAGGTGCTCAGCCTGCCGCTCTACCTGATGAGCGGGCTGGCCCGCCGCCGCCGGCTGCTCTCCCAGGAGGCGGCGCTCAAGTACTTCCTCCTGGGCGCGTTCGCCTCGGCGTTCTTCCTCTACGGCCTGGCCCTGGTCTACGGCGCCACCGGCAGCGTGCGGCTCTCCGACATCCGGGCGGCGGCCGCGGCGAGTGGCAGCGACGTGCTGTTGGTCCTGGGCCTTGCGCTGCTGATCGTGGGGCTGCTGTTCAAGGCCAGCGTGGCGCCGTTCCACTCCTGGACGCCGGACGTCTACCAGGGCGCCCCGACGCCGGTCACCGCGTTCATGGGTGCCTGCACCAAGGTCGCCGCGTTCGGTGCCATCCTCCGGCTGCTCTACGTGGCCTTCGGTACCAGCGAGTGGACCTGGCGGCCGATCGTGTACGGCATCGCCATCGTCTCGATGGTCGTCGGCGCCGTCCTCGGCCTCACCCAGACCGACCTCAAGCGGATGTTGGCGTACTCCTCCATCGCGCACGCGGGCTTCCTGCTCACCGGCGTGATCGGCTACGGCGGCGGCGCGGCCGGCACCGACTCCGGGCTGGGCGCGACGATGTTCTACCTGCTGGCCTACGGCCTGACCACGCTCGGGGTCTTCGCCCTGCTGACGCTGGTCCGGGACGGTGACGGCGAGGCGACGTACCTGGCCAAGTGGGCGGGGCTCGGCCGGCGCTCGCCGCTGATCGCCGCCGTCATGACCCTGTTCCTCCTGGCGCTGGCGGGGATCCCGCTCACCAGCGGGTTCACCGCCAAGTTCGCCGTGTTCCGGGCCGCGATCGACGACGGCGCGTGGCCGCTGGTCGTGGTGGCGCTGCTGACCAGCGCGGTGGCGGCGTTCTTCTACCTGCGGGTCATCGTCCTCATGTACTTCTCCGAGCCGGCTGCCGACGGCCCGACCGTCGGGGTGCCCGGGCTGCCCACCACCATCGTGCTCGCCGTGACCGTCACGGCCACGCTGGTGCTGGGGATCGTGCCCGGGGCGGTGCTCGACATGGCCGAGCAGGCGGCTATCTTCGTCGGTTGATGACCGGAGCCAGCGCCGCCGTCGACGGGGACACCCCGGTCGAGACCTGGCAGCGGATCTCGACCCCCGCCTCGACGATCGGGCCGTGGTTGCCCGAGGGGGACCTCGGCCCGCGCCTCGCCGAGGGGCTGGCACGTGTCGAGGAGGCCCTGCTCACCGCCGTCGACAGCGAGCACCCGTTCATCTCCGAGGCCGCCGGGCACCTGGTGGCCGCCGGGGGCAAGCGATTCCGGCCGCTGCTGGCCCTGCTGGCCGCCGAGCTCGGGGACCCCCGCGCTCCCGGCGTGACCGAGGCGGCGGTCGTCTGCGAGCTCACCCACCTGGCGACGCTCTACCACGACGACGTCATGGACGAGGCCGCCGTCCGCCGGGGGGCGCCCAGCGCCAACAGCCGGTGGTCCAACAGCATCGCCATCCTCACCGGCGACCTCCTCTTCGCCCGCGCCTCCGACCTGCTGGCCGACCTCGGCCCCGAGGCGGTGCGGATCCAGGCGCGCACCTTCGAGCGGCTGGTGACCGGCCAGATCCTGGAGACCGTCGGCCCCCGCCCCGGCGCCGACCCGGTGGCCCACCACCTGCAGGTGCTGGCCGACAAGACCGGCTCGCTGGTGGCCACCTCGGCCCGCTTCGGCGCGTCCTTCGCCGGCGTGGGGGAGGACCTGGTGGCGGCGCTCACCGCCTTCGCCGAGGAGGTCGGGGTCGCCTTCCAGCTCTCCGACGACCTGCTCGACATCGTCAGCCAGGACGGCACCTCCGGGAAGGCGCCGGGCACCGACCTGCGCGAGGGCATCGCCACCCTGCCGGCGCTGTTCGCCCTGGCCGGCGACGACCCGGCCGAGGCACGGCTGCGCGAGCTGGTCTCCCGGCCGATCACCGACGACGCCGAGCACGCCGAGGCGCTCGCGCTGCTGCGCTCGTCGGCGAGCCTGCTGCGGGCCACCGGGGTGCTGCAGGAGTACGCCGACCGGGCCCGCGCCCGGCTGGCCGACGTCCCGGAGGGGCCGGTCCGCGACGCCCTCCGGGCGCTGTGCGACTACGTCGTGACGCGCACCAGCTGAGCTCTCCGGGCATGCTGGGCGGGTGCACGCCCGTCTGACCTGCATGGGGGCCGTCCTGCTGCTGGCCGCCTGCTCCGGGGGCGCGCCGGGCGACGAGCCGGCTCCGGCCTCCCCGCCGACGACGTCTCCTGGCAGCAGCACGCCGGCGTCCCCGACGGCGACCACGCCACCGGTCGTCCCAGCCCTCGACGTCACGGTGGTCGCCGACGGGCTGGACCACCCGTGGGACCTCGCGCAGGCCCCCGACGGGACGCTGCTGCTCGACGAGCGGGGCGGCGGGCTCACCGCCGTCCTGCCCGACGGCACCATCCAGGAGGTCGACGCCGACTTCGCCGACCTCTTCGCGCGCGGGGAGACCGGCCTGATGGGGCTGGTCCTCGATCCGGACTTCGCGAAGAACCGGCGCTTCTACACCTGCCAGGGGCGGCAGGAGGGCGACGACCGCTCCGTCGCGGTGGTCGCCTGGACGGTGGACGACGGCTGGCGCAGCGCCACCCGGGTCGCCGACCCCCTGCTCGGCGGGATCCCGGTCAACGAGCGCATCGGCCGGCACGGCGGCTGCCGGCTGCGCTTCGACACCACCGGCGCGCTCCTGGTCGGCACCGGCGACATCGCCGACCCGGACAACGCCCAGGACCTGGGGACCCTGGCCGGCAAGGTGCTGCGGATCGACCCCGCCACCGGGGAGGCGGCACCGGGCAACCCGTTCGCCGGTCGGCCGGGGGCCGAGCCGCGGGTGTGGACCTACGGGCACCGCAATGTCCAGGGGCTGGCGGTGCGCCCGGGGACCGGCCAGGTCTACGCCGCCGAGCACGGCCCCGACCGGGACGACGAGGTCACGCTGCTGCGAGCGGGCGGCAACGGCGGCTTCGCTCCCCACGGCCCCGGCTACGGCGAGTTCATCCCGATGACCGACCTGTCGCTGCCCGACGTCCTCCCCGCCACCTGGGCCTCCGGAGACCCGACCATCGCCTCCTCCGGCGCCACCTTCCTCGACGGCGACCGGTGGCAGGCCTACGAGGGCCTGCTGCTGCTCGGCGTCCTCAAGGGGCAGGGCGTCCTGGCGCTGCGGGTCGCGGACGACGGCGGGCTGCTCGAGCAGTTCCGGCTGCCCCAGTTCGAGGGCACGTACGGCCGGATCCGGACCGTGCAGCTCGGGAGCGACGGTGACCTGTACGTCACGACCGACAACGGGAACGGGAGCGATCAGATACTCCAGGTCGCGCCACGCGCCTGACGGATCCGCCGCCGTCGAGAGTTCCAGGTCACGGGGTTGTGACAAAAGTCATCGATTCGTAATGGTGGCCGACGTCAGAGTCCTACGGCCGCCAGCTCGGTCGCGCACGAAGGGGAATCTCCATGCGCCGCTCCCGACTGCTCCTCGCACTCCCCGCCGCCACGGCACTGGTGTTCACCGGCGTCGCGCCCGCCTGGGCCGGTGGTGACCACGACCACGGTGACGACGCCTGGGCCGAGGTCGTCAGCATCGACGACGAGGCGGAGCTGGGGGACGACGGCGACACGCTGGACGTCACGTTCACGTACAAGTGCGAGGACGACGACGACGACGACGAGATCTCGGCCGACGTGAAGTCCGAGAACGACAGCGAGTACAAGAAGGACGACGTCGACCTCGACTGCGACGGCGATGAGCACGACAAGACCGTCACCCTCGACAAGGAGAGCGACGACCCGGCCGAGGCCGGTGACTGGGTCGAGGTGACCGTCACCATCAGCGACGGCGACGACGAGCTGGACTCGGCGTCCGAGTGGGTCGAGGTCGTGGACGAGGACAACGGCGACAACGGCCACAACGGCGACAACGGCGACCACGACCACCACGACCACCACTGAACCGCCGGCCGTGAGGGGCTGACCTCACGCACCAACACGAGGGGCGCCCGGGAACCAGGTTCCCGGGC
>NZ_JBJGYS010000053.1:0-12691 GCF_054050115.1 Geodermatophilus sp. SYSU D00708 | reverse complement strand
CCCCCCCCCCCCCCCCCCCCCCCCCCCCCCCCCCCCCCCCCCCCCCCCCCCCCCCCCCCCCCCCCCCCCCCCCCCCCCCCCCCCCGGGCCTCAGCGCTCGGCCAGGTAGGCGGCCGCGGTCTCCCGCAGCCGGTCGTGCACGCCGTCCAGGGCGACGGCGCCGCCGAGGTACCGCTTGGGCAGCTTGGCGACCATCGTGTAGTTGGTGTCGACGACGTTGCCGGCCGGCGCCAACCCCGCCTGGCTGACCAGCTGGTAGGCGTCCAGCGGGTCCCAGCCGGTCAGCTGGGACGCCCAGCTCACCAGGTCGTGCTGGCTGATCCGGAACGCGTCCTCCAGCGGCCGCACCGACCCGGTCGACATGAGGAACTCGTCGGTCTCCAGCCGCGGCCACGCGGGCGCCGCGCCGCCCTTGACCAGGTCGACCACCACGACGGTGCGCATCGCCGCCTCGACGGCGGTGCCGCACACCTCGCCCTCGCCCTGCCGGCAGTGCCCGTCGCCGAGGGAGAGCAGCCCGCCCGGGGCGTTGACGCCGAAGTACAGCGTCGTCCCGGCCCGGACCTCGGGGGTGTCCATGTTCCCGCCGTGCGCGCCCGGGGTGATGCTGGCGAACACCTCCCCGCCGGCCGGGGCGACGCCGATGGTGCCGTGCATCGGGTCCAGCGGGAGCTCCACCTCCGGGCCGCCGCGGCGGGGCCGGAACAGGCAGGTACCGCGCTCCCGGTCGACCTCGTAGACCCAGACCAGCTCCTCGAGGGCCTCGTGCAGCATGGCCGTCGAGTGCGTGGTGGTCAGCGCGCCGAAGTGCGGGAACGTCGTCGACACCGCCCAGTCGCGCACCGGCGCGATCTCGACCAGGTGAACGGCGAGGGTGTCGCCGGGCTCGGCGCCCTCCACCGCGATCGGCCCGGTGACCGGGTTGAGGTAGGGGAACTCGCAGACCCGGCTGGGCAGGTCGTCGACCCCGCGCACCCGGCCGCCGAAGCAGTCCTCGGTGGTCAGCTCGACCACGGTGCCCGGGGCCACGGTGACCAGCGGCTCGCCGCCGCCGAAGGTGTAGCGCAGCTGGTCGGCGGTCGGCTCGACGGTGACGACCTCCAGGGACGTCGTCACAGGCCCTCCTCCGCGCGGAGCTCCGCCTCGCGGCCGGTGGCGAGCAGGACGACCAGCAGGACGACGCCGATGCCGAACCACACGAACCCGAGGGTCTGCGCGGCCACCTGCGCGTTGATGACGACGTACACGAGGATCGCGAACCCGATCACCGGCACGGCCAGGTGCAGCCACCAGTTCCGGCTCTTCTGCCGGACCACGTAGTGCACGACCACCGACACGTGCAGCAGCAGGAACGCCGACAGCGCGCCGAAGTTGACCAGCGTGGACAGCAGCGAGATGCCGTCCTCCCGGCTGCTCATGTACAGGCCCAGCACCAGGGAGACCGCGGCGACCAGGAGCGTGGCGTTGACCGGCACGCGGCGGGTCGGGTGCACCTTGCGCAGGAAGCCGGGCAGCTGGCGGTCGCGCGCCATGGCGAACAGCAGCCGCGACGTGGCGGCCTGCGCGACCAGGGAGTTGGCGAAGCCCCACGCGATGGCGGTGGCGATCGCGGTCAGCGTGGACAGCCACGCCCCACCGGCGACCTCGGCCGCGTCGTAGAACGCCGTGCCGGCCGCGTCGCCCTGCGCGATGAGGGTGTCGGGGTCGGGGACGAGCAGGGCGGCGACCCAGGTCTGGACGATGAACAGCGTCCCGGCCAGCGCCAGCGCCGCGATCATCGCCTTGCCGATGGACCGGGCCGACTCGCGGTTCTCCTCGGCGAGGGTCGAGATGCCGTCGAAGCCGAGGAAGCTCAGCACCGCGATCGACACCGCGCCGAAGACGAGCTCCAGCGAGAAGGTGTCGCTGTTGTAGATCGGCGAGAAGTCGAAGCCGCGGCCCTCGCCCGAGGCCAGGGCGACGATGCCGATCACCAGGAAGATCGCCAGCACGATCAGCTCGGCGACCAGCATGATCTTGTTCACCCGGGCGGTGAACTCGATGCCGAACCAGTTGACGACGGTGTTGAGGACGACGAACGCGACCAGCCACACCCAGATCGGCACCGACGCCCAGATCGAGTTCATCGCCACGGCGGCGATCAGGTAGAGCAGGCCGGGGACGAGCACGTAGTCGAGCAGGATCATCCAGCCGGCGATGAACCCGACCGGCTGGGCGATGCCGCGCCCGGCGTAGGTGTAGACCGACCCGGCCATCGGGAAGGCCCGCGACATCTGCGAGTACGACGCGGCGGTGAACGCCATGGCCAGGCCGCCGATGGCGTAGGCGAGCGCGATCATCCCGCCGGAGGCCTGGAAGACGCTGCCGAAGATGCCGAACGGCGCGATCGGGACCATGAAGATCAGGCCGTAGACCAGCAGGTCGGTGAAGCTCAGCGAGCGCTTGAGCTCCTGCCGGTAGCCGAAGGCCTCGACGCCGGGGTCGCCGGTCGCGGGGATCGGGCCCCGGGCAGCGCCCGGGGGCCGGCCGGCGGGGTCACCGGCGTTGGTGGTGGTGCGGGGGTCGCTCACGGCTCCTCCTCTCCTCCGGCTCGGGGGCCGGGCGGGGAGAGAGTAGGCCCCAGTTGTTTCCAAGTGGAAGCAAGTGGGGTCAGGTGGTGCGCACCTCGGCGAAGGCGAGCCCCTCGGCGCGGGCCAGCCGGGGCCGCGCGGGTGCCGGCCGGGTCGCCGTCCCCGGCCGGGTCGCCGTCCCGGGCCCGGTCGCCGTCCCGGGCTCGGCGAGGGAGACGGCGAGGCGCACGCCGTCGTAGACGCCGCGGGCGTAGGCGCAGACGACCGGCGCGGTGGGGCCGGCCCGCCGCGCGTGCCGCTCCTGGAGCGCGAGCTGTCCCTCGTCGGCGGCGCCGTCGGAGGCGGCGAAG
Source organism: Geodermatophilus sp. SYSU D00708 (assembly GCF_054050115.1). Classification (NCBI taxonomy): domain Bacteria; kingdom Bacillati; phylum Actinomycetota; class Actinomycetes; order Geodermatophilales; family Geodermatophilaceae; genus Geodermatophilus; species Geodermatophilus sp. SYSU D00708. Next base: position 9,771 of record NZ_JBJGYS010000053.1, on the reverse strand, counting down.
GAGGGCATGCAGGCGAACAGCTCGCCGGTGCGGTCGCCGCCGATGGCGTACAGCCCGTTCTCCTCCAGCGCCCCGGACAGCCGCAGCACCCGGCGGGCGAGCCCGCTGCGGGCGAACTCCCGGTTGAAGGCCACGAGGTCCCGGCCGACGAGGCTGAGCAGCACCGCGTCGGCCCGGGTGCGCCGCACCAGGTCGAGCACCGGGCCCGGGTCGTCGGCGCCGAAGGGCACCAGCCGCTCGCCGACCACCTCGGCGCCGAGCTCCCGCAGCACGACCGCCGCCGCCCGGTGCACCGCCTGCGGCCACACGTAGTCGTTGCCGACGAGCACCCAGCGGCGGGCGCGGTGCGCGGTGACCAGCCAGGCCAGCGCGGCGGCGTGCTGGTCGCGCGGGGAGGAGCCGATCCGCAGCACGCCCGGACGGCGACGGCCGCCCTCGTGCGGCGGGGTGAAGACGTAGCGCACCCGCCCGGCCAGCGCGGCCTCGAGCGCCCGGTGCACGTCGCTGGTGTGGAAGCCGACGAGGACGTCGAAGGCGCCGGCCTGGTGCAGGGCGGCCGCCTCCGCGGCGACCTGCGCCGGCGGGCGGCCGGAGTCGACGGTCACCAGCTCCACCGCGCGGCCCCGCACGCCGCCGCCGGCGTTGGCCTCGTCGGCGGCCAGGCCGGCGAGGTCGAGCGCGGACGGTGCGGTCAGCGCCAGCGGCCCCGACAGCGGCACGGCCAGCCCGATCCGGACGACGTCCGGACGGCGGGGGAGGAGGGTGGCCTCCCACGCGTCCAGCGGACCGGTCGGCTCGGGCACCCGCTGAGTATGGTGCGGCCATGGTCGTCGAGCAGCAGGCGAGCCCGGTGTCGGCGGCCCCGTCGCTGGTCGAACTGCTCACGGTGGCGCAGCGCCGGGTGGCCCGCGGGGTCGCGGCCGTGCTGGCCGAGGACGGCGCCACGCTCGACGGCTACCGGGTGATGCGCTGCCTGGCCGCCGGGCCCGGGCGGTCGATGGGCGAGCTGGTCGCGGCGCTCTCCCTGCCGGCGCCGACGCTGACCCGGCTGGTCGACGGGCTGGTCGACGCCGCCGAGGCCTACCGGCTGCCCGACCCGGACGACGGGCGCCGCGTCCGGGTGCACCTGTCCGCGCGCGGGCGGACGCGGCTGGCGCGACTGGCCGCGCTGGTGGGTGCGTACGAGGCCGCGCTCGCCGAGACGCTGGGCGCGGCGCGGGTCGAGTCGCTGGTCCGGGCCCTCAGGGACCTGGAGGACTGACCCTCACTCGGTCGTCGGCGGGAGCAGCCGGGGCATGAACACCTCGTCGATCGGCCGCGGGCCCACGTACTGCCGGCAGGTGCAGGGCACCCACTGGTGGCCCGACCAGCGGCCGCGCTTGTCGAAGGTGTCCCGGCGCAGCTCGGCGTAGCAGGTGTTGCTCTCGGTGTCGTGCTGGCTGAGCGTGTGCCCGCACCCGCACAGCGGGGCCGGCAGCGCCGGCGGTGCGGGCTTGGTGCGCCGGCTCAGCCGTCCGCCGAGGAAGCCCACGGCGAGCAGGGCCGCGCCGACGAGCAGGCTGACAGGTTCCACCGCGTGCGCTCCTCCCGGGTCGTGCCTGTCGACGGTAACGCGGGAGGAGCGGGCGGTGTCCCCTCAGTCGGCCTTCTTCCCCCGGCCGCTCACCGCGTCGCGCAGGTGGTCCAGCAGGCTGGCGACCGGCCCGAGGACCGTGCGCACCCCCGGCTCGTTCGGGGTCATCGGGTGCGCCCGCGTGGGGGCCATGGCCTTGACCCGCTCCACCTCCCGCGCCATCTCCACCAGCTCGTTGCGGCTGAAGGTCGCGCGCAGCTCGGTGAACATCCGGCTCTCCTCGTGCTCGACGTGGTGCCGGATCTCGCGGATCAGCGTCGCCACCTCGGTGTCGAACGACGGGTCGTCCGGGTCCATCCGCTCCAGCCGCTTCATCGTCTCCTCGGCCTCGGCGTGCTCGTGCTTGGAGTGCTCGGCCTCCTCCTTGTCGACCTGCTCCTCCACGCGCGGGTAGACCCGGGTCTCCTCGGCCACCGAGTGCTTGACCAGGCCGATGGTCACCTCGTCGACGAGTTCCCGCTTGCGCCGCAGGGCGTCGGGTCCCGCCTGTCCGAACAGCCCTTCGAGCTCGGTGAAGATGCGGTCGAACTCCCGGTGGTCGGCGCTCAACAGCTCGACGACGTCGCGCTGGTCCTCGGTCTGGGTCATGGCGTGCTCCTCCCCTCGACAGGTCCCTTCGGTTCCCTGCTGCGGGCCTGGTCACACCGATCCGGACACCGCCGTCCGAATCCCCGCCCGGGTTGTTTCGCGGGTGTGATCACGGTTACAGGGGTGGTGTGGAGTCGTACGCCGTGGGTTTCGCCCGTCCCGACCGCTGGTCACCGGGACGGCCGACCGAGCAGAGCCACCCGTGGCACGCCGTGGAGGCCCACCGGCCGCCGTCCGAACTGGACGGCGAGGTCGAGCTGGCGGTCTGCGGCGCGATCGTGCAGGTGTGGGGCTCGCAGCAGTGGGGCCGCGTAGGGGCCGGGCGCACCGCCTGCCCCGAGTGCCGCAAGCTGACCTCGGTGGAGGCCAGGCCGCTCACCGCCGTCGGGTGAACCCCGCGGTCAGCGGCGCTCGGGGCGGCGGCCGCTGATCGCCGACAGGCCGGTGATCTCGCGTCCCACGATGAGCGCCTGCACGGAGTCGGTGCCCTCGAACGTGAAGACGGCCTCCATGTCGGCGTGGTGGCGGGCCACGTGGTTGTCCAGCAGGATCCCGTCGCCGCCGAGGACGTCGCGGGCGTCGGCGACGATCGCGCGGGCCTTGGCGGCGTGGTTCATCTTCGCCAGCGACGCCATGGCGGCGGTCATCCGGCCGGCGTCGGCGAGCTTCGACAGCCGCCAGCACATCAGCTGCATCGAGGTGATCTCGGCGAGCATCCGGGCCAGCTTGTCCTGCACGAGCTGGTAGCCGGCGATGGGGGAGCCGAACTGCTCGCGGCGCAGGGCGTGCGCCAGGGCCAGCTCGTAGGAGGCGGTGGCCAGGCCCAGCGCCCGCCAGGCGACGGTGTAGCGGGTCCGGTCGAGGACCTTCGAGACGTCCTTGAACGAGGTGCAGTTGGCCAGCCGGTTCTCCGCGGGCACGCGGACGTCGGTGAGCGTGATCTCGGCCTGCCACACCGCCCGCAGCGCCGTCTTGCCGGTCATGACGGTGGCCTCGTAGCCCGGCGTCCCCTTGTCGACCACGTAGCCGCCCACCGCGCCGTCCTCGCCGCGCGCCCAGATGAGCACGTGGTCGGCGATCGACCCGTTGCCGATCCACTTCTTCTGGCCGTTGAGCACATAGGAGTCGCCGTCCCGGCGGGCGGAGGCCTCCAGACCGACGGCGTCCGAGCCGTGCCGCGGCTCGGTGAGGCCGAACGCGCCGATCTTCTCCATCCGCGCCATGGCCGGCAGCCAGCGCTCGCGCTGCTCCTCGTCGCCGAGCAGCGCGATCGACTGCATGGCCAGGAAGCTGTGCACGCCGTTGAAGGTGCCGATGCTGCCGTCGGCGCGGGCGAGCTCGGCGGCGACCAGGCCGGCCGAGACCGCGCTCATCCCCGGGCAGCCGTACCCCTGGATGGTGCCGCCGGCGATGCCCAGTGCGGCGATCTTGGGCACCAGCTCGAAGGGGAACTCCGCGCGCTCCCAGTAGTCGTTGATCCGCGGCGTCACCTCCGTCTCGCAGAAGGCGCGCACCCGGTCGCGCAGCTCGACCTCCTCCGGTTCGAGGAGCTCCTCCACGGCGTAGAAGTCCGGACTGGTCACGAGCGCCGACGCTAGGGCAGCAAGGGCCGTTCCGGCCCGGTCACCGGCCCAGCAGCCCCCGCAGGTAGGCGGCCTGCCCGAGGTGCTGGAAGTCGTCGCCGATCACGCTGACCAGGCGGACGCCGAGGGTCACCGGCGGGTCCCAACGGGTGTCCACCACCCGGTCGAGATCGTCGTCGTCCACGCCGCGGAGGAACTCCGCCGTCCGCGCGGACACGGCCTCGCCGTAGCCCAGCAGCAGCTCCGCCGACGGTACCCGGACGGCGTCCACCTCTTCGGCGCTCATCCCGTAGCCGGTGGCGCCGTGGTCGAGGGGCAGGCCGAACCGGTCGGCCCAGCCCTGCTCGGTCCACACCTGCTCGGTGCCGGCCACGTCGGCGACGTGGTCGTCCTGCACGCGCATCAGGTGCCAGGCCAGCCAGCCGATCGGGTTGGCGCCGGGCGCGGGGCGGGCGGCGAGGTCCTCGGCGGACAGGCCCTCGACGGTGGCGGAGAACGTCTCGGCGATCTGCTCGTAGGCGTAGAGGAGGAGGTCGCGGCTGCGCATCAGTCCTCGTCCCCGCTCTCGGGGTCGCTCTGCGCCTCGAGGTCGGCGGCCTGCTCGGGTGTCTCCAGCTCCAGCGCGATGTCGCGCGGCTGGGGCCGGTCGGGGGAGGGCGTCGTCATGTCTGCCGAGCGTGCCGCAGGGAGGCCGCGGCCGCGCGCTCAGAACCAGCCGAGCAGGTACCCGGCCAGGGCGGTCAGGCCGGCGAGCACGGCGAGGGTCAGCAGCAGCAGGGTCACGACGGGGACGACGACCCACCGGCGCCTGAACCGCCGGCGGTGGGGCGGAGGGGCGGGCGGGAGCGGGGCCGGTGCCGGCGCCTGCCGCCCGTGCGAGGAGTCCCGGCGCTCCCGCCGGCGCTCGGCGAGGCGGTGACCGGCGTCCCGGGCCACCGCACCGAGCGCGGTGGCCGAGGCCGACGCGAGGGCCTTGAGGTCCGCGGCGTCGAACCGCTCCACCCGGCTGCCCTCGGGCGGCGGCCGGTCGGCGTCCGGCCGCGGCGGCGTGGACCGGGGCGGCGCCCAGCCCGCCGGCGCGGCCACCTGCGTCAGCGCGGCCTCCAGGTCCCGGCGCGCCTGCTCGGCGGTCGCGCGCCGGGTGGGGTCCTTGGTGAGCAGCCCGCGCAGCAGGGGCTCGAGCGGGCCGGCGCGCACCATCGGCGCGGGCTCCTCGGTGACGACCGCCATCAGGGTGGCCATCGGCTCGCCCTTGGCGAAGGCCAGCCGGCCCTCGACGGCGGTGTAGAGGGTGGCGCCCAGGGACCACAGGTCCACCGGCGGGCGCGGGTACTCGCCGTTGGCCCGTTCCGGTGCCATGTAGGACGGCGAGCCGATGATCGCCCCGGTCGTGGTGATGGCCGAGTCACCGGTGGCCGTGGCGATGCCGAAGTCGGTGAGGCAGGCGTGTCCGTCCGGGGCGACGAGGACGTTGGCCGGCTTGACGTCGCGGTGGATGATCCCCGCCCGGTGCGCGGCCTCCAGCGCGGAGAGCACGTCCAGGCCGATGCGGGCCACCGCCTCCCACGGCAGCGACCCCTGCTGGTCGACGATCTGCTGGAGGCTGCACGACTCGACGTGCTCCATCACCAGCCAGGGCCGGCCGTCCTCCTCCACGACGTCGTAGACCGCGGTGACGCAGGGGTGGTCCAGGCGGGCCGCCGTCTTGGCCTCGCGCAGCGTGCGTTCCCGCAGGACGCGCCGCTCCTCCTCGGACAGGTGCAGCGCGAAGGTGACCTCCTTGACCGCGACCGGCCGCTCCAGCTTCAGGTCGGTGGCGCGCCAGACGACGCCCATGCCGCCGCGGCCCAGCACCTCGCGCAGCGCGTAGCGCCCGGCGACCACCCGATCCACTGTGGAGGGCTCCGCAGCCATGGGCGGACGGTACGCCCGGGGCGGCGGTTCCGCCGCCGCGCGGCGTACGGGTCGGGCGGCCGTTCGCCCGGCGACGAAGGTCCCTGTCCGGCTGCTGGGCGGGCTGGACATGCTCGGAGCCGGCCGGCGGACCGCGGCGCACGGTGCCCGCGGCCGGGACGGCCGGGAGGACGTCATGACCGAGCAGGCCGAGGGGAGTCCGGTCCGGGAGCCGCGGGTCGTCGTCGGCGTGGACGGCTCGGAGGGGGCGCGGGCGGCGCTGCGCTTCGCCCTGGAGGACGCCGCCCGCCGCGGCGTGCCGGTCCAGGCGGTCACCGCGTACCGCGCGCCGAGCGACTGGATGGACTTCGACGCGGTGGGCGAGTACGAGCCGCCGGAGGCGCACACCGTCGCCGCGCAGCGGGCGGAGCAGTTCGTCGAGCGCGTCCGGCAGGAACTGCCGCAGCCGACCCCCGAGGTGCGGGTCGTCGCTTCCCTGGGCGGCGCCTCCGACGTGCTCCTCCGCGAGTCGCTGGGCGCGGACCTGCTCGTGGTGGGCAGCCGCGGCCACGGTGGGTTCTCGACCATGCTGATCGGGTCGACCGGCATGCAGTGCGTCCTGCACGCGACCTGCCCGGTCACCGTCGTCCACCCGCCGGAGGCCCACCACCACCGGCTGCGGCTGCGCCGGGAGCGGGCCGCGACCGCGCCGGCGCCGGTCGGCTGACCGGGCCCGGGCTCCGTCCGGCCACGCCGGACGACGCCCCGGCGGTCGCCGCGGTGCACGCGCGGGCCGGGCGCGCTGCCTGGTCGTCGTTCCTCGGGGACGTGCTCGCCGAGCCCGAGGTGGACACCTGGCGGCCGCGGGTGGCCGAGCCTGGGTTCCTCGTCGCCGAGCGGGACGGGCGGGTCGTCGGCTTCGCGCGCGCCGATGCGGGAACCGGTGAGGTGGCCTACCTGTACGTCGACCCCGACGAGCAGGGACGGGGGACCGGGCGGCTGCTGCTGGCCGCCGTGCTCGACCGGCTGCGGTCGGCCGGCCACCGGCGGGCGCGGCTGCGCACCGAGGAGCGCAACACCGGACCGCGCCGCTTCTACGAGTCCGACGGCTGGCGGGCCACCGGGGAGGTGCTCGAGCGCGAGTGGCGCGGCCACCGGCTCCGGGAGGTCTGGTACGCGCGGGACCTCTCCTGACCGGGCGCTACCGCTCCGGGTCGCCCAGCCAGCGCCGCAGCACCTCGTCCTCGCGCCGCAGCACGACCAGCGCCAGCTCCCGGACGGCGGCCTCCGCCTGCCGGCCGAGCAGCGGTGCGTCGACCTCCGCCTCCCCGGTCACCGTCGAGCGCGTGCCGCCCGGGACGGGGGACAGCCGGCGCTCGGCGCGGATGACCGCGGTCCGGCCGAAGACCTCCGCGCTCGCGTGCAGGACGCCGCGGTGGCCGCTGTCGCCGTCGGCGGTCCAGACCCGGCGGTCGACGACGGGGACCTCGCGGCCCACGAACCGGGTGAACACCGCCGGGATGCCCGTGGTGGGGGCGTGCAGCCGCACCGTCGTCCGGGGTCCGTCGTCATCGGTCGCGGTGTCGACCTCCTCCAGCCGGGCGCCCAGGGCCTGCGTGTAGTCGCGGAGGAAGGACTCGTCGGTGAGGACGGCGAGGACGTCGTCCGGGCCGGCGGGATAGGTGGCGACGTGGTCGATGGGCACGCCGAATCCTCGGCCGTCCCGCGCCGCGGCGCTCGTCGAGCGGCCGGGCCGGCCGTCGGCGGCTCAGCCGGGGGTGCCGTCGACCCAGGTGACCGCCCGGCCCATGAACCGGCCGCGGGTGATCGCCCGGTCCACCTCCTCGACGACCAGGTCGACCAGCCAGCGCACCCGTCCGGTGTGCTCCAGCAGTTCCTCGGTCGGCAGCGCCCGGGGCGTGGACAGCAGGCCCAGGGTGCCGGCCACGGCGACGAGCGCGGCGTCCGCCGGCGTCCACTCGCGGTCCGGCGGCGACTCCTCGGCCCGCTCGTCGGCCGCCGTCCGGTCGGCGCGGGTGTCGGTGTAGCGCGTCCCGGGCCACCGCCGGCGCAGCGTCCACGACCCCCGGCGCAGGTGCTCGGCCGCGAGGTCTTCCTGGTCGACCGGGCCCCGGCGCAGCAGCTCGGTCAGCGAGGGGGCGCCGTCGGCCAGCAGCCGGTCGGCCGGCGGGAACCCGGTGGGCCCGTCGTCGAACTCCACGGCGTCCTCGGTCTCCCGCACGCGGCCGCGCAGCGCCAGGTCCACCAGCAGGGTCCCGCGCACCGCCAGCGCCGTCACCAGGTCGTCGGTCAGCCGCCCCCGGTCCAGCGCCAGGCAGGCCAGCCGCATCGAGACCGACTCGTCCCAGTCGTCCATCCGCGCATCCTCGGGCATCGCGGGCCGGCGGTGCTGCGTCTGCTGCACCGGGGGCCCGACCGGTCACCGGCCGTCCCGACACACCACGGCAGGCCCTTCGTCTCTGCTCCCGCTCGGGGAGAACCGGACGACGCTGGTTCCCCGGCTCGGCACCCGCATCGAGGAGCGCGTCATGGCGTCCGACAGGTCCCTCCTCGCCGCCGTCCGCGAGGCGATCCGCGGCCCCGGCTGGGCGCCCGGGCGGCGTCCCGCCGAGGGGTCGATGCCGCCCCTGGACGGCGCCACCGGGTGGCTGAACTCGCCGCCGCTGACCACCGAGGGCCTGCGCGGCCGGGTGGTGGCCGTCGACTTCTGGACCTACACCTGCATCAACTGGCTGCGCACCGCGCCGTACGTGCGCGCCTGGGCCGAGGCCTATCGGGACGCCGGCCTGGTGGTGCTCGGGGTCCACACCCCGGAGTTCGGGTTCGAGCACGACGCGGGCAACGTCCGCCGGGCGGTGCGGGAGCGGGGCATCACCTACCCGGTCGCGATCGACGACGACTACGCGGTCTGGACGGCGTTCGCCAACATGTACTGGCCCGCGCTCTACGTCGTCGACGCGCAGGGGCGCATCCGCTTCACCCACTTCGGCGAGGGGGCCTACGAGGAGTCGGAGGAGGCCATCCGGCAGCTGCTGGGCGAGGCCGGCGCCGGCGACCGGCTCCCCGCACCGGTCACCGTCGAGGCGGCCGGGGGCATCGAGGCCGCCGCCGACTGGGCCGACCTGGGCTCGGCGGAGAACTACCTCGGTGCCGAGCGCACCGAGGGCTTCGCCTCCCCGGAGCCCGCGGTGTCCGGCCTCCCGCGTCGGTACACCGCCCCCGCGCGGCTGGCCACCGGCTCCTGGGCCCTGGCCGGCGGGTGGACGGTGCAGCCGGACGCCGTCCTGCTGGACGAGGCCGGGGGCCGGCTCGTGGCCCGGTTCTCGGCCCGGGACCTGCACCTGGTCCTCGCCCCGCCGGCCGGCGGGGCGAGGTTCGAGGTGCGCCTGGACGGGCGGCCGCCGGGACCCGACGCGGGGGAGGACGTCGACGCAGACGGGGCGGGCACGGTGACCGAGCCGCGGCTGTACCAGCTGGTGCGCCAGCGCGGCCCGGTCGTCCCGCGCACGTTCGAGATCGCGTTCTCCGACCCCGGCGTACGGGCCTTCGCGTTCACGTTCGGCTAGGCCGGCCGGACTCGGATCCGCCTACGGAGAGGAACGGGCACAGCCATGACCGCAGTCGCACAGGAGACCGGCCGGGCGATCCGCCCGTTCCGGGTGGACGTGTCCGACGAGGCCCTCACCGAACTGCGCAGGCGCGTCGCCGCGACGGTCTGGCCCGAGCGGGAGACGGTGCCCGACTCGTCGCAGGGTGTGCCCCTCGCGGCGATGCAGGAGCTCGCGCGCCACTGGGCGACCGACTACGACTGGCGCCGGTGCGAGGCGCGCCTCAACGCCCTCCCGCAGTTCCTCACCGAGATCGACGGCCTGGACATCCACTTCATCCACGTGCGGTCGCCGCACGACGACGCGCTGCCGATCGTCGTCAACCACGGCTGGCCGGGGTCGGTCATCGAGCAGCTCAAGATCATCGACCTGCTCGTGGATCCGACGGCGCACGGCGGGAGCGCATCGGACGCCTTCCACGTCGTGGTCCCGTCGATGCCGGGCT
>NZ_JBJGYS010000052.1:0-16677 GCF_054050115.1 Geodermatophilus sp. SYSU D00708 | reverse complement strand
TTTGGTTGGATAGGGTATTGGGGGGCGGGGGGCCCGGGGGGCGGGGGGCGCGGGCCGCCCCCCCCCCCCCCCCCCCCCCCCCCCCCCCCGCACCCGATCCCCGAGGAGGACACCGTGAGGTCAGCCCGGTTCCACGCACAGGAGGACGTCCGCATCGAGGACGTCGCCGAACCCTCGCCCGGCCCCGGACAGGTGAAGCTGCGCAACGCCTATGCCGGCATCTGCGGGTCGGACCTGCACGTCTTCTACTCGCCGGAGAACTCCGGCCTGGACTACACGCAACCGCACCCCCTCACCGGGTCGATGCCCCCGCAGGTGCTCGGCCACGAGTTCTCCGGCACCGTCGTCGAGCTCGGCGACGGCGTCGACGGCGTGGCGGTCGGCGACCGGGTCGCCGTCTGGCCGGTCTACTCCTGCGGGACGTGCGCGGCCTGTCGCAAGGGCATGGTCAACACCTGCCGCAGCTTCGGCTTCCACGGGCTGACCAGCGACGGCGGCGGCATGGCCGAGTACACGACGGTGCCCGCGACCATGCTGCACCGGCTGCCCGACGCGGTGGACCTGCGCATGGGTGCCCTCGTCGAGCCCATGTCGGTCGCCTGGCACGCCGTCGACGTCAGCGGCGTCCGGCCGGGCGGGTCGGCCCTGGTCGCGGGAGCCGGCCCGATCGGCATCGGCCTGTACTTCGCGCTGCGGGCCCGCGGGGTGACCGACGTCGTCGTCTCCGAGCCGAGCGCGGCCCGGCGCGCAGCGGTGCAGCGGCTCGGCGCGCCGCACGTCGTCGACCCCACGGCCGACGACCTCGCCGCGGTCGTCGCCGAGGTCACCGGCGGGGACGGGGTGGACGTCGCCTTCGACGCCGCCGGCGCCGGCGCGGCGGTGACCGCGGCGGTCGGGCTGCTCGCCCCGGCCGGTCGGCTGGTGGTCGTGGCCCTGCACGAGAAGGGGTTCGAGTTCAACCCGTCGGTGCTGGTGTTCGGCGAGACCTCGATGACCGGGGCCCTGGCCTACCTGCCGCGCGATTTCGACGCGGTCATCGCCGCCATGGCCGAGGGGCGCTACGACCCGACCGGGTGGGTGGAGGAGATCGCCGTCGACGACCTCGTCGACGCCTTCGGCCGGCTGCGCCACGGGGACGGGATGAAGATCCTGGTCAGGGTCTGACCGCACCTGGCAGCGGCCGCCGGGCCCGCCCGGGAGATCCGCGATCCGCGGGGGTGCGCGAAGTCCCGTCGGACGGGTAAGGCACGCTGCCAGTACCGCGCACGAGCCGGAGAGAGGCCCGCGCGGGCGGTCGGCGGGACGGACCCGCCGACGCGAGGGGTGCAGGAGCAAGAGATGCCGCAGGGCACGGTGAAGTGGTTCAACGCCGAGAAGGGCTTCGGGTTCATCGAGGCCGACGAGGGCGGGCCGGACGTGTTCGTCCACTTCTCGGCCATCGCCGACACGGGCGGCTACCGCAGCCTCGACGAGGGCCAGCGGGTGGAGTACGAGACCAGCCAGGGCCAGCGTGGCCCCCAGGCCGAGGACGTCCGGCCGCTGGGCGGTGGCCGTCCTCAGCGGGAGGCGCCGGCCCGCGACCGTGACCGGGGCGGCGACCGGGGCCGGCCGTCCTCGCGCGGGGGCGGGCGCAGCACGGGCACCGTGTCGTGGTTCAACGCCGAGAAGGGCTTCGGGTTCATCGCCCCCGACGACGGCTCGGCCGACGTCTTCGTCCACTTCTCGGCCATCGCCGACACCGGCAGCTACCGCAGCCTCGACGAGGGCCAGCGGGTGGACTTCCAGACGACCCAGGGCCAGCGCGGCCCGCAGGCCGAGGACGTCCGCCCTGAGGGGGGCGCGGGGGGCGGCTCGCGCGGCCGGGACGGCGGCTACCGCGACTCGGGTGGCCGGGACGGCGGCTACCGCGACTCGGGGTACCGCGACAGCGGTCCGCGGGAGAGCGGCGGCCGGCGCTCCGGCGGCGGCGGGCGCGCCCGCGGCACGGTGAAGTGGTTCAACGCCGAGAAGGGCTTCGGGTTCATCGAGCCCGACGACGGCGGGCCGGACGTGTTCGTGCACTTCTCGGCCATCGCCGACCGCGGCGGCTACCGCAGCCTCGACGAGGGCCAGCGGGTCGAGTTCGAGACGACCCAGGGCCAGCGCGGCCCGCAGGCCGAGGACGTCTCGGCCGTCTGACCGACCGCGGGCCGGCCTCCCCTCGGGGAGGCCGGCCCGCGGTGGCCGGGGGGCGTTCCCCCCGCCCGGTCAGTCTCCCGGCGCCGTCCCCTGGCCCATCGCGTCGTCGACCGCGGTCTCGCCCTGCGTGCGGCCGCCGCCGGCGCGCTCCGGGTGCTGCCCGGGGCTGTCGGACGAGCCCTCCTGCTCCTGGCCCTGCTGCGCGGCGTCCGTCGGCTCGCTCATCTGGTCCTCCTCGTGTGCTGTCCCCGCCGGTTCGCGGCCGTCCGGGGCCGGACCCGGTCCCGCCGGGCGGCCCGGAGTCGCGCATACCCGGGGCCGGTGGGGTTGAGCCCCGGAACGCGGGTACTACTGCGGCAGAGCCCCGGGCGAGACGGTCCCGGATCCGTGTCTCGCCAGGGAGCCGCCATGCTCTCCACTGCCCTGCCCGTGTCCGAGATCGACCTGCTGATCGCCGAGGCCCACCGTGACCTGGGGGTCGCGCGCTCGGAGTTCACCGAGTCGCCCAGCATCGCCGCCTTCACCGCCTGCCAGGCCGCCGAGGCCCGCCTCAACGAGTGGCTCGAGGCGCGCTGGGCGCTCACCCGCCCCGCGGCCTGAGCGCCGCGCCGGTCAGGCCCGCCCGAGGCGGGCCAGCACGCGGGTCGCCCGGTCGGCGCCGGCGGGCGCCTCGACCGCCGGCCGGCAGATGCCCTCGCTGTAGAGGGCGTCCCCGAAGCCCTCGGCCCCCTGCTCGATCCGGTCGAGCTCGTCGTCGGTGAACCCGGCGTCGATGCCCGCGGCCCGGGCCACGTCCCAGCGGTGCACGAGCATGTCCCAGACGTAGAACCGCTCGAGGGTGGCGCCGACGGTCGTGGGACCGAAGTACCCGTCGAACTCCGCGCCGGCGACGGCGTCGTCGGCGATCGCGCCGGAGACCCGATCGGCGTGCCGGCGCCACGCGCCGGCCGGGTCGGCGTCGACGTCCGGGGCCTCTCCCAGGTCGACGCCGTGCCCGGTCAGGAACTCCCGCTGGGTCTCCACCAGGTGCCGGACGACGTCCCGCGCCGCCCACCCGGCGCAGGGCGACGGTGCGGTCCACCGGTCGGCGGGGACGGCGTCCAGGACGGCGGTCAGCGGGCGGTCGGCGGCCTCGTACGAGCTCGCGGTGTCGGTCATGGCCGAACGGTAGGGACCACGGCAGGGTGGGGTCTTGATGAAACCCGACACCGCCCGGACGGTCCCGCTGGACGCGATCGAGCGTGCCCACCTGCGCGATCCCCGCGACGGGTCGCACGTGATGCACCGGTACGCGGCCGACCCGGAGTTCGCCGGCCTGCTGCAGCGGTTCTGGATCCCGGTCTGGTCGGTGCCGCCGGGCGCCGAGGCACCGCAGCGGGTGCTGCAGTACCCGGTGACGCTGCTGGTCGTCTCCGCGGGGTACGCGCGCTTCTACGGCGTCGTCTCGGGGCTGTCCACGACCACGCTCACCGGGGACGGCTGGGCGGTCGGGCTCATGTGCGCGCCGGCGGCCGGGTACCTCCTGGCGCGGGAGCCCCTGGCGGCCTACACCGACCGGTACGTCGACCTGGCCGAGGTCCTGGGTGCCGAGGGGAGCCGGCTCGTCGACCGGGTGCGCACCGCCATGGCGCCCGACCCGGCCGCGCCCGACGCGCACGGGGCGGCGATGGACGCCTTCGGCGACGCGCTGCGCCCGCTGCTCCCCGTCGACGCCGAGGGCGACCTGGTCAACCGGGTGGTCGCCTTCGTCGAGGGGGACGCCGGGGTGACCCGCGTGGCGCAGGTCTGCGCCGAGTTCGGGCTGTCGGAGCGCGCCCTGCAGCGGCTGGTGCACCGCAGGCTCGGGCTGACGCCGAAGTGGCTCATCCAGCGACGCCGGCTGCAGGAGGCGGCGGAGCGTCTCCGCAGCCGGTCCACCACCCTGGCGGAGGTGGCCGCCGTCCTCGGGTACGCCGACCAGGCCCACTTCAGCCGCGACTTCGCGCGGGTCACCGCGATGACGCCGCGCGCGTTCGCCACGCGCTACGCGGGCTGACGCGGGCCGGCCTGCGCCCCGCGGCAGGCTCCCGGCGGCGAGGTCAGCGGCGCACCAGCCGGGCGAGGACGCCCTGGGCGGTGGCGGCAGGCCGGTAGGACTGCACGAGCCAGGAGCCGCAGACGATGTTCGCCCCGGCCAGCGCCGGGACGACGAACTGCGTGATCCGCTGGCGCCGCTGCCACGTCGCGATCTCCTCGGGGGTGCCCGCGGTGGGCAGCGTGGCGTCCTTGACCTCGACGGGCGTGCCGCGCCGCTCGGCCTCCTCCGCCAGCGTGCCGATGCGGTTGCCGCTGTAGGCGGCGTACGCCGTCGCGCCCGCGCCGGCCACGGCCAGGGCGGCCTTGAGCGCACCGACCGACGCGAAGCCCTCCTGGAGCGCGAGCCGGCGGCCGCCGACCTGGGTGAGCCGCAGCCCGGCCAGCAGTGTGGCCGCGATGCCGCCCCACTGCGCCGGGGCGAACCGGCTCCAGGCGGAGTTGGCCACCCGGATGCGGTCGATCCCCTGGCTGAGGTCGCTGCCGGACTTGTTCACCCCGGCGATGCCCATCACCGCGCCGCCGAGCCACAGCGCCGAGCCGAGGTCGTGCACGGCCTGGGCGAGGAAGTGGTTGTCGCTCGTCGTGGTCACGTCTCCCCCTGAGGTCGCTCCCGTCCTGAGCCACCCGGGTCTACCCGTGGACGCGTCCGGGGTAACTGCCGACCGCGGGACCTCCGGTGGCCAGGGCTGCCCAGAAGGCCGCGCGCACGCCGGAGGCGCCCCACGCGTTGGGCTCGATGACGTTGCAGAACCACAGCGCCCGGTCCGGTGGCCGCGCGTCCGGACGGGTGGGGTCGCCGGCCAGCAGGCCGTGGCCGTGGAAGGCCTCGGCGATCTCGGCGACGCGGACGCCGTGCCGGGCTGCGGTGGCGCGTAGCTCGTCGTTGAGCTCGCCGAGCACCGCGACCGCGTCCGGCCAGGGCGGCAGCCCCAGCCGGGCGGCGTCGCCGGTGCCGTCGCTCGGGTCGTACACCGTGCCGAGCGCGATCCGGCCCTCCGGCGACGACAGCCGGGCGATCTCGGCCAGCGCCCGGTCCACGGCCGCCGCGACCCGGGTGACCGTCGCGCGCGCCGCCGGGGTGTCGCCGTAGGCGCCCAGCAGGTCGTTGCCGCCGATCGTCAGCGTGACCAGTGACGGGCGGGCCCCGAGCGCCGCCAGCCGGGGCAGCTGGACCTCGAGGAGGGTGGGGGTCGTGGCGCCGTCCGTGGCCAGCATCGTGAAGCCGGTGTCCGGGTCCGCGGTCACCAGGTCACGGCCGCGCCAGTCGGGGAAGTCGTCATCGCGGTTGGCGAACAGCAGGCCGGCGCCTCCGCGCCCGGGGCCGCCCGCGTAGTCGTCGATGGAGATGGAGTCACCCAGGGCGACGTACACCGGCCCCCCCGCCGTCCGCCATGTCCCGCTCCTCCTGGTCGCCGGTGTCCGCTACAGCAGGCGGACGTCGGTCTCCACGGCCTCGAACGCCTTCCGGGCGGCGATGAGCACGGGGTCCCACACCGGGGAGAACGGCGGGGCGTAGGCGAGGTCCAGGGAGAGGACCTGGTCGACGCCCATCTCGTTCCAGATGCAGATCGCCAGCGCGTCGATGCGCTTGGCCGCCGCCTCCCGGCCGACGACCTGGGCGCCGAGCAGCTGCCCGCTGCGCCGCTCGGCGATCATCTTGACCCGGATGGGCTGGGCGCCCGGGAAGTACCCGGCCTTGGTCGTGGAGTCCACCGACGCGGTGACGAAGGAGTACCCGGCGGCGGCCGCCTCGGCCTCGGACAGGCCGGTGCGGGCCACCTCCAGGTCGCAGATCCGGGTGATGGCGGTCCCGATGACGCCCGGGAACGTCGCGTAGCCCCCGCCGATGTTGATCCCCGCCACCCGTCCCTGCTTGTTGGCGTGGGTGCCCAGCGCCACCACGATCGGCTGCCCGGTCAGCCGGTGCCGCGACTCGACGCAGTCCCCGGCGGCCCACACCCCCTCGGCGCGGGTGTGCATCCGCACGTCGACGGCGACGCCGCCGGAGACCCCGAGCGGGATGCCGGCCTCCTCGGCCAGCCGGACGGCCGGCCGCACGCCGAGGCCCAGCACCACCAGGTCGGCGGGCAGCTCCTTGCCGCCGGCGGTGACCACCGCCCGGGCGCGCCCGGTGCGGTCGACCTCGATCGCCGCGACCGGGTCGGAGAGCACCAGCTCGATCCCCTCGCGGCGGACGGCGTCGGCGATGAACTGCCCGACGTCGGGGTCGAAGGTGCCCACCGGCGTGGCCGAGCGGTCGACGACGGTGACCTCGAGCCCGCGGATCCGGCAGGCCTCGGCGATCTCCAGGCCGATGTAGCCGCCGCCCACCACGACCACCCGGCGGACGTCGCCGCTCTCCAGCTCCGCGCGCAGCGCCACGCCGTCGTCGAGCACCTGGACGCCGTACACCCCGGGGGCGTCGATGCCCGGGACCGGCGGGCGCATGGGGACGCTGCCGGTGGCGTAGACCAGCTCGTCGAAGCCCTCGGTCCCCTCGCCACCGCCGTCCAGGTCCCGCCAGTGGACGACGCGGCGGTCCAGGTCGATCCCGACGACCTCGGTGCGCATCCGGACGTCGATGCCCGCGGCCCGGTGCTGCTCGGGGGTGCGGGCGATCAGCTCGGCCTCGGAGTCGACCGCGTCGCTGATCCAGTAGGGGATGCCGCACGCGGAGTAGGACGTCGCCCGCCCGCGCTCGAACATCACGACGTCGAGGTCGCGCTGCCGCTTCTTCGCCTGCGATGCGGCGCTGCCACCGGCTGCGTCCCCGCCCACCACGACCACCCGCTTGGTCACCCCCGGACCGTAGGGGACCCGGCGGGCGGTCGCCGCTCGACGCGGGATGGCGCGGGCCCGACCGGGTAGGAGCGGGCCCATGACGACGCCTCCCCTGCCCGGCCCCCAGCCCCCGTCGCCCTCCCCGTCGCCGATGGACCCGGTCTCCCCGCCCGGGCCGGCGCCGGTGCCGCAGCCGGGGCCGACCGACCCGACCGCCCCTCCTCCCGAGGGCCCGCAGCCGGTCTGACCGGTCGCTGGCCGACCGGCGCTCAGTCGCGGTGCGGGGCCAGGCGGGTGCCCTCGGCGCGGGTGAAGCTGGCCGCGTCGTCCGGGTCGCCCTCGCCCGTCCACCGCGCGATGCCCGGGTAGGCGTAGAGCGGGCGGGTCTGCAGCACGGTCCCGTCCTCGGCACTCCTCGTCGCGACCAGTTCCTCGGGCGCGCGGCCCTCCTCGACCCAGGCGACCAGCGCCTCGAACTGGCCGCCCGGCTGGGGCCCGACGCCGCCGCCGCAGTGGCCGACGCCGGGGGCGAGGAACAGCCGGAGGAACTCGTCGGTGCGCTCGGCGCCCATCCGCGCCCCGACCCGCTCGTAGTAGTCGACGGTGCCCTGGAACGGGATGCCGAAGTCGGCGGCGCCGTGCCAGAGCAGCGCCTTCCCACCCCGGTCGGCGAACGCGGTCAGGTCGGGATCGTCGGCGGCCAGGACGGCGGAGTACATCTCCACCGACCGCTCGAAGTACGCCTCGAACGCCTCGCGGGTGAGGGTGCGCCAGTCCCAGGCCGGGTCCTGCTCCAGGAACAGCCCGATCCACCACAGGTCGAAGACGAACGGCTGACCGACCAGCTGGCCGTCGACCACCGCGGTGTCGTGCAGGCCGGCGAAGGGCGCGCCGGGGGCCAGGCCGTACCAGAGGAACTCCCCGTCCCGCCGCCGCGGCCCCTCCCCGATGAGCCGGACCACCTCGACGTCGGTCTCGGTCAACGGGCCGTCCGGCGTCGGCAGCCCGACCAGGGCGTCGAGGTCGGGCCGCGCGGCCAGCGGGTCGCCCACCACGCGGTCGCGGACGCCGTCCCCCACGGTGTCGCACTGCTCGACGATCGCGGCCAGCGCCGCCTCGAACTTGGCCGCGGAGACGAAGTTGCCTCGCTCGAGCATGACGAGCTGGCCCCAGATCTGGCCGACCTGCATCCGCGGCCAGTTGATCGCCGGCGCGCCGGAGAGGACGCCGTCGTAGTCGGCCGGGTAGCGCTGCGCCGCCATCAGCCCCTGCCGGCCGCCGGTCGAGCAGCCGTTGAAGTAGGAGTACGCCGGCGGCTGCCCGTAGTACGCGGTCACCACCGCCTTGGCCGCGACCGTCATGTCGTGGATGCCGAGGTGGCCGAAGTCCCGGATGCGCTGCCAGTCCAGCCGACCCCGGCCGTCGAGGGCGAAGGAGGCGGTGGCGTCGGGGTGGCCGGCGTCGGTCGCGGCCGCGGCGTACCCGGCGCGCAGCGGCTCGAGCAGGGACTCCGGGGAGCCGCCGAGGAAGCCGCCCCCACCCACGCCCTGGAAGCGGCCGTTCCACGTCTGCGTGGGCAGGTGCACCCAGACGGTCACGCGGTCGTCGGCCGGCGGGTGGGTGACGGTGAGCTGCACGCGGCAGGACGGCGGGGTCGTCGCGTCCCCCGGGTCGTCGACGACCGAGTCGACGGTCGTGTTCGGCAGCGACAGCGTGGCGAGTCGGCTCGAGGCCCCCGGGACCGGCATGCGGCCGAGTCTGTCAGCGGGCGCCCGGCCGGCCGGCCCCGCTTCCGTCAGCGGGAACGGGCGGCCTCGGCGCCGGCGGGGACGGCGCGCACGTCGCGGGCGCCGGAGAGCTCGTGCCCGGCCTCGCAGACCAGCGCCAGGTGCACCGGCTCGCCGCAGTCGCGGTGCCGCAGCTCCAGCGGCGCGGCGCCCTCCCCGGCGAGGTGGCGGTCGCCCCACTCCATCAGTGCGACCAGCGCCGGGTAGAGGTCGATGCCCTTCTGCGTCAGCCGGTACTCGTGCCGCTGCCGCTCCCCCTGCGCCTGGTAGGGCTCCCGCCGCAACAGCCCCTGGTCGACCAGGGTGTTCAGCCGGTCGGTGAGCACGGCCCGCGGCGCGCCGAGCACCCGCTGGAAGTCGGCGAACCGGCGCACGCCGAGGAACGCCTCGCGCAGCACGAGCAGGCTCCACTTCTCCCCGACGACGGCCAGCGCGCCCGCGACCGAGCACCGCGACCGGTCCCACAGCGCCTCGCCCACACCGCGATCCTACCTCGCTGGGTTCGCTTGACGAACTCACCCGGACGGAGCAGAGTTCACCTCCCGAACCGAGGAGGTGCGGCATGGACATCGGAGTGCGCACGAGGCCGGTGCGGCCGGACGACGGCCCGCGCTTCTGCCGCCTGTGGAGCCGGCTGTCCCCCGAGACGGTCTACCGCCGGTTCCACGCGCCGCTGCGCCGGCCGCCGGCCGCCGCGCTCCCCCACCTGGTCGCCGTGGACCACCACCTGCGGGAGGCGCTGGTCGCCGAGGTGGGCGGCGAGGTCGTCGGGGTGGCCCGCTACGACCGCTCCCCCGCCGACCCGGCGACGGCCGAGGTCGCCGTCGTCGTCGAGGACGGGTGGCAGGGCGTCGGGGTCGGCCGGCAGCTGCTCCGCGAGCTCGTCGAGCTGGCCGGCCGGCGCGGCGTGGCCACCCTCACCGCCGACGTCCAGGAGGACAACGACCGCGTCGTCGGGCTGGTCCGCCGGCTGCTGCCCGGCGCGTCCCTGACCGCGGCGGACGGCGTCTACGCCGTCTCCGCTCCCCTGGCCCGCGTGCCGGCACCGGTCGGCGCCTGACCCCCGGACGAGCCGCCGTCAGCCGGCAGCGCGCCGTCGCCGTCGGCCGCTGACCGCAGCTGCCCGTACAGCCGGGCCAGGTCCGGCAGCTGGTAATGCGCGTTGAGGCCGCTCGGGTTCGGCACCACCCAGGTCTGCGCGCCGCCGATCCGCTCGTCCTGCCGGCCCAGGACCGCGCGTGGCCGGCCGAAGCCGGTCCGGTAGGCGCCCACCCCCAGGACGGCGAGCACCCGCGGCCGGTACCGGGCCACCAGCTCGGCCAGCGCCGCGGCCCCCTCCCGCAGCTCCTCGGGGCTCAGCTCCGCTGCCGTGCGGGTCGGCCGGTCCACCAGGTTGGTCACGCCCAGGCCGTGGCGCGGCAGCTCGCCGTCCTCCTCGGGCGTCATCCGCCGCGGCGTCAGCCCGGCCAGGTGCAGCGCCGGCCAGAAGCGGTTGCCGGGCCGGGCGAAGTGGTGCCCGCGCGCCGCCGACAGCAGCGAGGGGTTGATGCCGCAGAACAGCACGTCCAGGTCCGGCGCGACGACGTCGCGGAGCGGCTTGGCCGGCACCCGACGAGCGTAACGGCGGGTTGCCGCCCGCTGCCGGACGGTCCAGGCTGGCGCCCGCCCCCCGTCCTGCGTCCCTGGAGCACCATGCCGCCCGCCGCCGTCACCGTCACCCCCGACCTGGTCTACGCCACCCCCGACGGCGTCGAGCTGTGCCTGGACCTCTACGTGCCCGAGGCGCCCCGGCCGACACCGGTCGCGGTCTACCTCCACGGGGGCGGCTGGCTGCGGGGCACGCGCACCGACCGCGCCGAGGAGCGGCTGCTCCCGGTGGCCGCCGACGGCGTCGCCGTGGCCGCGGTGCAGTACCGGCTCAGCGGCCAGGCCACCTTCCCCGCGCCGCTCGACGACCTCCGGGCCGCCGTCCGCTGGCTGCGCGCCGAGGGGGCGGCCCACGGGGTCGACGCCGCCCGGGTCGGCGCCTGGGGCGCCTCGGCCGGCGGCCACCTCGCCGCCCTGGCCGGCCTGTGCCCCGACGCGCGGGACGGCGAGCTGGGCGACAGCTCGGTGCAGGCGGTCGTGACCTGGTTCCCGGTGACCGACCTGCTCGCCCGCGACACCGACGTCCCGGAGGGGCCGCTGCCGCCGTTCGTCAGCGGCCCGCCGCTGGTGCCCTCGTTCGAGGCCCGCCTGCTCGGGCTGGCGGCGACCGCCGACGACCTGGAGGCGGCCCGCGCGGCCAGCCCGCTCACCCACGTGCACGCCGGGGCGCCGCCGTTCCTCGTCGCACACGGCGACGCCGACGGGCTCGTCCCGTCCACCCACAGCCGGCGGCTGGCCGACGCGCTGCGCGGCGCCGGGGTGCCCACGTCGTTCCTCCTGCTGGGTGGCGCCAACCACGAGGACCCCGCGTTCGACACCCCGGCCGTGCTGGGTGCGGTCAGCGGCTTCCTCCGCGCCGCCCTCGGATCGGCGTGACCGGCTCGCCGACCACCCGGAAGACGGGGACGTCGGCGGCCACCCGGGGGGCGTCGGCCTCCGGCGCGGGCCGGGCTCCCCGGCGGCCGGGCACCAGCTCCAGGTAGCGCCGGATCACCGGCGGGCGCGCCGCGGGCGGCACCTCCTCCAGGCGCACCGGCTCCCGGCGTCCGTGCCGCAGCACCGCGCGGCCGCCCGCGGCCCGCACGTTCCGCACCCAGCCGGTGTCCTCACCGCGCAGGGCGACCAGGTACCGCTCCCCGTCGAGGGGGGCGACGACCAGCGGGGACGACGTCGCGCGGCCGGTGCGCCGTCCCCGCACCTCCAGGGTCACCCACCGGGGCCGGACGCCGTCCTCCCCGACCGCCCTCAACCCGCGGTGCACGGCCCGGACCAGCCGTCCCCGCCGGTGCTCTCCCTTCGCCCATCGGGTGTGCAGCGCCATCGTGGCCTCCTCCCACCCCTCCAGCGTGGGCGGTGGGACCCGGGATCTCCAGGGCCGGAGGTCGCGGAGCGGGACGCCGGCCCGTTGGTGACGCCGGGGGCCGGAGGACAGGGTGGGCCCATGACCGTCGACGACCGGCTGCGCGAGCTCGGCATCGAGCTGCCCGAGCCGCTGAGCCCCCGCGCCCACTACGCGCCGGCCACCCGCGCCGGGGACCTGCTCTTCCTCTCCGGGGTGGGGCCGGTGCGGCCGGACGGCACCCTGCTCACCGGCAAGGTCGGCGAGCGCGCGCTGGACCTGGAGACCGGCCGGGAGGCGGCCCGGCTGGCCGGCCTGCAGATCCTCGCGCGGCTGCGGACCGAGCTCGGCGACCTCGGCCGGGTCCGGCAGGTGCTGAAGCTGTTCGGCATGGTGAACTGCGCGCCGGGGTTCACGCAGGTCCCCGCGGTGGTCGACGGCTGCTCCGACCTGCTCACCGACGTCCTCGGCGACGCCGGACTCGCCGCCCGCTCGGCGGTGGGCATGGCGGAGCTGCCCTTCGGCATCGCGGTGGAGGTCGACGCCGTCGTCCTCGTCGCGGCCGGCTGAGGCAGGCCCCGGCTCAGGGGCGGGCTCGAAGGCGTCGTCGCCCACGCGCACGAGCTCGCCGCGGCCCGGCTGGCCGAGCAGGCCGAGCAGGCCGGCGATGCTCCACGCCGAGGCGTACAGGTCGCCGTCGTCGAGCAGCAGCCCGGTCGGCAGGGTGACCTGCGCGTGGGTCCGCTCGTCGTCGTCGGTCACCCGGACCAGCTGCCCGACCGGCGTCGGGTCGACCTGGCGGGGGCTGTCCAGGCCGCCGGCGACCGTGGTGCCGCCCTCCTGGGCGCCGGTCGCGGCGGCCGGCACGGCCACCAGCGCGAGGGCGGTGGCCTCGACGACGGTCATCCGGTGAGTCCTCATGGGCCTCCTCGCAGTGCCGGGCCAGGCGCACGCCAGGGCCGCCGGCCGCAGGCCGTGCCCCGCGATCCGGAACCGCCGGGTGCCGCGGCGCGCGCCGTCGCGGGCGGTGGTCGCGCGGGTGACCGCCGTCCCCGGCGCGCCGGTGGTTGGCTGCTGCCATGGACGAGGGTGCGGTGCGCCGGCTGGTGGAGTCCCTGCCCGAGGGGGTGGTCGTCACCGATCCCCCGCGGACGGAGAAGTACCAGCAGGACTGGACGCGGGCGGCCGACGCCGGGCAGCCGGTCGCCGTCGTCCGCGCCGAGGACGCCGGCCAGGTGCAGACGGCGCTGCGGTGGGCGAGCGAGCACCGGGTGCCGGTGGTCCCCCGGGGTGCGGGCACCGGCCTGGCCGGCGGCGCCACCGCGGTGCCGGGCTGCCTGGTGGTGTGCACCGAGCGGATGACCGGGATCGAGGTCGACCCGGTCACCCGGGTGGCGGTCGTGGAGCCCGGCGCCCTCAACGCCGCGGTCAAGGACGCCGCCGCCGTCCACGGGCTGTGGTACCCGCCGGACCCGGGCTCGTTCCGCATCTCCACCATCGGGGGCAACGTCGCCACCGACGCCGGCGGCATCTGCTGCGTCAAGTACGGCGTCACCAGCGACTACGTCCTCGGGCTCGACGTCGTCCTGCCCGACGGGCGGCTGGTCACCCTGGGCGGCCGGACGGTCAAGGACGTCGCCGGCCTGCCGCTGCTGCCGCTGTTCGTGGGCAGCGAGGGGACCCTCGGCGTGGTGACCCAGGTGGTGCTGCGGCTGGTCCCGGCGCAGGAGCCGGCGGCCACCGTCGTCGCGTGGTTCGACACCCCGGCCGACGCCGGCGCCGCGGTCGCCGCGATGGGCGCCCGCGTGCGCCCGTCGATGGTGGAGCTGCTCGACCGGGCGGCGGTGAACGCGGTCGAGGACTTCCGCCCGATGGGGCTGGACCGCACCGCCGGCGCCCTGCTCATCGCCCAGTCCGACGCCCCCGGCGCGGCCCGCGCGCAGGAGGTCGCGGTCATCGCCGGGTGCTGCCGGGCCGCGGGTGCCCGGGAGGTGCTGGAGACCGACGACCCCGCCGAGGGCGAGGCGTTCCTGGAGGCGCGGCGGGCGACCGGGCCGGCCATCGACGCCCGCGGCGCGGTGATGCCCGAGGACGTCTGCGTCCCGGTCGACCGGCTGCCGGCCGTGCTCGAGCGCATCGCGGCGATCGCCGCCGAGCACGACGTCGAGATCCCCGTCTTCGCGCACGCCGGGGACGGCAACCTGCACCCGGCGATCCTCTACGTGCCCGGCGACGCCGACAGCGTCGCCCGGGCGCGGGCCGCGTTCGACGCGATCCTGCGCACGGCGATCGAGGCGGGCGGCACCATCACCGGCGAGCACGGCGTCGGCCGGGCCAAGGTCGCGGCGCTGGCCGAGCAGGTCGGTCCCGACGTCCTCGACCTCGCCGCCCGCGTCCGGGCCGCGGTCGACCCGCTCGGGATCATGAACCCCGGCGTCGGCTGAGGAAGTCTTCCGCCTGACCGGAGAGCAGGACGGCCGGGGGCCGGGTGCTCCGTAGCGTCGCTCGCGAGACGCGGATCACACCGGGAGGACGGGCGCAGTGGACCTCAGCATCGGGATCAACCTCGGCTTCGGGAAGCTCGACCCCGAGCTCACCGACGAGCAGATGTACGCGGGCGAGATCGACCTCGCCGTGCGCGCCGAGGCCCTCGGCTACGACAGCGTCTGGGCCGTCGAGCACCACTTCGAGGACTACTCGCTGTGCCCGGACAACCTGCTGCTGCTGTCCCACGTCGCGGGCCGGACGTCGCACGTCAAGCTCGGCACCGGCGCGGTGATCGTGCCGTGGAACGACCCGCTGCGGGTGGCCGAGAAGGCGCTGATGCTCGACACCATCTCCGGCGGCCGCGTGCTGCTGGGGCTCGGGCGCGGGCTGTCGCGCCGGGAGTACGTCCCCTTCCGCATCCCGCTGGACGAGACCCGCGACCGCTTCGACGAGGCCGCGCCGATGATCTTCGAGGCGCTGGAGACCGGCGTCATCGAGGGCGAGGGGCCGTTCTACCCGCAGCCGCGCGCGGAGCTGCGCCCGCGCCCGCGCGGGAGCTTCCGCGGCCGCCGCTACGTCGTGGCCGGCTCGCCGGACTCGCTGGTCATGGCGGCGAGGCTCGAGGCGCAGATGATGTCGTTCATCGTCCGCCCGGTGCCGGCCCTGATGGCCAACTTCACCCGCTACCGCGAGCTGTTCGAGGCCGAGCACGGCCGGGTGGCCCCGCCGATCTCGCTCAACGTCAACATGTACTGCCACGAGGACGACGAGCTCGCCCGCGAGCGGCACTTCCGGTACGTCAACCGGTTCTTCATGTCCAACGTCGACCACTACGAGATGGCCGGCGAGCACTTCGCCACCACCAAGGGCCACGAGCGCTACGCGGAGAGCGCGGCGTACTTCCGCGAGATCGGGCTGGAGAAGGCCGCGAACGACTACGCCGCGACCGCGCTGTGGGGCGACCCGGAGCGCATCCTCGGCCAGATCGAGGCGATCCGCGACGTCCTGGGCGACTACGAGCTGGTCGTGGCACCGTGCTTCGGCGGCATGTCCTACGACCAGGCCCGCGAGAGCCTGGCGCTGTTCGCCCGCGAGGTCATGCCCAAGGCGCGGGGCCTGCGGGTGGCCGCGTGACCCGCACCGTGGAGTTCGCCGGCACCACCGCCGTGGTGACCGGCGGGGCGTCGGGCATCGGCCGCGGCCTGGCCCGGGCGTTCCGGGACGCCGGCTGCTCCGTCGTGATCGCCGACGTGGACGAGGCCGCCCTCGCGGCCACCGCCCGCGAGCTCGGCGTCCTCGGCGTGCGCACCGACGTCACCGACCCCGACAGCGTGGCCGCGCTGGCCGACCGGGCCGTCGCCGAGTACGGCGAGGTGCACGTGGTCTGCAACAACGCCGGCGTGGGGCCGTTCGGGCCGGTCGCCCGGCTCGGCCTCGACGACTGGCGCTGGGTGCTCGACGTCAACCTGTACGGGGTGGTGCACGGCATCCAGGCGTTCCTGCCGGTGCTGGAGCGCAACCCCGACTGGGGGCACGTGGTCAACACCTCGTCGATGTCGGTGCTGGTGACCCCGCCGGACGTCGCCCCCTACGTCGCGAGCAAGGCCGCCGTCCTGGGCATCAGCGAGGTGCTGGCCGCCGAGCTGGCCGCGGCGGGCTCGCGGGTCGGCGTCACCGCCCTGCTGCCCGGCGCGGTGCACAGCAACATCAAGACCAGCCTGCGCACCCGGCCGGCGACCGGGGCCACCGGCCTGGTCGACGTCGACCTCGAGGAGACCGGCCGGCTGCGGTTCATCGAGCCCGACGAGGTGGGCGCGCTCGTGGTCCAGGCGGTGCGGGACAACGCCCTCTACGCGGTCACGCACGGCGAGTACCGGGACGTGGCGGCGGCCCGCAGCGCGCGGGTCCTCGCCGCCTTCCCGCCGGCCCCGGTCCCGGCGGGCGGCTGAGCGCGGCGGGGGGCTGAGCGCGGCGGGGGGCTGAGCGCGGCGGGCGGTGCAGCGCCCAGACTGGAGCGGTGCGCGACGTCGACGAGGCCTTCGGGCGGTTCGTCGCCGCCGAGCGGCCGGCGCTGCTGGCCGAGGCGCTGCGGCTGACCGGGGACGCTCCCCGCGCCGAGGAGGCCGTGCAGGCGGCGCTGGCCCGGGTGCACCGCCGCTGGGGCCGCACCGACCCGCGGGCCGCCGCCGGCGCCGCCCTCGCCTCCGCCGCCGGCCGGCTGGGCCGCGGGGAGCAGGTCCTCGAGTCGCTCGACGCCGCGCCCCCTCCCCCGCCGGCGACGTGGCGGCTGGACACCGCGGCGGCGGGGCCCCCCCCCCGCGCCCCCCCCCCCCCGGTGCCCCCGCAGCGGGCCCCGCGCGCGCCCCCCCGGCTGGGGGGGCC
>NZ_JBJGYS010000051.1:0-17165 GCF_054050115.1 Geodermatophilus sp. SYSU D00708 | reverse complement strand
CCCCCCCCCCCCCCCCCCCCCCCCCCCCCCCCCCCCCCCCCCCCCCCCCCCCCCCCCCCCCCCCCCCCCCCCCCCCCCCCCCCCCCCCCCCCCCCCCCCCCCGCCCGCGCCCCCCCCCCCCCCCCCCCCCCCCCCCCCCCCCCCCCCTCGACGGTGGGCGAGCGTAGCCACGCGGCGTGCCCGCGGGGCCGTTCTCGAATGAGAAAAGTGTGACCGCCGTCTCGTTCGGGGTTACACGGACGTTTCCGTGAAGTTACGGCCGTGTGACCGTGCAGGTCGGGTCCGACGCCACAGTGTGCGGGTCGTCCCCGACCCCGGAGGTCCGCATGGCCACCGTCTCCGACCCGCCACCCACCGCCGCGGGCACCGCGCGCCCGACCGCCGCCGACCACCGGCTGCGGGGACGCCTCGGCCCGGCCGCGATCGTCTTCATGGTGGTGGCCGCGGCCGCGCCGCTGACGGTGATCGCCGGCTCGGTGCCCATCGGCATCGCGGCGGGGAACGGCCCGGGCTACCCGGCCATGTACGTCGTCGCCGCGGTCGTCCTGCTGTTCTTCGCCGTCGGGTTCACCGCGATGACCCGGCACGTGCCGAACGCCGGCGCGTTCTACTCCTACATCGGCACCGGGCTGGGCCGCGGCGCGGGACTCGGCAGCGCCCTCGTCGCGCTGATCAGCTACGTCACCGTGCAGGGCGCCGTCTACGGCTACATCGGGTTCCTGCTCGACGACCTGGTGACCGGCTACGGCGGGCCGGACCTCCCGTGGTGGCTGTGGACCGCCGCCGTCCTGGCCGTCACCGGCGTGCTCGGGTACCGGCACATCGAGCTG
This sequence comes from Geodermatophilus sp. SYSU D00708, assembly GCF_054050115.1. Lineage (NCBI taxonomy): Bacteria > Bacillati > Actinomycetota > Actinomycetes > Geodermatophilales > Geodermatophilaceae > Geodermatophilus > Geodermatophilus sp. SYSU D00708. Next base: position 16,335 of record NZ_JBJGYS010000051.1, on the reverse strand, counting down.
TCGAGCAAGGTGCTGGGCGTCCTGCTGGTCGCCGAGGTGGGCATCGTGCTCGTCCTGGACGCCGCCGTCGTCGGCCAGGGCGGCGGGCCCGAGGGCCTGTCGACGGCGCTGGTGACGCCCGGCGACGTCCTCTCCGGCGCGCCGGGCATCGGGCTGATGTTCGCCATCGCCGGGTTCATCGGCTTCGAGGCGACCGCGATCTTCCGCGACGAGGCCCGGGACCCGGACCGGACCGTCCCGCGGGCCACCTACGCCGCACTCGCCATCATCGCGGTCTTCTACACCGTCTCCTCGTGGGCCATCGTGAGCGCATGGGGCGACAGCCGCATCGTCGAGGAGTCGGCCGCGGACCCCGGCGGCATCGTGGTCGCGACGGCCCAGCAGTTCGTCGGGACGGCGGCGGCCGACGTCCTGCAGGTGCTCTTCGTGACCAGCCTGTTCGCGGCGATCCTGGCCTTCCACAACGTGCTGGCCCGCTACGTCTTCTCCCTGGGCAACACCGCCGTGCTGCCCGGCGTCTGCGGCCGCAGCCACGCCCGGCACGCCTCGCCGCACGTCGCCTCGCTGGTGACCTCCGGCGTGGGGGCCCTGGTCATGGCCGTCTGCGTGGTCGCCGGCCTGGACCCGGTCCTGGAGGTCTTCACCTGGCTGGCCGGCGTCGCCAGCGTCGGGATCGTCGTCCTCATGCTGCTGGCCTGCCTGGCGGTGATCGTGTTCTTCCGCCGCACCCGCGTGGACCGCCGTCCCTGGCAGACGCTCGTCGCGCCCGTCCTCGGCCTGCTCGGCCTCGCCGCGATCCTGGTCCTGCTGGTCGAGAACCTGCCGCTGCTCATGGGCGGCTCCACCGTGCTGGGCGTCGGCGCCGGCGTCCTGCTCGCCGTCGCCCTGGCCGCGGGCTGGGCCCTGGCCAAGGCCCGCCCCGAGGCAGCCCGCGACCTGGCCGCCGCCTCCCCCGCCGACTCCGCCCCGCAGATCTGACCGTGTCGTCCGCACCCACCTTGGAGACGCCGTGACCCTCACCGCCCCCACCACGAGCACCACCCACCCGCTGTCCCGGATGACGCCTGCGGAGATCACCGCCGCCCGGGAGGTCGTCGAGGCGGCCGGCCTGCTCGGCGAGAACACGAAGTTCGTCTACGTCGGCCTCGACGAGCCACACAAGCGCGAGGTCATGGCGTGGCAGCCCGGGCAGCCGGTCGAGCGCCGGCTGCGCGTCCTGCTGCTGGACCGGGCCACGGGCCGGGGCCGCGACCTCACCGTCTCGGTGACCGGCCGGTCGATCGTCTCCGACGTCGAGATCGACGGCGTCGCCGACGGGCAGGTGCCGATCCTGGACGCCGAGTTCGAGGCCATCGAGCCGATCCTGGCCGCCGACGAGCGGTGGATCGCCGCCATGGCCAAGCGCGGGCTGGACGTGGCGAACGTGCGGGCCGTGCCGCTGTCGGCCGGGTCGTACTTCCCCGAGGAGTTCGGCCACCGGGTGGTCCGCGTCCTGGGCTTCCACCAGGCCGACGAGCACGACCTGCCGTGGGCGCACCCGGTGGACGGCGTGGTGGCCTACGTCGACATCACCCGCGGGGTGACCACCGCGGTGCACGACCACTACGACCTGCCGGTGCCGGCCGAGCGCGGCGACTGGGACGGCGAGGCGCACCGGTCCCCCGCGCGTGACCTCAAGCCGATCGAGATCACCCAGCCCGAAGGCCCCAGCTTCACCGTCGAGGACGACGTCGTGCGCTGGGCCGGCTGGGAGGTGCGGGTCGGGTTCGACGTCCGCGAGGGGCTCACCCTGCACCAGGTCTCGGTCGACGGCCGGTCGGTCGTCTACCGGGCGTCGATCTCGGAGATGGTGGTGCCCTACGCCGACCCGTCGCCCGTGCGGTTCTGGCAGAACTACTTCGACACCGGCGAGTACCTGTTCGCCCGGTACACCAACGCCCTCGAGCTCGGCTGCGACTGCCTGGGCGAGATCCACTACTTCGACGCCACCATCGCCGACGAGGACGGCGCCCCGCGGGTGCTGCGCAACGCCATCTGCCTCCACGAGGAGGACTACGGCGTGGGCTGGAAGCACACCGACCTGTTCAACGGGATGGCCGAGACCCGGCGCTCCCGCCGCCTGGTGATCAGCTTCTTCACCACGATCGGCAACTACGACTACGGCTTCTACTGGTACCTCTACCTCGACGGCACGATCCAGCTGGAGTCCAAGGCCACCGGCATCGTGTTCACGTCGTCCTACCGGGGCGACGAGCACCCGTACGCCACGGAGGTCGCGCCCGGTCTGGGTGCGCCGTTCCACCAGCACCTGTTCTCCGCCCGGCTGGACATGGCCGTCGACGGGCTGACCAACACCGTGCACGAGGTGGACGCCGTCCGGCAGCCGGTCAGCGACGCCAACCCCTACGGCAACGCCTTCACCCGCCGGTCCACGCCGCTCACGCGGGAGTCGGAGGCGGCCCGGGTGACCGACGGGACGGTGGGCCGGGTCTGGCACGTGGTCAACCCCGAGCGGACCAACCGGCTGGGCCAGCCGGTGGGCTACGCGCTGCACCCGGAGAACCTCCCGCTCATGCTGGCCGACGAGTCCTCCTCCATCCACCAGCGCGCCACCTTCGGCACCAAGAGCCTGTGGGTGACGCAGTACGACCCGGCCGAGCGCTACGCGGCCGGCGACTTCGTCAACCAGCACCCCGGCTCGGCGGGGCTGCCGGCGTTCGTGCGGGCCGACCGGCCGCTCGAGGGGCAGGACGTCGTCCTGTGGCACACCTTCGGGCTGACCCACTTCCCGCGGCCGGAGGACTGGCCGGTCATGCCGACCGACTACGCCGGCTTCACCCTCAAGCCGGTCGGCTTCTTCGACCGCAACCCGGCGCTGGGCACGCCGAGGACGACGTCGGCCCACTGCGCGCACGAGTCGTGACGGCGTCCCCCTGCCGTGATCATGGGGTCGTTGCCGGACGCCGCGGCGTGCCCGCCCGGATCGGCGGCAACGACCCCATGATCAACGGGGTGAACGGGACCCTCGCCGTCGCCGTCGCCCTGGCCGGGCGGGGAGCGGCGCTGCTCGCCCTCGGCTCGGCCGTCGTGCACCTGGCCGGGGTGAGCGCGGCGTCGCTGACCGCGCTCGCCACGGCCGGGCTGGGGCTGGCCTGCCTGCCCTGCGCCTGGCACCTGTGGCGGTCGCCGTCCGCCGGGGTGTGGGGCACGACCGTCGCCCTGGACCTCGGCATGCTCGCCGTGCACGCGCCCCCGGCCGGGCACGTGCACGGCGGCGGGGCGGGCATGCCCTCGGCGGGGCTGTGGCTGGTCGGCGCCTCGCTGCTGCTGGGCCTGGCGGTGCTGCTCGCCACCGCCGTCCGGGCGGTGTCCGGCCGGGTGCCGCTGCCTGCCGATGGGGAGGAGACTGCCCGACCATGACCGCCACCGACGCCTACCGCGCCGCCCGGGACCAGCTGCTCGACCTCCGCGGACAGCACGAGCGGGCGGTCGCCGAGTTCCGCTGGCCCGACCTCGGGGACCGGTTCAACTGGGCGGTGGACTGGTTCGACGCGATCGCCCGCGGCAACGGCCGGCCCGCGCTGGTCATCGCCGGGGACGACGGTGCGACCACGACGCGGACCTTCGACGAGATGGCCCGCCGCTCCGACCGGGTCGCCGCGTGGCTGGCCGAGCGGGGCGTGCGCCGCGGCGACCGGGTGCTGCTCATGCTGGGCAACCAGGTCGAGCTGTGGGAGTCGATGCTGGCGATCATGAAGCTCGGCGCGGTCATCATGCCGACCACCACCGCGCTCGGGCCGGCCGACCTCACCGACCGGGTCGAGCGCGGCGGCGCCCGGCACGTCGTCTGCACCCCCGCCGACACCGCGAAGTTCGACGCTGTCCCGGGCGACTACACGCGGATCAGCGTGGGCCCGGCCGACGGGTGGGCCGACCTGCACGAGGCCGAGGGGCTCGAGGCCGCCCCGGCCCCGCACCCGGGCACCGCGCCGGGCGACCCGCTGCTGCTGTACTTCACCTCGGGCACCACCTCCCGGCCCAAGTTGGTCGAGCACACCCAGGTCTCCTACCCGGTCGGGCACCTGAGCACGATGTACTGGCTGGGCCTGCGCCCCGGCGACGTGCACCTCAACGTCTCCTCCCCCGGCTGGGCCAAGCACGCCTGGTCCTGCTTCTTCGCCCCCTGGATCGCCGAGGCGACGGTCTTCCTGCACGACTACAAGCGGCTGGACCCCGCCGTCCTGCTCGACCGGATCCGCGAGCACGGGGTGACGTCGTTCTGCGCGCCGCCGACGGTGTGGCGGATGCTCATCAACGCCGACCTCTCCGGCGGGCCCGGCGCGCTGCGCGAGGTGATCGGCGCCGGGGAGCCGCTGAACCCCGAGGTCATCGAGCAGGTCCGCCGGGCGTGGGGCCTGACCATCCGCGACGGCTACGGCCAGACCGAGACCACCGCCCAGATCGGCAACACCCCCGAGTCGGTGGTCAAGCCCGGCTCGATGGGCCGGCCGCTGCCCGGCGTGCCGGTGGCATTGGTCGACCCGCTCACCGGCCGCGCCGTGGAGGGCCCCGGCGAGGGCGAGATCTGCCTGGACCTCTCGGCCTCCCCGCTCCCGCTGATGACCGGCTACCAGGGCGACCCCGACCGCAACGCGGGGGCGATGGCCGGCGGCTACTACCACACCGGGGACATCGCCGGCCGGGACGCCGACGGCTACATCACCTACGTGGGCCGCACCGACGACGTGTTCAAGGCCAGCGACTACAAGATCAGCCCGTTCGAGCTCGAGTCGGTCCTCATCGAGCACCCGGCGGTGGCCGAGGCCGCCGTCGTCCCCGCGCCGGACGCGGTGCGCCTGGCCGTGCCCAAGGCCTACGTGGCGCTGGCCCCCGGGCACGAGCCGACCGCGGAGACGGCGCAGGCGATCCTGCGGTACGCCCGCGAGCACCTCGCGCCCTTCCAGCGGGTGCGCCGCATCGAGTTCGCCGAGCTGCCCAAGACCATCTCCGGGAAGATCCGCCGGGTCGAGCTGCGCGGTCGGGAGGAGGAGCTCGCCGCCGTCGAGGGCCCCCGCCCCGGCGAGTGGCGCGACGACCAGTTCCCGGGGCTGCGTTCCTGAGCCGCTCCCGCCGGCGGCCCCGGTCCCGCGCGGGGACCGGGGCCGCCGGCGGTCTCAGCAGCAGCGGCTGACGGGGGTGCGCTCCCGGAGGTCGGCGCGGCGCCGCTCGAACTCCCGCCGGCTGACCGGCTCGTGCCCGTGCTCGGCGCAGTGCCGCAGGTAGTCGTCCCAGCGCGCCTCGCCGGTGAACTCGCGCAGGTACCACCGCACCCCGCGCCAGGCCCGGACGACGAGGTCGCCGCTCACTGCTCGTCCCGCGAGGAGAAGGTGCCGCCCGGGCCGGTGCCCGCGCCGACCAGTCGCTCGTGCTCGGCCATGGCGCGGCGCTCCTCCGCCGTCGGGAAGATGCCCGAGGGCTCGACGAGCTGCGACGGGACGGCCGGCTCCTCGGTGGTCGGCAGGCTGCCACCGGCCCGGATCGCCCGGGTGATGACCACCACCGCGTTGACCACGACGACCAGCGTCAGCAGCGCGAACAGCGCTTGCAGGATCCCGTTCAGCGTCGAGTTGAAGATGATCTGGTTCATCTGCGCGGGGTCCTGGGCGGGTGCGAGCAGCTCCCCCGCCGCCTGTGCGTCGGCGTAGCGCTGGCGTTGCGCGAAGTAGCCGACCGCCGGGTCGGACGAGAAGACCTTCTGGTAGCTCGCGGTCATGGTGACCACGAGGTCCCACACCAGCGGGACGGCGGTGACCCACGCGTACTTCAGCTTGCCGTGCTTGATCAGCAGCACGGTGACCAGCGTGAGGGCGATGGCGGCCAGCAGCTGGTTGGAGATGCCGAACAGCGGGAAGAGCTGGTTGACGCCGCCCAGGGGGTCGGTCACGCCGACGTAGAGGATGTAGCCCCACAGCGCGACCACGACGGCGCTGGCCATGACGTTGCCCGGCCGCCAGGACAGGTCGCCGAACTTCTTCCAGACGTTGCCGATCGTGTCCTGCAGCATGAACCGGCCCACCCGGGTGCCGGCGTCGACGGCGGTGAGGATGAACAGCGCCTCGAACATGATCGCGAAGTGGTACCAGAACGCGGCCATCCCGGAGCCGAACGCGTCGGACAGGATGTTCGCGATCCCGACCGCCAGCGTGGGCGCGCCGCCGGTGCGCGAGACCAGGGTCGGCTCCTGCACCGCCGCGGACGCCGCCGCGAGGTCCTGGGCCGTCGTGTCGAAGCCCAGGCCGTTGACGTAGGCGGCGGCCGTCTCCGCCGTCCCACCGGTGACGCCGGCCGGGCTGTTCATCGCGAAGTACAGCCCCTGGTCGATGACCACGGCTGCGATCAGGGCGCTGATCGCGACGAAGGACTCCATGAGCATGCCGCCGTAGCCGATCAGGCGGACCTGGCTCTCCTTGGCCACCATCTTCGGCGTCGTCCCGGAGGAGATCAGGGCGTGGAAGCCCGACAGGGCGCCGCAGGCGATGGTGATGAAGACGAACGGGAACAGCGACCCGGCGAACACCGGGCCGGTGCCCTCGCGGGCGAACTCGGTGACCGCGTCGGCGGCCAGCACCGGCCGGGCCAGGATCAGACCGATGGCCAGCAGCACGATGACGCCGACCTTCATGAAGGTCGACAGGTAGTCGCGCGGGGTGAGCAGCAGCCACACCGGCAGCACCGAGGCGACGAACCCGTAGACCACCAGGGCGAGGACCAGCCACTCCTTGGACAGAGTCAGCGCCTCACCGAGCCCGGTGTCGTCGATCCACCCGCCGCCGATGACGGCCAGCAGGAGCAGGACGACGCCGATGGCAGTGGCCTCGAGCACCCGGCCGGGCCGGATGGTGCGCAGGTAGACGCCCATGAACAGCGCGATCGGGATGGTGAGCGCGATGGAGAAGACACCCCACGGCGACTCGGCCAGCGCGTTGACCACGATCAGCGCCAGCACCGCCAGGATGATGATCATGATCGCGAAGACCGCGATGAGGGCCGCGATGCCGCCCACGACGCCGATCTCCTCGCGCACCATCTGGCCGAGGCTCTTGCCGTTGCGGCGCATCGAGAAGAACAGGACCGTCATGTCCTGGACCGCGCCGGCGAAGATGACGCCGACGATGATCCAGATGGTGCCGGGCAGGTAGCCCATCTGGGCGGCGAGCACCGGCCCGACCAGCGGTCCGGCCCCGGCGATGGCGGCGAAGTGGTGCCCGAAGAGCACCCGCCGGTCGGTGACGTCGAAGTCGACGCCGTTGTGCAGCCGCTCGGCGGGGGTGGCCCGCCGGTCGTCGACCTGCAGCACGCGGCGGACGATGAACTTCGCGTAGAAGCGGTAGGCGATCGCGTACGAGCACAACGCGGCGAAGAGGATCCACAGCGCCGACACCGTCTCGCCGCGGGCCAGGGCCAGCACGGTCCAGGCGACCGCGCCCACCGCCGACACCAGCAGCCAGACCACCACGCTGCGCGCCGACGGACGCCGGCGGGCACCCCCGCCCGGTGGCTGCCCGCCCCCGGTGGCGTCCGTCCTGACGGTCGTGGACATGAGCGCCCTCCCAGCAGGTCAGGGCAGCGCCCGGACGACGCCGCCCGCGTCAGGGTCGAGCATGCAAGGAGCGCGCCCGCCGCACCACCGGAAGGAGACCGCCCCGTGACCGGGGCCCTTCCCGGCCCGTCCAGAGACCCGCCGCGAGCCTGGTGACCGCGGCCGGCCCGGCCTGGTCCAGAGGCTCGGCGCGAGCCTGCGAGCGGTGAGGAGGACGGGGTCCTCTCAGTACCCCCAGACCTCCTGGGCGGTCTCGACGACGAGGCGCAGCTTGGCGATCTGGTCGTCGCGGGTGAGCGCGTTGCCCTCGACCGTCGAGGAGAAACCGCACTGCGGCGACAGGCACAGCTGCTCCATCGGCACGTACTTCGCCGCCTCGTCGATGCGCCGCTTGAGGGTGTCCTTGTCCTCCAGCTGCGGGCGCTTGCTGGTCACCAGGCCCAGCACCACCCGCTTGCCCGGCGGGACGAACCGCAGCGGCTCGAAGCCGCCCGAGCGGGCGTCGTCGTACTCGAGGAAGAAGCCGTCGACCTCCAGCCCGCCGAACAGCGCCTCCGCGACGAAGTCGTAGCCGCCCTCGGCCACCCACGAGGAGCGGAAGTTGCCGCGGCACATGTGGGTCGTGACGGTCAGCCCCTCGGGCCGGCCGGCCAGCGCGGCGTTGATCTGCCGGATGTAGCGCTCGTGCTGGTGCTCGGCGTCGCGGCCCTGCTCGGCCAGCTCGGCGCGCTGGGCGGGGTCGTTGAGGTAGGCCAGGCTGGTGTCGTCGAGCTGCAGGTAGGTGCACCCCTGCGCGGCGATGCCCCGGACCTGCGAGGCGTAGGCCGCCGAGAGCGCGTCCCAGAAGGCGTCCTCGTCCGGGTAGACCGCCGGGTCGATCGCCGCCGCCCCGCCGCGGTAGTGGACCATCGACGGCGAGGGGATCGTGAGCTTCGGCGTCTGCCGCTCGCTGACCACCGACTGCAGGTAGCCGAAGTCCGCGCCGAAGATCGGCTCGTCGATGCGCAGCGGGCCGTCGACGTGCAGCCCGGCCGGGGTCCAGTCCATCGACCCGTCGGCGTTGCGGAAGTGGACCGGCCGGCCCTGCCCCTCCACCTTGGTGATCCCGCCGATCGCGTAGATGAAGTCCATGTGCCAGGTGGCCCGCCGGAACTCGCCGTCGGTGGCGGTGCGCAGGCCGACGTCCTCCTGCAGCCGGACGACGTCGGCGATCGCCTCGTCCTCGATGCCGCGCAGCTCCGCCGCGTCGATCTCCCCGGCGGCGGCGCTTGCGCGGGCGTCGAGCAGGCGCTGCGGGCGGAGGAGGCTGCCGACGTGGTCGGCGCGGAACGGCGGGCCGGAGGAGTCGGTCATGGCGACAGCTTGCTCGCCCCGGCCCCGCCGCGCAGCCCCCTCGCTCAGGGCCGGCCGAAGGTGGCGATCGTGTCCACGCGCAGCTCGAACAGCACGCGGCGCTCGTCGCGGCCGGGGTCGCGCAGCGCGTAGTGGCCGTCGTCGCCGGTGTACTTCTTCCAGATCCGGTCGAGCTGCTCGGTCACCCGCGGCCCCTCCTCCGGGTCGTCCTCGGAGACCTCGCGGGTGACCGTGGCCTTGATGCTGACCCAGTGGTAGGGGTTCGCCGGGTTCACCAGCAGGAAGGTCGCCTGCGGGTTGGCCCGCAGCCAGTCGACCTTCTTGCGGTGGGTGGCCAGGTTGAGCAGCACGGTGTTGCCCTCGTAGTCGAACCAGACCGGGGTCAGGTTCGGCCGCCCGGTCGACCCCATGACCGCCACGACGGCGGTGACCGGCTCGTCGATGAGCTGCTTGTAGACCGGGTCGAGGTCCTCGAGGGTGTCCACCGCGTGGCGGTCGCCGACCTCGAACTGCCCCGGCTGGGTGCCGTCGGCGACGTCCCGGAACTTGGCCACTGTGATCGTCATGCACGGCTCCTGCCCGCCAGGCCCGCCCGCGCCGGTGCCGGCAGGCTGGCCGGACGCTAGCGAGGGCCTCCCCCGCCGTCGACCTGCGCGGAGACCAAGCCCGGCCCGCCCGGTCTGTCCGCCGGCACAAACGGACCCGGCGGCCTCAGCTCCGCGGCGTCGGGACGACCAGCTGCTCGGCGCGGGTCGGCACGAACACCCCGACCACCGCCTCGGCCAGCGCGAAGACCACCAGCCCCGGGGCGATGACCACCGCGGGCGGGACGACGAGCGGCGCGGCGAGCAGCGAGATGGCCAGCACGCCGGGTGCGCTGACCAGCCACCCGGGCCGCCGCAGCGGGTCGACCAGCGCGCCCCACCGCACGCCGCACCACATCAGCCAGCGGCGCAGCACCGGCACGCCGCTCTCCCGCATCACCCGGCGGAACAGCCCGTCGGCCTCCCGCGAGGTCACCGCGCCCGACCGGATGCCCTCGGTGCACAGCCAGTCGTGCAGGATCGCCGCCAGCGTGTAGGCGCCGAACCGCGGCACCAGCCACACGACCAGACGGGGCACCGTGGCGAAGTCGGTGCGGAAGCCGGCGGGGACGACGAAGCGGTCCCGGTTGCCGCGGTAGACCAGCGGGTCGACCACCGCCCAGGTCTGCGCGTCCACCCTCCGCACCACCAGCGACGTCGACTCGAACGGCACGCCCGCATGGTGTCAGCACCGGCACCCGGGAGCCGACCCACCGTGTCCGGGCCCGGCTGCCGGGTAGCCGTGTGCCATGAGCGAGCCGTTCCGAATCGAACCGCAGGGCGACCACCAGTACCTCGTCCGACTGGAGGGCGGGGGCGAGGAGGTCGAGACCTGGGTGCAGGTCACCCCGGAGGTGCTCGACGGGCTCGGCGTCGCCGGGGAGGACGAGGAGACGGTGGTCCGGCGGACCGTCAGCTTCCTGCTGCGCCACCAGGGCGTCCCCGACTTCCCGCGCATCGTCGAGCTGGAGGACGTCGTCTCGGGCTACCCGGACTTCCCAGAGGCGCTCCGCGGCTGACTCCCCGGCTAGGGCGGGCCGTGCCGCAGGTCGGCCAGCGCGTCCGGGGGGAAGCAGGTGGTCGTGTCGCCCAGCAGCAGCGCCCGGTAGGTCGCCGCCGCGGCCTCCTCCAGGTTGAGCGCCCGGCGGAAGGCCATGCCGACGTCGGGCCCCAGCGCCGAGCAGCCGTGGTGGGCCAGCACGACGCAGTCGTGCTCCCGGGCCTGCTCGGCGGCGCCGTCGGCCAGCTCGTCCGAGCCGTTCGGGAAGTACGGGACGACCCCGACCGACCGCACGTAGGTGGCGTGGTCGAGGGTGATCAGCCGGATCCGGTGACCCAGCGCGTCGACCAGGACAGCGTGCTGCGGGTGCAGGTGCACCACGGCGTTGACGTCGGGTCGGGCCAGGTAGGTGCGCTGGTGCAGCTTCCACTCGCTGGACGGCCGCGCGGCGCCGCCCACGACCGCGCCGTCCAGGGTGACCACGCTGAAGTCCGCCGGCGCGAGCCGGTCCAGCCAGGTGCCGGCCGCGGTCACCACGAACTCGCCCTGCCCGGGCAGCCGCGCGGAGAGGTTCCCCCCGCTGGCCAGCACCAGCCCCCGCTCGACGGCCAGCCGGCCCGCCTCGACCAGCTGGTCGACCGCCTCGTCCCGGGTGGCCGGCGCCCTCATGCGGCGAAGTGGGACGCCAGGTCCGACGGCGCGAACCGCCCCCGGTCGGTGACGACGACGCTGACGAAGCGGGCCGGCGTGACGTCGAAGGCCGGGTACACGCCGGTGACCCGCTCCGACGCGGTGCGGTGCCCGAGGCAGTGCAGGACCTCCCGGCCGTCGCGGTCCTCGAGCTCGACGGCGGCCGCGTCCGGCGCCTGCCGGTCGGGTGCCTGCACCAGGGCCACGAACGGCACCCCGAACGCGTGCGCCGAGACGGCGATCTGCAGCGTGCCGATCTTGTTGACGACGCAGCCGTCCATGGTGACCCGGTCGGCCCCGGTCACGAAGACGGTGACCTCGCCGCGGCTCATCAGGTGGGCCGCGGCGCCGTCGGTGATCAGCCGCGTGGGCACGCCCATCTCGGCGAGGCTCTCCGCGGTCAGCCGGGCGCCCTGCAGGTAGGGCCGGGTCTCGGTGCAGACGGCCTCGATCCGCCGGCCCGCGCGCAGGACGGCGGCCACCGTCTCGGTCAGGTAGGTCTCGGCCCAGCAGTGGGTCAGCACGGTGGCGCCGTCGGGGACCAGCGCCGCGGCGTGCTCGCCGAGCCGCCGGTGGCCGGCCCGGGCGCGCTCCGCGAGGTCCCGGGCGGCCGCGCCGACCGCGGGCCCCACCGGCTCCCCGGCGTCCGCGGACGCCGTCGCCACCGCGAGCAGCTCGGCCACGACGTCCCGGATGGCGTTGTTCGTCGGCCGGGTGGCGACCAGCCGTCGCCCCGCCGCGCGGACGAACTCCCGCCGCGCCGGGCTGGTCGGCAGCCGGTCGGCGTCGCGGGCGGCCAGGGTCATGCCGCCGGCCGCCGCGAACAGCGGGCCGAGGCTCTGGGTGACCATCTGCTCGATGGCGGTGGCGACCTCCTCGTGGTCGCGGCAGGTCACCCACCGGCGCTCGAAGGGGAACACGCGGCGGTCGAGGATCCGCACGGCGTCGGGCTCGACCAGCACGCTCTCCCCGACGAGCGTGGGGACGGGGACGTCCACGGTGGCGGTCACGGCGGCTCAGGTCCCGGTGACGTGCTCCGCGCGGATCGGCACCCGGCGCAGCGGCTTGCCGCAGGCGGCCCGCACCGCGGCGGCCACCGCCGGGCCCGACGAGATCGTCGGCGGCTCCCCCACCCCGCGCACTCCGTAGGGCGCGTGCGGGTCGGCGTACTCGAGGACCTCCACCCGCATCGGCGGCACGTCGAGGATCGTCGGCAGCAGGTAGTCGGTGAACGACGGGTTCCGCACGTGCCCGTCGGTCACCACGATCTCCTCCATCAGCGCCAGGCCCATGCCCTGCGCGGACCCGCCGTGGATCTGGCCGACGACCGCGTCGGGGTTGATCGCCCGGCCGACGTCCTGGGCGGTGTCCAGCGCGACGACCTTGACCAGGCCCAGCTCGGTGTCGACGTCGACGACGGCGCGGTGCGCGGAGAAGGCGAACTGCACGTGCGCGTCGCCCTGCCCGGTCTCGGGGTCGACCGCGTGGGTCGGGCGGTGCCGCCACTCGACGGTCTCCTCCACCGCGTCGTCCCCGAGGACCTCGGCGAGGCCGGCGAGCACCTCCCCGCCCGGCCCGACCACCTTGTCCCCCTCCAGGCCCAGCGCGCCCAGTGGCCGGTCGAGGGCGATCGCGGCCCGCCGCAGCACCGCCGTCCGGACTGCCTCGCACGCGGCCTTCACCGCCCCGCCGGTCACGTAGGTCTGACGGGACGCCGACGTCGACCCGGCCGAGCCGACCGCGGTGTCGGCCGGGACGACGACCACCCGCTCCACCCCGAGCTCGGTGCGGGCGATCTGCTGCTGGACGGTGACCAGCCCCTGGCCGACCTCCGCGGCCGCGGTGTGCACGGTCGCGACGGCCTCCCCGCCGGTCACCTGCAGCCGCACCCGGGCGGTGGAGTAGTCGTCGAAGCCCTCGGAGAAGCCGATGTTCTTGTAGGTGACCGCGTAGCCGACGCCGCGCCGCACGCCCTCGCCGTGGGTGGTGTTGCCGACGGCGCCGGGCAGGGCCCGCAGGTCGGTGGTGTCCGCCGGCGGGGGCAGCGGCAGGTCCGCGACCCGCTGCAGCAGTTCGGCGACCGGCGCGGCGGAGTCGACCAGCTGGCCGGTGATGGTGCGGTCGCCCTCGCGCAGGCCGTTGCGCTGCCGGATCTCGACCGGCCCGACGCCGACCGCGGCGGCCAGCTCGTCCATCAGCGCCTCGTGGGCGAAGGCCGCCTGCACGCAGCCGAAGCCGCGCATGGCGCCGCACGGCGGGTTGTTGGTGAAGACCCCGTAGGCGTCGACGGCCACCGACGGGATGCGGTAGGGGCCCATCCCGAGCAGGCCGGCGTTGCCCACGACCGCCGCGGTGGACGAGGCGTAGGCGCCCCCGTCGAGCAGCACGCGGGCCCGCGCGTAGACCAGGGTGCCGTCGCGCTCGGCGCCGAACTCGTAGGTCATCGTCGCCGGGTGCCGGTGCACGTGGCCGTAGAAGGACTCCTCCCGGCCGTAGCTCATCTTCACCGGCCGGCCGGTGCGCAGGGCCAGCAGGCAGGCGTGCACGTGCACCGAGAGGTCCTCGCGGCCCCCGAACGCGCCGCCCACGCCGGCCAGGGTCAGCCGCACCTTCTCCGGCGGCAGGCCCAGCGCCAGGCACACCTGCCGCTGGTCGACGTGCAGCCACTGGGTGGCGACGTAGAGGTCGACGCCGCCGTCCTCGGCCGGGACGGCGAGGCCGGACTCGGGGCCGAGGAACGCCTGGTCCTGCATGCCGACCTCGAAGTCGAGGGAGACGACGACCGGGGCCGTCGGGTGCTCCTCGCCGCGGCGCAGCCGCAGGTGGCGCACCAGGTTGCCGCCCGGCTGCACCCGCGGGGCGTCGTCGTCCAGGGCGCGGCGGGGGTCGGTGACCGCGGGCAGCACCTCGTAGTCGACCCGGATCCGCGCCGCCGCCCGGCGGGCGGTCTCCGGGTGGTCGGCGGCGACCAGCGCCACCGGCTCGCCCTCGTAGCGCACGACGTCGGCGGCGAGCACCGGCTGGTCGGCGTGCTCCAGCCCGAAGGCGTTCTCCCCCGGCACGTCGTCGGCGGTGAGGACGGCGGTCACGCCCGGGACGGTGAGCGCCTCGGAGACGTCGATCCGGCGGATGCGGGCCGACGGGTGCGGGCTGCGCAGCGTGACGCCCCAGACCATGTCGTCGTGCCACAGGTCGCTGGCGTAGGCGAACTCGCCGGTGACCTTGAGCGTGCCGTCGGGGCGCAGCGCGTTCTCGCCGATGCGGCCCGGGCTGCGGACCCCGACCTCGGTGGCGGTCATGCCGAGCGCTCCGCGGCCAGCCGGACGGCGTCGAGGATCTTCTCGTAGCCGGTGCAGCGGCACAGGTTGCCGGCCAGCGCCTCCCGGATCTCCGGGTCGCTGGGGCGGGGCACCCGGGCGAGCAGGTCGTGGGCGGCGACGACCAGGCCGGGCGTGCAGAACCCGCACTGCACGGCGCCGGCCTCGACGAACGCCTCCTGCACCGGGTGCAGCCGCCCCTCCTCGGCCAGCCCCTCGACCGTGGTCACCTCCCGGCCGATCGCCTGGCCGGCCGCGACCAGGCAGGCGCACACCGGCTCCCCGTCGAGGTAGACCGTGCACGACCCGCACTCGCCCTGCTCGCAGGCGTTCTTCGCGCCCGGGAGCCCGAGCCGCTCGCGCAGCAGGTACAGCAGGCTCTCCCCCGGCCAGACGTCGTCGGCCTGCTGTTCGGTGCCGTTGACCGTCGTGGTGACGCGCATCAGGCTGCCCTCCTCAGGTCGTCCCAGGCCCAGGTGGCGGCGCGGCGGGCCAGCACCGCCAGCGAGTGCCGCCGGTAGGCCGCGCTCCCCCGGACGTCGTCGATCGGCGCGGCCGCGGCGGCCACCCGCCGCCCGAACTCCGCGGCCAGCGCCTCCGGCAGCGGGCCGCGGGCCGCCCAGTCCAGCTCCGCGGCCAGGAACTCCTCCGCCTCCGGCGCCCGCCGCGGGGTCGGCGCGGCCGAGCCGATGCCGGTGCCCACCGCCTGGCGGTCGGGGTGCAGCGCCAGGGCGAAGGCGGACACCGCGATCACCATGGCGTTGCGGGTGCCGACCTTGCAGAACTGCTGCGGCCCGGCCGCCGGCGGCACGAGGACGGCGGCGATCAGCTCGTCGGGCGCCAGCACGGAGCGCTTGACCCCGGTGAAGAAGTCCGCGACCGGCACCCGCCGGGCGCCCCGGGCGGCCGACACCAGCTCCACCTCCGCGCCGGCGGCCAGCAGCGGCGGGTGCGCGTCCCCGGCCGGGGACGCCGAGCCGAGGTTGCCGCCGACCGTGCCGCGCACCCGGATCTGCGGCGACCCGACGGTGCGCGAGGCCATCGCCAGGCCGGGCAGCTGCGCCCCCAGCTCCCGGATCACCCGCGCGTACGGGACGCCGGCGCCGAGGCGGACCCGACCGTCCTCGGGACCCCACTCGCGCAGCTCGGGCACGCGGGTGAGGTCCAGCAGCGCCGCCGGACGGCGCCGGTCGAAGTTGAGCTCGACCATGACGTCGGTGCCGCCCGCGATCGGCAGCGCGTCCGGCCGCTCGGCGCGCGCGGCGAGCGCGTCGGCCCACGTCGTCGGCTGCAGGAAGTCCATCGGCGCTCCTCGCTGTCCCTCGGCGTGCACGGCACTGTGCACGAGGGATGTGACGAGCAGGAAACAGCGAGACGCGGACGGTGACAAGGAGCGTCGCCACCGCCCGTCCGGGCGACCTCCCCGTGGTGTGCCGACGCCCGACCCGGGCCGCCGGTCAGACCGGGGCGATGCGGTCCAGGGCCGGCGCGGGCACCGGCGAGGAGGCGCCGAGGTACGCGGTGAACGCGTCGAGGTCGATCGGCCCGGTCACCGCGTTCGTGCCCCCGGGCAGCACGGTGAAGCCGTCCCCGCCCCCGGCCAGGAAGTTGTTGACGGTCACCCGGTACGTCGCGTTGGCGGTCACCGGCGAGCCGCCGATCTGCACCGACCCGTCCGGCACCCGGGTGCCGGTGCCCGGGTCGGCGCCGGCCGCCCCGGGGGCCCCGGCGGGCGCGCCCCGGGTCGTGATCCCCGCCGGGGACACCCCCCGCTACAACAGGAACAGCTGG
>NZ_JBJGYS010000050.1:0-17407 GCF_054050115.1 Geodermatophilus sp. SYSU D00708 | reverse complement strand
GCCCTGGAAGTGCACGTACGCGCCCTTGCCGTCCGGCGTGGACCGCTGGTCGGACGTCGGGTAGCCCAGCCGGCCGCCCTCCCAGCCGGCCACGCCCCACGCATCCCGGATCGCCGCACCCAGCCAGCGCGTGCCGCCCGTCCGCGAGGAGTAGATGGACCCGCGCTCGAAGTGCGCGTACGTGGCCTGCCCGTCCGGCGTCGTGCCGACGTCGGACACCGGGTAGCCCAGCGGGCTGCGCTCCCAGTCGAGGGCGGCCCACTTGCTGTAGATCGAGCCGCGCAGGACGCGGGCCCCGGTCGCGTGGGTCGCGTAGATGGAGCCGTGCTCGTAGTGCGCGTAGGCGCCCATGCCGTCCGGCGTCCGGGTGGGCGGCGTGACGACGTCGCCGAGCATGGCGCGCAGCGCCGCGTCCCCGTCGTAGCGCTGCCGCACGAGCGGGACGGCCGAGCTGAGCTTGGCGGTCACCTGGTCCCGGATCTCACCGAGGCGGGCGTAGCCGGCGTTGCCGGGGCACGTGGTGTTCCCGACGTCCCGGTGACCGAAGATCGTCGGCAGCGTGACGGAAACGCCCCTGGCGTACTTGGCCGTGCCACCGCCCCCGGAGACCAGCGTGGTCGTGCCCCGCGGATTGACGCCGTAGAGGGAGAACTTCCAGGCGATGATCGCCGCCACGGAGTCGACCACGGCCTGCGGCGGGTTCAGCGACTCGTAGGTGCCCATCATCGAGACGCCGAAGGTCCCGGTGTTGAAGCCGCCGGCGTGGGCGCCGACGACGGTCCTGGACAACCCTCCGGCGCGGCCCTCCCAGCGGCGGCCGAACTTGTCGACCAGCACGTTGTAGCCGATGTCGCCCCAGCCGCGCTGGACCGCGTGGTACTCGTAGATCCCGCGGAGGATCGACGGCACCTGGTCGGCGGTGTAGGCGTTGCTCCCGGCCGTGTGGTGCAGCGTGGCGGCCTTGAGGGTCGGTGCGTACTCCGGGCCCCAGGTCATCTTGCGCTCGTCGGCGCCCCACTGGGCCCGCGAGTACACGTCGGGCATGGCCAGGGCCGCGTCCGCGGTGTCCTGGATGTCGGGCGTGCCGAGGTTGGCGTCGGCCGCGCTGTCCCCCGGGTCGACCAGGTCCAGCTGGACGTCGGTCGGCGCGGCGCCGGAGCGGGTGACGAGCTCGGCCTCCACGCCCGTACTGGGCCCGGTCCACAGCGGGGCGGTGCCACCGCGGACGGCGGCGGGCGCGCCGGACCCGGGGTCCTGGTCCGCGTCCTCGGTACCGACCTCGGTCCACTCCCCCCAGGTGCCGGCGTCCTGCACCCGGACCTTGACCACCGTGTCGGTCACCGCGGGGTCGAAGGCCCAGGTGACCCCGACCAGGGAGAACTCGGGGACGTCGGTCTTGGTGACGGTCAGCGTCGGCGCGCTCTCCGCGACGCCGGACACCGGCTCGGAGGTGCCGTCCTGGACGTCGGCGGCCGGGGCCGGGTCCTCGACCGACCCCATGGCCACCTCTTCCGTGGAGGTGGGCACCGGCTCGGCCTCGGGGCCCGGCGACGCGTAGACCGGCAGCACGAGGACGGTGCCGGTGAGGGCGACGACGGCGAGGGATCCGGTCAGGAGGCGGCGCACGAGGAGTAGTCCTCCAGGGTTCCGTGGTCCGGCCGCCACGGAGGCCACCGGCTGTCCCCTAGAGGATCGACGTAGCGGTGAGTGACCATGAGCCTCCGACACGCAGTCGTGCCGGATCGGCTCCCCCACCACTCACAGGCGTCACACGACCCACGCCCGTGGCGGACCGGTCGGTCACCCGGCCGGCGAGCCCGCCGGGGTGACGTCGAAGGTGCGCATCGCCCGGTGGAGGGCGTCCCGCCACGGCCGCATCGGGGGCAGGCCGGCCGCCTGCCACGCGGTGTCGTCCAGGACCGACCAGGCCGGCCGCGGCGCCGGCCGGGGGAAGGCCTCGGTGGTGGTCGGCAGCACGCGGGCGGGGTCGGCGCCGAGCTCCTCGAACACCGCCCGGGCCAGGCCGTGCCAGGAGGTGTGCCCGGCGTTGGTGCAGTGCAGCAGCGGGGGCAGCGGCTCCTCCCGCGCGCCGGCCGCCACGAGGGCGGCGGCGAGGTCGGCCGACCAGGTGGGCGAGCCGACCTGGTCGTCGACGACGCTGACGGTGGCCCGCTCCCGCTCCAGCCGCATCATCGTCTTCACGAAGTTGGTGCCGTGCCGTCCGTAGACCCAGGCGGTGCGCACCACGGTGGCGTCCCCGCCGGCCGCGGCCACCGCCCGCTCGCCGGCCGCCTTGGACCGCCCGTAGGCGCTGCGCGGGGCGACCGGGGCGTCGACCGGGTAGGGCGTGGTGGCCGTCCCGGCGAAGACGTAGTCGGTGGAGACGTGCACCAGCCGTCCCCGCCCGGCCAGCTCCTCGGCCAGCCAGCCCGGCGCGTGCCCGTTGACGACGGTGGCGGTGGCCTCGTCGTCCTCGGCCGCGTCGACCGCGGTGTAGGCGGCGGCGTTGACCACGACGGCGCGTTGCCCGCGCGTCCGGGCTCCGGCCAGCCAGGTCGAGACGGCGGCCCGCAGCTGCCGCTCGTCGGTGAGGTCCACCTCGTGCCGGCCGGCCGCCGTGACCGCGTCCCCGGGCCGCCCGGCCAGGACCGCGAGCAGCTCCCGGCCGAGCTGTCCGTGCGCCCCGGTGACCAGCCAGGCGGTGCTCATGCCCGGGCGGTAGCGGCGGCGGCCTTCAGCGGTTCCCACCACGCCCGGTTGTCCCGGTACCACTGCACGGTCAGGGCCAGGCCGTCCTCGAAGGACATCCGCGGGGCGTAGCCCAGCGCCGCGGTCTTGGAGTAGTCCACCGAGTAGCGCAGGTCGTGGCCGCCGCCGCGCGGGTCGACGATGTTCTCCACGTAGCTCCAGTCGCGGCCGGTGGCCGCCAGCAGCTGCTCGGTGAGCTCGCGGTTGGACAGCTCCCGGCCGCCGCCGATGTTGTAGAACTCCCCGGCCCGGCCCTTCTCCAGCACCAGCTGGATGCCGCGGCAGTGGTCGTCGACGAACAGCCAGTCGCGGACGTTGGCGCCCTCGCCGTAGAGCGGCACCTTCTCCCCGTCGAGCAGGTTGGTGACGAACAGCGGGATGACCTTCTCCGGGAAGTGGTAGGGGCCGTAGTTGTTGCTGCACCGGGTGACCGAGATGTCCAGGCCGTAGGTCTTGGCGTAGGCGCGGGCGATCAGGTCGCCGCCGGCCTTGGCCGCCGAGTACGGCGAGTTGGGCTCCAGCAGGTGGTCCTCGGTCCAGGACCCCTCGTCGATCGAGCCGTACACCTCGTCGGTGGAGACGTGCACGACCCGGCCGACGCCGTGCCGCAGCGCGGCCTCGAAGACCTGCTGGGCGCCGAGCACGTTGGTCAGCACGAACTGCGAGGCCCCGGAGATGGAGCGGTCCACGTGCGACTCGGCGGCGAAGTTCACCACGACGTCGTGCCCGGGCAGGGCGGCGTCGAGGTCGGCGGCGCTGCAGATGTCCCCCCGCACGAACCGGTAGCGCGGGCTGTCGGCCACCGGCGCCAGGTTGGCCAGGTTGCCGGCGTAGGTCAGCGCGTCGAAGACGGTCACCTCGGCGTCCTCGAAGCCGGGGTACCCACCGGTCAGCAGGGTCCGGACGTAGTGGGAACCGATGAAGCCGGCTCCCCCCGTCACGAGGATGCGCATGCCCGGGCCCTTCTGGAGTGTGACAACTGCGGTCGGTGAGCACGGTAGTGGCGCAGGCGGCGGACCGTCCGTGTCGGACGGGGTCGTCTCACCCCTTTGGTGGCTAGCATCGCTCGCGCCGCCGCCCGCCGTGAGGCGTGGACGCCGCAGGACGCGGACGCACCGCCCGGGGAGCCCGGCGCGCCCCAACGGACACCAGTGAGGACGCCGTGACGAGGAAGCACGACAAGCAGGCCGGGACCGACGGCCGTCCGCTGCCGCCGCGGCTGGACCCCCGTGCCGGTCGCACCTCGCGGAAGGCGGCCGAGCGCCCGGAGGCCGGTTCGGCGCCGGAGGGCACCCCGCGCCGTGGCAGGCGTGCCGCCGTGCTCACCCGCGTCGTCGTGGGGCTGCTCTCGGTCGCGCTGCTCGGTGGCAGCGGCTGGGGCTGGTACCTGGGTCAGGTCGCCGAGGCCAGCGTCACCCGGACCGACGTGATCGCCTCGACCGGCGACGACGGCGGGTCGGAGCTCAACCTGCTCCTGGTGGGGAGCGACAGCCGCGAGAGCCTGACCCCCGAGCAGGAGAACGAGTTCCACACCGGTGGCTCCAGCGGGCTCAACACCGACACGATGATCCTGGTCCACCTGCCGGCCGACGGCTCCAAGGCCTCCTTCGTCTCGTTCCCGCGCGACTCCTACGTGGCCATCCCCGGCCACGGCAACGACAAGCTCAACGCCGCGTTCGCCTACGGCTACGGCGACGCCCCGGCCGACGCCGACGAGGCGACGAAGCGCGCCTCCGGCGCCCGGCTGCTGGTGCAGACGGTCAACCAGCTCACCGGCCTGCAGATCGACCACTACGCCGAGGTCGACCTGCTCGGCTTCTTCAACCTCAGCACCGTCGTCGGCGGCGTCGAGGTCAACCTCTGCGCCCCCGTGAACGACACCAAGTACTCCGGCGCGGTGTTCCCCGCCGGTGTCCAGACCATCAGCGGCGCCGACGCCCTCAAGTTCGTCCGCCAGCGCCACGGGCTGCCGCGGGGCGACTTCGACCGCATCGTCCGCCAGCAGGTCTTCATCGCCGGCGTCGTCCGCAAGATCCTCTCCGAGGACACCCTGTTCGACCTGGGCAAGCAGCGCCAACTGGTGGAGGCGGCCTCGCAGTCGCTCACCGTGGACCAGGACCTCGACCTGTTCCAGCTCGCCGAGCAGATGCAGTCGGTGGACCTGGGCAGCGTCGACTTCCAGACCGTCCCCTACGTCGGTGACGACAAGGACGAGCAGGGCCGATACATCCTCCGCCTGGAGGACGTCGACACGCTCCACCGGTTCTTCGCCGACCTGTCGGCCGAGCCGCAGGAGGCCGAGCAGCCTGCCGAGGAGGAGCCGGCCGAGGAGACCGCCGCTCCCGCCGACGTCGCCGTCACCGTCTACAACGGCTCGGGGACCGCGGGGCTGGCCGCCGAGACCGCGGCCGGTCTGCAGGGGGCGGGCTTCACCGTCGCCGGCACCGGCAACGCCGACTCCACCGACTACACCCGGACCGAGATCCGCTACGCCGAGGGCGACGAGGCCCGGGCCCGGGCCCTGGCGGAGGTCGTCGAGGGCGCGAAGCTGACGAAGGCCGACGACGCCACCGTGGGCACCGTGCAGCTGGTGCTCGGCTCGGACTTCAACGGGGTCGGCCAGGCGGTCACCGAGCAGCCGGCCGCGGCCGACGAGCCGGCCACGGAGGGCAAGGACGCCCGCACCGCGGCCGACACCACCTGCATCAACTGAGAAGGGACCCCGAGAAGGACCCCGTCCTCCCCACCGCTCGCACGCTCGCGGCGGGACCCTGGACGGGGCCGCCAGACCCCTCGCAGCTCGGGGTGAGCCTCTGGACGGGGCCGCGGCGGGGCCCTGCAAGGGGACGCTCCGCGGGGGCGGGGAGGCGGGCGCCCTCCCCGCCCCCGCGGCGTCTCAGAGGGGCAACCGGCGGAAGACCGGGCGCGGCAGGTGCCGCACCACGGCCATGACCAGCCGCATCAGGCCGGGCACCCAGACGGTGTGCCGCCCGCGCCGGACCCCGGCCACGATCGCCTCGGCCACCGCCTCGGGCGTCGTGGCCAGCGGCGCGGCGGGCAGTCCTGCGGTCATCTTCGAGCGGACGAACCCGGGCCGCACGACCAGGACCGACACCCCGCTGCCGGCCAGGTCGTCGCCCAGCCCGGAGTAGAACGCGTCCATGCCGGCCTTCGCCGAGCCGTAGACGTAGTTGGCCTTCCGCGCCCGCTCGCCGGCCACCGAGGAGAGCGCCACGAGCACCCCGTGGCCCTGCTGCCGCATCCGCTCGGCCAGCGCGGTGCCGACCACGACCGGGGCCACGTAGTCGACCTGCGCCAGCTCCCCCACCGCGGCCGGGTCGACCCGCAACCGGGCGTGGTCCCCGAGCACGCCGAAGGCCACGACCGCGACGTCGACGTCCCCACCGGCGGTGGCCTGCTCCACCACCCGCTGCGGCGCGTCGGGGTCGGCGGCGTCGAAGTCCACGACCTCGACCGTGGCCCCCGCGGCCTGCAGCTCGTCGGCGACCGCGGCCCGGCGCGGGGTGTCGCGGGCGGCCAGGACCACGCGCAGCGGCCGCTCGGCCAGGTACCGGCGGGCGGTGGCGACCGCGATGTCGGAGGTGCCGCCGACCAGCAGCAGGGAGCCCACCGAACCCAGGGCGTCGATCACAGGCACAGCCTCCTGGCGAGGTCCGAGGTGAACACGTGCGTGGGGTCCACGCGCTCGCGGACGGCGCGGAACCGGTCGAGCTCGGGGTACATGCGGGGCAGGTGCGCGGGCCGCAGCCGGGCGTCCTTGGCCAGGTACACGCGCCCGCCCGCGCCGACCACCAGCTCGTCGAGCTCGTCGAGCAGCCGGGCCAGCCCGGGCAGGACCGGGATGTCCAGCGCCAGGGTCCAGCCCGGCATGGGGAAGGACAGCAGGCCCGGGCTGCTCGGCCCCATGCGCTTGAGCACCGCGAGGAAGGACGGCGTCCGGGTGGCGCTGGTGCGGACCAGCGCCCGGCGCACCGTCTCCTCCTCACCGAACGGGACGACGAACTGGTACTGGACGAACCCGCGCGGGCCGTACACCCGGTTCCAGGCACCGACGCCGTCCAGCGGGTGGAAGAAGGTCGGGATGGCCTGCAGCTCGTCGCGCCGGCGGCGCGGCGCCCGGCGGTACCAGACCTCGTTGAAGGCGGCCACCGTGGCGGGGTTGAGCAGCCCGGGCGGGAAGAGGTCCGGGGCCTGCAGCCGCACCGCGCCCGAGTAGCGCAGCGGGTCGGCGCGCCGCCGCGGCGGGAGCTCGTCGCGGCGGGCGAACCGGCCGCGGGTCAGCACCGCGCGCCCGAGCCGGGCGCCCCGGGCCACGCAGTCGATCCAGGCCACCGAGTGCTCGTAGTGGGAGTCGGTCGCGGTGAGCAGGTCCAGGAGGGCGTCGAGGTCCGGCGCCCGATCGGTGTCGATCAGCAGGGAGGCGGTCTCGACCGGCGTCATCCGCAGCCGCACCCGCAGGATCACGCCGGTCAGCCCCATGCCGCCGGCGGTCGCCCAGAACAGCTCCGGGTCCTGGTCGGGGCCCACGCGGCGCACCTGCCCGTCGGCGGTGAGCAGGTCCAGCCAGTCGACGTAGCGGGCGAAGCTGCCGGCCCGGTGGTGGTTCTTCCCGTGCACGTCGGCGGCGACCGCCCCGCCGACGGTGACGTACCGGGTGCCCGGGGTGACCGGGACGAACAGGCCGAGGGGGACGAACAGCCGCATCAGCCGGTCCAGCGAGATCCCCGCCTCGACGGTGACCGCGCCCTGCTCGAGGTCGACGTCGAGCACCCGGTCCAGCCCGGTCAGGTCGAGCACGTGCCCGCCGGCGTTCTGCGCGGCGTCCCCGTAGCTGCGGGCCAGCCCGCGGGCGACCACCCCGCGGGGTCCGCGGCCGCAGAGCGCGGCCGCGGCGTCGTCCGCCGTCCGCACCGGCGCGAGGGTGGCGACGGTGGGCGCGGTGCGCCCCCAGCCGGTCAGCCGCCGCCGGACGGCGCCGTCCGCTGCCCCGCTCACGCCGCCCTCCACCGGGCCGCGCCCCGCCGCACACCGGCGGCGACCCCGCCGCCGACGAGCACCCCGGCGACGACGTCGCTGGGCCAGTGCACGCCGAGCAGCACGCGGGAGACGCCCATCGCGGCCAGGACGGCGGTCATCGGGAGCCGGCCGACCAGCGGTCCGTAGCCGTACGCCGCGGCCGCGGTGGAGGCCGCGTGTGCGCTGGGGAACGACAGCCGGCTGGGCGTCGCGACCAGCGCGGGGACGGCGTCGAGCACCGGCCTGCCCCGCCGGACGGCCCGCTTGACCAGCACCGCGGCGGCGTGGGCGGCCAGCACGCCCATCGCGGCGGTGCCCCACTCGGCGCGCCGCCGGCCGCGCAGCCAGCCCGCCGCACCGAGCAGCAGCCAGCCGGCGGCGTGCTCGCCGAGGTGCGAGAGGCCCCGGGCCAGCGGCACGGCGGGGGTGTCGCCCAGCCACCGGCGGACGGAACCGAGCAGCTCCGCCTCCGCACGGTGCAGGCGCGCAGCTCCCCTCGCGTCCATGTGACCCGACCCTAGGTGCAGCGCGGCCGGTGCACCGGGTCAGCCCCGCGCGACCTCGCGGACGGTGCCCCGCAGGGACTCCCCGATGAGCGCCGCGGCACGCGGGTTGGGGTGCAGCCCGTCGTCGCTCATGCCGGGCGCGAAGCGGTCGCCCTCCCGCACCAGGGCCATCGGGTCGGCGAAGGTCCAGCCCTCGGCGGCCGCCAGGTCGGCGAGGACGCGGTTGGTCTCGACCGCCATCGCCGGCACCGCGTCGCGCGGCGGCACGGCGGAGAGCACCACCCGCGGCACCCCCGTCCGCGCGACGAGGGCGCGCAGGTCCGCGGCGGTCTGCTCGCCGGGGATGCCCGCCGTCGGGTCGTTGGTGCCGGCCATGACGACGAGGACGTCGGCGTCCACGTGCGTCGCGGCGGCCAGCATGTCGGCGGTGGTGGCCCCGCCGCGCGCCCAGCCCCCGGCGAAGGTGACCTCGTCGGCGACCGTGGTGGCCAGCCAGGACCCCGGCCCGAGCACGCCGGCGGGCACGTCCCCGTCGGCCTGGGTGATCGAGTCGCCCACGGCGGCCAGCCGGATCGGCGCGGGGACCTCGGGGGTCACGGGCGCGGGGGGCCCGGTCGTCCCCGCCGCCGCGTACGGCAGGGACGTGGCCGGGCCGGAGCCCCCGCACCCACCGAGCAGGACGGCGACGGCGAGGAGGGCACCGGCGGCGGCGCGGTGCGCGGCTGCGGGTCGGCGCACGTCAGACGGGCAAACCGGTCTCGCGGTAGGCGGCCAGCTCCTCCGGCGTCCCGAAGCAGTAGAAGTCGCCCCGCACCAGGCCCACGCGGCGGCCGGAGGTGATCAGCTCGTTGAAGACCAGGGACACGTAGTACTCGGGCATGGCCGCGTCGATCTGCTTGGCCATCAGCCGGTCGGCGGCCTCCAGGAACACCCGCGCGGAGGTGAACGAGTACACGCCCATCAGCGCGTCGGAGGAGATGGCCTGCTTCTCCGCCGTCCGGACGACGAGGCCGTCGGGCCCCACCTCGGCGAAGCTGTACCGCGGCTCGGTGGACCGGAACGACAGCAGCAGGCCGTCGACGTCGCGAGTCTGCGCCGCCTGCGCCAGCACCCGGAAGTACTCGGGGCTGTCGAACGCGATGTCGCAGTCCATGATCACCAGCGGCTGGTCGGGGTCGAGGGAGTCGCGCGCCTCCAGGCAGGTCTCCACCGCCCCGCGGGTGTCGTGGTCGAGCAGCACGATGTCGGCCGACGGCTGGGCGGCGAGCACCTGCCGGGCCAGGCCGTGCTCGCGGTCGTCGTCCGCGCGGACGACGACGGTGACCGTCTTCTCCCCGGTCCACGGCGCGAAGGAGCGCAGCGCCCGCTGGAACATCGGCGCGCCGTCCACCTCGATCAGCGGCTTGGGGGTGGTGACGCCGACCTTGCGGAAGCGCGTCCCCAGTCCGCCCATGGGCATGAGCACCTGGAGGGTGGCCATCACTGCACCTCGTCCCACTCGTAGTCGCGGTCGGCGGCCGGCTCGGAGGTCGGCCGGCCCAGCCGCCACAGCGCCAGGTTGCGCAGCGCCGTCCGGAAGATGTTCCAGTTGCGCGCGTTCGACACCTGGTCCTCCTCGCGCCAGGTGATCGGCACGAACGCGAACCGCACCTTGCGGGCCACCAGGTCGAGGATCAGCTCGTAGTTGAACGTCAGGTGGTCGGCGAACCGCAGGTACGTGGCCGGGTCCAGGTCGCGCAGCGCGAACAGGTTCAGGCCAGAGCCCAGGTCCTGCAGCGGCCGTAGCGCCACCGCGCTGTAGACGGTGTTCAGCACGCGGTTGCCCCACACCCGTTTGGCGTCGTAGCCGTGCAGCCGGGAGCGCCGGCTGAAGCGGGAGCCGAGGACGGTCTGCGTCTCGGGGTGGGCCTGCGCGTGGTCGAGCAGCAGCGCGACCTCGTCGCTCTTGGCCTGGTTGTCCCCGTGCAGGATCACCACGTGGGTGTGCCCGGCGGCGCGGGCGTGCTCGAAGGCGACCTTGTGGGTGCCGCCGAGGCTGTTGTTCTGCCGGTTGCGGAAGACCCGCAGGTTCGGCAGCCGTCCGGATCGCTTGTACTCCAGCGCCCGCTCGAGGGTGTCGTCGGTGCTGCGGTTGTCGATGACCCAGATTTCGCTCACTCGCGCGGCGACCTCGGGGGTGATCTCGTCGAGCACGCGGCCGATCTGCGGCGCGCAGTTGTACGCCGGGATGGCGATGACCGCGTTCACCGGGCGAGCACCTCCTCCTGCCTCGGCTCGGCGCCGAAGACGTCGTCGTCCTCGTCCCGGACCGGCAGGTCGTACTGGTCGAGGAAGCGGTTGAGCGCCTGGATGCAGACGCCGTAGTACTTCAGCACCGTCCCCGAGTTGATCGCCACGCGGTGGGTGAGCATGCGGCCGTAGAAGAGCCCGACGTGGAAGAGCACGGAGCGCTGCTCGGCGACGCTCAGGTGCCGGGGCATGACCTGGGTGGTGACGAAGTCGGCCAGTTCGTCGTAGCGGGCGGAGCGGGCGTCGCGGTAGGTGATCTCGGGCAGGCCGTCCCGCTCCCCCAGCACGACCGGGTCGTCGTCGTCGTTGAGGAACTCGTAGCCGTACAGCAGCGACTGCATGTGCCGGGCGAAGTCGATGACCGGCCCGCGCAGCTGGTTGTCGTCGGACGGGTCGATCACCAGGACGTCCCGCGAGGGCAGGTCGACGAGGATGTTGTCGACCGTGAGGTCGCCGTGGATGTGCGCCGACGGCCGGAAGGTGGCCAGGTCGTTCCACGCCGCCTCGGTGCCCTGGATGCGGGACAGCACCCGGTCGAAGTTGTCCAGCTCGCGGCCGTTGACCACGATCCGCTCGCCCTTGAGCGCCTCGGCCAGCGCGGCGTGCGACTCCGCGGCCGCGCGCACCCGCATGACGAACCGCTCGCTCACGTAGTCGTCGCGCAGGTCGGGCTGCTGCTCGAGGTCGCCGAGGTCGTAGACACGGTCGTACATGTAGTCCCAGACCTCGGCGATCTTGGCGACGCACTCCGCGTGCGTGTTCTCGTGCACGTACTCGAACAGCGGGACGCTGCTGGGCCGGTACTCGAGGTCGATGGCGTAGTGGTCCTCGGCGTGCTGCTCGCGCAGCACGGTGACCAGCTGCCGGTGGTCGGCCCGCTCGGCCAGCCAGTCGTGCTGGTTCTTCAGCCGGTGCGCGTACTCCGGCGGCACCATCTTCTTGACGAACAGCTCGCCGTCGCCGCTGGTGGCCAGCAGGGTGACCGCGTTCGAGCCGCCCTTGAAGAAGCGGACCAGGCTGACGTTGCCGTCCACCTCCAGCCGGTGCATGACCTGGCTGAGGTGCTGACGCTGGAAGTACGCGTCGAGGAAGTGCGTCATCGACCCGGAGATGTCCTGGTCGCGGCCGAGCTTGTTGACGTAGCCGTCGGCGGGGGCGAGCTCGGCGCCGGCCAGCGGGGCGCTGGTGCGCTTGGCCCAGTTGACGAACAGCGAGACGACGGCGACGAGCAGCACGGGGACGTTGGTCACCATCCACGTCGCCGCGGCGAACAGCAGCACGTCCACGCCGGCCAGCGGGGTGCTGCCCTCGACGAAGGCCTGTACCCCCTCGACGTAGCCGCCGGGCGCGCCGTTGCCGATGCTCGGGCTGACCACGCCGGCGGGGGCGGCGGTGGCGACCAGGCTCTCCCGGCCGGAGAGCGCGGGGAACACGGTGACCGCGACCATCGCGGCGGCCGCGACGTAACAGGCCCAGGAGCCCAGCGCGAGCGTCCCGTAGCGGACCAGCTGCCGGCGCTGCCGGAAGAACCGCTGGAAGCCGAAGATGACCGACCACAGCTTGAACCGGGCCCGGTTCTCCAGGTCGGTGTTCAGCCAGCCGCTCGCCCGCCAGGCCAGTCGCATCAGGACGGTGTTCTCCCGCACCAGGGCGACGAAGGAGGCGATGAGGACGACCGACACCGCCAGCGCCACCACCGCGGCCAGCGGGACGACGCCCACGACCGGCCCGCCGACGACCGCCAGCAGCACCAGGAAGGACAGCGACACCAGGACGACGTCGCTCAGCCGCTCGAGGACGACGGCCAGCAGCGTGTACAGGAAGCTGATCCGCAGGGTCTTGGCGACCAGGTACGAGCGCACGACCTCGCCGACCCGCAGCGGCCAGACGAGGTTGAACAGGTAGCCGATGGTCAGGTGCCGGAACTGGCCGGCCAGGCTGCCCCGGCGCACGTTGTCGATGACCACCTTGGTGCGCGCCGCGCGCAGCACGTGGCCGCCCAGTTGCACCAGCGAGGCCGCGACCAGCACCGCCCAGCCGCGCCCGGAGAGCCCGTCGGACAGCAGCTGCCACAGCTCCGACAGCGTCGGCCAGGTGAGGACGAGGAAGCCCGCCAGCGACAGCAGCGCGAC
Source organism: Geodermatophilus sp. SYSU D00708 (assembly GCF_054050115.1). NCBI lineage: Bacteria > Bacillati > Actinomycetota > Actinomycetes > Geodermatophilales > Geodermatophilaceae > Geodermatophilus > Geodermatophilus sp. SYSU D00708. The sequence goes on along the minus strand of NZ_JBJGYS010000050.1, from coordinate 4,695 downwards.
GACGATCAGCGCCAGCCGGCCGCGGGAGTAGCTCGGGAGTGCCATCAGAAGTGCGGAACCTCGAGGACGAGCAGGCCCGCGGCCAGGGCGGCCTGCCGGCCGGTCTCGGAGTCCTCGAACGCCAGGCTGTGGGCGGCGTCGGCGCCGAGCAGCTCCAGGGCGCGCAGGTACCCCTCCGGGTCGGGCTTGCTGCGGGCCACGTCGTCGCCCCAGACCACGACGTCGAACAGCGGCGTCAGGCCGTGGGTGTCGAGGATCTGCCGGCCGTTGCCGGACTTGGCGGTGCTGACCAGCGCCGTGGGGTGGGTGGGCGCGACCAGCCGGAGGAAGGCGATCAGCGCGTCGTTGGCCGCCGTCCGGTGCAGCTGCTCGGCGTAGAGCCGGCTCTTGGCCGCCCGGATCGTGTCGACCCCGGCGGGGTCGATGCCGGGCAGCAGCGCGGGGATGAAGTCGCGGGAGTCCTGGCCCCAGGTGGTGGCGAACACCTCCTCGGTGAGCTCGTGGCCCGACTCGGCGAACGCGTCCCGGTAGGCCAGGTAGTTGGCCTCCCGGGTGTCGACGAGGGTGCCGTCGAGGTCGAACAGCAGGGCCTGGACCGCCCCTCCCGGACGTGCCATGTCGATCCGTGCTCCCGTTCCTTCGAGACGTGTGGGCTCCGCGGCCCCGTGGACCGTGCGCTGGGCCATCTCAGGCTCCTGCCGTGTCGTGGGTGGTCGTCGGTGCGCGGGCCGGGATCGGTGCCGGCGCCGGGCGGCCGCGGAAGAGCAGCTTGCTGGCGAGGAAGTTCGCGGCGAAGGACGGCGGCAGCGACAGCAGCTTGCAGACGAAGGCGTCCCAGCCGGTGACCTCGTGCACCAGGTCGATGAGGACCGAGAAGACCACGATCGAGATCACGTACCAGCCGACGAACAGCAGGAACGTCAGCCGGGACCGCTCGCTGCGGAAGGCGTACTTGGTGACGAACAGGTAGACGACCACCACCGCGCACCCGGCGCTGACCAGGTTGGCCAGCCACGGCGGCGCGCCCAGCCGGACGCCGGCCGCGAACAGCCCCAGGTCCACCGCCAGGCCCAGGCACGACCCGAGCAGGAACCGGGTGACCTGGTGCAGGAGCCTCCCCCACCGGCCGCTCACCGGTCGCCACCCGCGGCCGCCGGGGCCGCCGCCGGCCGTCGCCCGGAGGCCCGCTCCCGGGCCCGGGCCCACACCGCCCCGGCGGTCGCGGCCAGCACCAGCACCGCGCCCGCCCCGAGGGCCGGGACCAGCAGGCGCTGGCCGATGGGCAGGTAGGACAGCTGCAGGGTCGCGCCGTCCAGGCCGGCGGGCAGGTCGACGCGCAGCACGGCGTCGTCCACCGACCCGACGTCGATCGGCTCGCCGTCCAGCGTGGCGGTCAGGCCCGGCCAGTACGGGATCCGGAAGGCCAGGGAGCCGCCGTCGGGGCCGGTGCTCACCGTGTAGGTGTCCATCGGCTCGTCGCCGCGGGCCTCCCGCGTCGACCCGTCAGTGACGGTGACCCCCCGCGCGGCGGTGACCCGGCCCGGGAGGCCGTCGTCGCGGCGGTACTCGGTGTACCCCTCGGTGGTGGCCCCGGGCGTCCAGCGCGCCGCGAAGTACTGCTGCAGCACCTCGGGGGCGTCCCGGTCCAGCAGCACGGTGTCCTCGCTCATCAGCTCCAGCCAGGAGGTCCCGGTGCCCGGCGCGGTCTGCAGCAGCTTCGCCGGGTCGTCGCAGGTCGCGCCCTCGTAGGTCCGGCACCAGTGCTCGTTGAGCGCCTCGTGCCAGACGGCGTAGGAGCCGGTCCCGGTCTCGAAGCCGGCCACCAGGTTGCCGTTGCCCCGCAGGACGCCGTCCGACCAGCCCATGTCGCCCTCGTAGTCGAAGGTGATGACCGTCGCGGAGGTGTCCACGCCGGCGGAGCGCTCCTCGTAGGCGGCCACCGTCGTCCCCAGGTCGCGGCCGGGAGGCAGCGCCCGGTACGGACCCTCGTCGGCGGCCGGGCGCCCGGCCAGGGCGTCCACCCGCTCCTCGAGCGAGGCCATCATCTGCTCACCGACGAAGACCGTGCCCCAGCTGAGCAGCACGACCACCGCGGCGCCCGCCGCCGCCGTCCGCCGCCGGGGGCGGTCGTCCCGCAGCGCGGCGACCAGCCCGGCGACGGCCACCGCCGTCAGGACGCCGGCCAGCAGGTGCCACTTCGAGAACACCGGCGCCCGGAACAGCGCAAGCAGGGTCTGGGCGACGACCAGGGCGAACGCGGCCGCGACCCGCCCCCGGGTGAGCCGCGGCGCGGCCCGCAGCGCCAGCAGGACCAGCAGCGGCAGGAACACCTGCACGACCACGAGGTAGCGGAACGGGTAGCGGAAGACCGACACCGTCGTGGGCAGCTGGGTGAAGACCACCGCCAGCGCCCAGACCACGCCCGCGGTGAGCACGCCCCGCGCGCGCAGCGCCCGCCGCCAGTCGACGAGGGCCAGGGCCGGGACGGCGACCAGCAGCGTGTACATGGCCGGGACCAGCCCGAGCGAGCCGCCCCAGGCGTTGGTCTGGCCCAGCAGCGTCGGGCTGCCCAGGAGGACGTCGGCCAGGTTGGTCACCCCGAAGGCGACGTTGCCCACCACCTGGTCGGGGTCCAGCCGCTGCATGAACGGCGAGACCTCGACGGTGGTGAGCAGCGTGGGCAGGGCCAGCAGCAGCCCGCCGACGGCCGCGGCGACCCGCGCCAGGCCGAGCGGCTGCACCAGCACCCGCCAGCCGCCGCCGTCGCGCACCTGCTCCCACGCCTGGGCCAGGACCAGCGCGAGGGCGAAGAACAGCACGTAGGGGTTGCCGGAGGCCAGCAGGCCCCACGTGGCCAGGCCGGCGACGAGCGGTCCGGTCCACCGGCGGGCCTGCAGGCCCCACCAGAACCACGGCAGCCAGCCGATGCTCCACAGCAGCGGCCACCAGGAGCCGCCGTACCAGAGGAAGAAGCCGCTGGAGGCCACGCCGAGGGCGCCGGCCAGGCACAGCCAGCGGCGCACGCCGTGGGAGCGCAGCACGGCGAAGACCCCGGAGCCCAGCAGCAGCACGCACAGCGTGGCGTGGCCCCAGGACAGGACCAGGAAGTCGTCGGTGCCGCGGGACAGCGCCTGCAGGGCCCAGTGCAGCGGGTCCAGGGCGCCGTACTGCATGTCGGCCGCGAGGTTGCCGGCCATGCCCAGCTCGGGGTCCATGAGCGGGGGCCGGCCACCCTCCAGGTGCTGGCCCATCCACCACAGCATCGGACCGAACTGCGCCTGGGAGTCGTCGAACCAGAAGAAGCGGGGAGCCAGCCGGCTCAGGACGACCAGCTGGCCCAGCTGCAGCACCAGGTAGCCCAGGAAGGCCAGCGCGGTGGCCCCCACCGGGGACAGCCGTCCCCCGGCCCCGGCCCCGCGGTCGCGCGACCGGCCGTCGGCCGGCTCCAGGCCCGGGGGCCCGAGCTCGACGGTGTGTGTGGTCACTCCCGACCTTCTCCTCGGACACGGGGCGGGGTTCGTCCGCCCCCGCGAGACGACCCCGTCGGGGTCCGTCGGCCGGGCGACCGCGTCGCACGGCTGTCCCGCGCTGTGGCGGGCACCGGGATCCGACTGTAGCCGCGGGCGACGGGTGCGGCTCGCAGCCGCCGACCCGGCTGCCACCCTCTCCCCGTGGACCACACCTCTCCCACCACCCCCGCCGCCCTGCTGGCCGCGCGGTTGCGCCGGGACGCCGCCGCGCCGCTGGTCACCTCCTACGACGACGCGACCGGCGAGCGGGTGGAGCTGTCGGCGGCCACCCTCGCCAACTGGGTGGCGAAGACGGCGAACCTGCTCCAGGACGAGTTCGACGTCACGGCGGGGAGCACGGTGGCCGTCGCGCTGCCGGTGCACTGGCAGACCGCGGCGGTGCTGCTCGGCGTGTGGGCGTGCGGCGCCACGGTGCTCGACACCGCGGCCGAGGACGACGGCCGGCTGGACGACGCCGACGTCGTGCTCGCCGCCCAGGACCGCCTGGCCCCGCTGGAGGAGCAGGACCTGCCCGAGCTGCTGGGCCTGTCCCTGCACCCGCTGGGCCTGGGCATGGCCGGGTACACCGGGCCGGCGCGCGACTTCGCGCTGGAGGTCCGCGCGCACGGGGACGTGTTCGTCCCGTGGCAGCAGCCCGACCCGGCCGCGCCGGGACTGCTGCTCGGCGGCCTCGAGCTGACCCTCGGCGGGCTGGTGTCCACCGCGCGGGAGCTCGCCGGGCGACTGGGCCTGGCCGACGGCGACCGGGTGCTGGTCGACGACCGCACCGCCGACGAAGCCGGGCCGGTCGCCTGGCTGCTCGCGCCGCTGGCCGCCGGCGCCTCGATCGTGCTGGTCCGCTCCCCTGACGCCGGGCAGCTGCCCGCGCGTGCGGCCACCGAGCGGGTCACCGCTACGCTCGGGCGGACGATCGAGGGCATCCGCGAGCTGGGCCGACCTGCCTGACGCAGCCGTCCCAGCCGCCCGGACGGACGGTGGGACTCCTGCATGGACAAGGTGGTGGGCAGCGCCGCTGAGGCGGTGGCCGACGTGCCCGACGGCGCGGTGCTGGCCGTGGGCGGGTTCGGGTTGTGCGGGATCCCGTACGCGCTGATCGACGCGCTGCTGGACAAGGGCGCCACGGACCTGACCACGATCAGCAACAACTGCGGCGTGGACGACGCCG
>NZ_JBJGYS010000049.1:0-19361 GCF_054050115.1 Geodermatophilus sp. SYSU D00708 | reverse complement strand
AACCCCCCCCGAGCCCCGCGGGGCCCCGGGCGTCTAATCGCGGGGGGGGGGGGGGGGTGGGGGGGGGAGCGGGGGGGGGGGGGGGGGGGGGGGCGGCCGCCCCCCCCTCCACTCGCGAACGACGGAAGGCCTCGAAGCCCAGTGGCTCAGTACATCTACACGATGGTCCGTGCGCGCAAGGCGCACGGCGACAAGGTGATCCTGGACGACGTCACCCTGTCGTTCCTGCCCGGCGCCAAGATCGGCGTGCTCGGGCCGAACGGTGCCGGCAAGTCGACCGTCCTCAAGATCATGGCCGGCCTGGAGCAGCCCTCCAATGGCGACGTGATGCTGGCGCCGGAGGCCACGGTCGGCATCCTGCTTCAGGAGCCGCCGCTCAACGAGGAGCTCGACGTGCGCGGCAACGTCGAGGAGGCGGTCAAGCCCCTCCGCGACGCGCTGACCCGCTTCGAGGAGGTCAGCGCGGCGATGGGGGAGCCCGACGCCGACTTCGACGCCCTCCTCGCCGAGCAGGGCGAGCTCATGGAGTACATCGAGAACCACGACGGCTGGGAGCTCGACGCCCGCATCGAGCAGGCCATGGACGCGCTGCGCTGCCCGCCCGGCGACGCCGACGTGACCGTCCTGTCCGGTGGCGAGCGCCGCCGCGTGGCGCTGTGCAAGCTGCTGCTGGAGGCGCCCGACCTGCTGCTGCTCGACGAGCCCACCAACCACCTCGACGCCGAGAGCGTGGCCTGGCTGGAGCAGCACCTGGAGAAGTACGCCGGCACCGTCGTCGCGGTCACCCACGACCGGTACTTCCTCGACAACGTGGCCCAGTGGATCCTCGAGCTCGACCGCGGCCGCGCCTACCCCTACGAGGGCAACTACTCCACCTACCTCGAGACCAAGGCCGCCCGGCTCAAGGTCGAGGGCGCCAAGGACGCCAAGCGGCAGAAGCGCCTGAAGGAGGAGCTGGAGTGGGTCCGCTCGGGCGCCAAGGCCCGCCAGGCCAAGAGCAAGGCCCGCCTCCAGCGCTACGAGGAGATGGCGGCCGAGGCCGACAAGTACCGGAAGCTGGACTTCGAGGAGATCCAGATCCCGCCGGGCCCGCGGCTGGGCAACGTCGTCGTCGAGACCAGGGACCTGACCAAGGGCTTCGGCGACCGCGTCCTCATCGACGACCTGTCGTTCACGCTGCCGCGCAACGGCATCGTCGGCGTCGTCGGCCCGAACGGCGTCGGCAAGACCACGCTGTTCAAGATGCTGGTCGGCGAGGAGAAGCCGGACGACGGCGAGATCAAGGTCGGCGAGACGGTGAAACTGTCCTACGTCGAGCAGAACCGCAGCGGCATCGACCCCAAGAAGACGCTGTGGGAGGTCGTCTCCGACGGCCTGGACCACATCCAGGTGGGCAACGTCGAGATGCCCTCGCGGGCCTACGTCGCCGCGTTCGGGTTCAAGGGGCCCGACCAGCAGAAGCCGGCCGGCGTGCTGTCCGGCGGTGAGCGCAACCGCCTCAACCTCGCCTTGACCCTCAAGCAGGGCGGCAACCTGCTGCTGCTCGACGAGCCGACCAACGACCTCGACACCGAGACGCTGACCAGCCTGGAGTCCGCGCTGCTGGAGTTCCCCGGCTGCGCCGTGGTGGTCAGCCACGACCGGTGGTTCCTCGACCGGGTGGCGACGCACATCCTCGCCTACGAGGGCGACTCGAAGTGGTTCTGGTTCGAGGGCAACTTCGCCGACTACGAGAAGAACAAGGTCGAGCGGCTCGGGCCGGAGGCGGCGCGTCCGCACCGGGCGACCTACCGCAAGCTCACCCGCGACTGAAGAAGGACCCCGCTGCCTCCCACGCCTCGCAGGCTCGGCGCGGGACCCTGCGGCGGGGCCGTTGCAGCACCTCGACGGCGGCCGGTCGGAGCACGCGCTCCGGCCGGCCGTCGGCCTTCGTGCCCGGGTCGTGTGCGCGCCCCCGGCTGCTGTGCGGCAGGGTGTCGGCCGTGCGGTACACGGTGCAGGTCCCGATGCGCTGGTCGGACATGGACGCCTACGGCCACGTCAACAACGTCGTCTTCCTGCAGTACTTCGAGATGGCCCGCGTCGACCTGTTCTTCGAGCGGGCCTCGCTCGAGGAGCGCACCGGCCTGCGCCGCGGCACCGTTGTCGCCGCGCACGACATCCAGTACAAGCGTCCGGTCGTCTACTCGCCCCGGCCGCTCGACGTCCAGATCTGGGTGTCGGGCATCCGGGCGGCCGCCTTCAGCTGCCACTACGAGGCCTTCGACCACGACCACCTCGCGGTCACCGGCAGCACCCTGCTGGTGCCCTTCGACTTCTCGATCAACCGGCCACGCCGGCTCACCCCCGACGAGAAGGAGTTCCTGGCCCGCTGGACCGACGAGGCGCCGCAGTCCTGAGGCGGCGCCCGGCCTGCCGGCTCAGCGGACGGCCGGGGCCTGGACCACGCCGCTGCCCGCGTGCAGCCAGTCCCGCGGGGGATCGGTCTCGACCACGCGCTTGCCGAGCGGGAACAGGCCCACGGCGGCGAGCTTGAACGACGCGATCCCGAACGGGATCCCGATGATCGTCAGGCAGAACGCGATGCCGCTGGCGATGTGCACCAGCGCCAGCCACCACCCGGCGACCAGGAACCACACCAGGTTGCCCAGGGCCGAGGCGACGCCGGCCCCGGGCGTCCGCACCGTCGTCCGGCCGAACGGCCAGACCACGAACCCGGCCAGCCGGAAGGCGGCGATGCCGAAGGGGATCGTCACCACCAGCAGGCAGGCGATGAGGCCCGCCAGGGCGTAGGCGAGGGCCAGGATCCAGCCCTGGAAGACCAGCCAGACCAGGTTGAGCAGCGTCCGCATGGTGTCCACGCCAGTTCCACGGGCCGGGCTCCGGGCCGGTTCCCCGCGCGCCGTGGTGCCTCCCCACGGTGAGGGGCGGACCACCCGGAGTCCGACCGCGGCCCCTCAGCCGCCGACGGCGCGGGGCACCGGCCGGTCGGCGCCGGTCGGTGCCCCCCGGCGCGCGGCCTCCTCCTCGGAGACCACTCGCACCGGGGCGCCGGGCGCGATCACGGCGCCTGCGAACACCGCCGCGTTGATGCCGCCGCGGTGCACCATCGCCTTGACCAGTCGCGTCCCGGTCAGCCGCTCCAGGTGGGTGCACGGCGGGCAGCGCTTCGCCCCGAACAGCAGTGCGTCCCCGACGGCGAACCAGCGGCCCACCAGCGAGGGCAGGTCGATCCCGGTCGTGACCAGGTTGCGGCGGGTGTCGCCGGGCGTCAGGTCGGCACCCACCTCCGCCGCGACGGCCGCGACGTCGCCGGCGTCGATGAGCGTGAGCTGCTTCTCCAGGTCGGGGTAGCCGGCCCACGTGCCGCCCCCGAGCGCGTAGCGGTCGCCCTCCAGACCCAGCCCGGGCAGCAGCCGGGCCGAGGCCACCCGCCGCATCGGCGCGGCGGCCACCTCGGCCAGCCAGATCTCGGCGAGCTCGCCCATCACGCCCTCCGCAGGCCGCGCCGCGGCGGCACGTCGTCGGCCCCCCGCGCGTCCAGCGCCTCGCTCAGCGTGTGCGCCAGCCGCAGCACCGAGATGAGCAGCGGCACCAGCATCCCGGCGCGCAGCCGGCCGGCGCCGCGAGCGGCCTGCGCCTCGCGGATCCGGGCGGCCTGCTCGGCCACCAGCGGGATGAACCGCAGCGTCATCGCGATGACCAGGCCGACCCGGGCCGGCCGGACCCCCACCACGCGCAGCGGCGCGACCAGCCACTCCACGACGGCCACGAGCGCGGTGACGCGGGTGGTCGCGGTGACGACCGCGGCGGCCAGCACCAGGGTCAGCAGGCGCAGCACGGCCGTCACCCCGGTGACGGCGTCGGTGACCAGCAGGTGGACGGCGAGCAACGCGGCCAGCCAGGGCCACACCGGCCGCGCCTGCGCCGCCAGCGCGCCGGCCGGCAGCCGCGCGACGAGCAGCCCCAGCACCAGCACCGCGGCCAGCGCCCCCGCCTGCACCGCCAGGTGGGCGGTCAGGAACAGCCCGACGCCGAGCGCCGCGAGCACCGCGAGCTTCAGCCCCGCCGGGGCGCGGTGCACCGGGCTGGTGCCCGGGAGGTACAGCGACAGCATCACGCCATCCTGGCCACGTACCAGGGCACCGTCTCGGCGGGCGTGCCGTCGGCGACCACCCGGCCCTCGTCGAACACCAGCACCCGGTCGAACCCGTCGAGCAGATCCAGGTGGTGGGTCACGACGACGACGTCCTGCTCCAGCTCCTCGACGACCCGCGCCACGCGCCGGGTGTTGGCCAGGTCCAGCAGGGTCGTGGGCTCGTCGAACACCACCCGCTCCGGCCGCATCACCAGCACGCCGGCGATCGCCAGGAGCTGCTTCTGGCCGCCGGACAGCAGGTGCGCGGGGTGGTCGCGGTGCCCGTCCAGCCCGTAGCGCACCAGGACCTCGTCCACCCGGCGGGCGATCTCCTCGGCCGGCACGCCCTGGTTGGTCAACCCGAAGGCGACGTCCTCGGCGACCGTGGGGTGCACGATCTGCGCGTCGGGGTCCTGGAACACGAACCCCACCCGGCGGCGCACCTCCCGCACCCGGGTGCGGGTGTCCAGGCCGTCGACGAGCACGGTCCCGGCCGTCGGCACGACCAGCCCGTTGAGCAGCCGCGCGAACGTGCTCTTGCCCGAGCCGTTGGCCCCGATGACCCCCACCCGCGACTCGGTCAGGGTCAGCGAGACGTCGGCGAGCACGGTCCGCTCGCCGTAGGCGTGACCGACCTCGCGCAGCTCGATCCCGCTGCGCGGCAGGGTCGCCGCGGGCGCTGCCGCCGGCGCGCCCCGCCGTCCCCAGCGCACGCGTCAGCCGGCGGTGGCGCGCCGGGCCGGCACCTCGATCACCGGGTACGCGCGGCGGACCGCCACCGCCACCACCGAGGCGGCGACGGCCTTGACCACGTCACCGGGGATGAACGCCAGCGAGCCGGTGAAGGACGCCGAGAGCGGGACGTCGCCGTAGAGGCTGGTGAAGGGGATGCCGATCGCGTAGATGACGACGACCCCGCCGATCAGGTTGGCGACCAGCGCCCAGGCGAGGTTGAACCGCCGCCAGAACAGCTGGGTGAGCCAGCCGATGACGAAGGCCGCGACCGGCCAGCTGTAGAGGTACCCCGCGGTCGGCCCGACGAAGACGCTCAGGCCACCCCGGCCGCCGGAGAGCACCGGGGCGCCGACCGCGACGACGGCCAGGAAGACCAGGAGGGCCAGGCCGCCCCGCTTCGCGCCGAGCACCGAGCCGGCCAGCATCACGCCGAGGGTCTGCGCGGTGATCGGCACCGGGATGCCGGGCACGGGCACCGGCGGGAGCAGACCCAGCACGGCCGTGATCGCCGCGAAGAGCGCGATGTAGGCGAGATCCCTGGTCTTCACGGCGGTCTCCTCCTGACGGCGGCGGCTCGGTTCCCCGCTCGCTCGGGTCCCCGCGGAACGTACCGGAGGGTCGTCAGCCGTCCGCCGCCCGGCTTCCTGACCGCCCGCGGCCCGCAACTGCGGCGCCGCACCCGTCGTCGGACCCCGGTCCGACCGGTCTCGGAAGTCGTCGCCGTCGGTGCCTGCGCGCTCACCTGCAGATACGCCGGCCGGTTTGCCGGTCCTGCCGGAGGCGTGTTGTCTGGGGTTCCTGAGCCCCCTCGGCGAAGGCGGAACACGGCATGGCAAGCGGGAGGTGGGCGTCCCTGTGGCCGTGGGGACGCTCCGCACCGCAGGAGCTCCCGGTGGAGCGACCGCGGTCCCCGGAGCCGGCACCCGACGCCGGGTCCCGGACGCCGCCGGACGTGCCGCCCGCCGTCGACGAGGAGGCGGCGCACCGCGCTCCGGCCGGTGCGACGCGCACCCGCGCAGGACCGGCGCCCCCTCGGCACTCCGCGCGCCGACAGACGCCCGGTCCGTCCGCTCCATCCGGGTCGCCCCCCGACCCGGTGCGCAGCACCCCGCTGCGGCCCACCAACGAGACGACAGGAGCCCCATCCGTGGCACAGCTCGACAACGTCATCGCCGACCTGCTCGCGATCGAGGGCGCCAACGGTGCCGCGATCGTCGACATCGACAGCGGGATGGCCCTCGCCGCAGGCGGCACGCCCGGGTTCGACCTCAACGTCGCGGCCGCCGGGAACTCGAACGTGGTGCGCGCGAAGCTGCGCACCATCAACGACCTCGAGCTCAAGGACGAGGTCGAGGACATCCTCATCACGCTGCAGAGCCAGTACCACCTGATCAACGTGCTCAAGGGGCAGGGCAACGCGGGCCTGTTCATCTACCTCGTTCTCAACCGCGTGACGGCGAACCTCGCCCTGGCCCGGCACAAGCTGCGGGCGATCGCGGGCACCGTCAGCGTCTGACGCGGCGGCGGCGGCGCCGCCCGGGCCCGAGGGCCGGGCGGCGCCGGCGGCCCCGTCGGCCCTCCTGCAGGGCCCCGCCGCGGCCTCGTCCAGAGGCCCCGCCGCGAGCTCGCGAGTGGTGGGGGCAGGGGGTCCTTGCTCAGGCGGCGGCGGTGGCGGCCTCGACGATGCGCTCCCGCACGGCGTCGAGGGCGAGCTCGCCGGTGTCGATCCACCGGGCGACGCGGCCACCGGCCACGATGCCCACGCGGTCGCAGAAGTCGGCCAGCTCGTCGGGGTCCACCGACACCACGACGACCGAGGTCCCGTGCGCGGTGGCCTCGTCGAGCAGCTGCCGCACCTGCTGGCGGGCCCGGACGTCGAGGCCGCGGGTGGGCTCGTGCAGCACCACGACGTCCCGCGCCGAGGCCATCCACCGGGCCAGCGCCAACTTGTGCTGGTCGCCGCCGGACAGGGCGCCGAAGACGGTGCGGATGCTCAGCGTCTTGACGTCGAGCTTGTGCACCGTGTCGATCACGTTGCGCAGGGTGGCGATCTCCTTGCGGAGGTCGGTGAGCGAGCCCCACGCCTCCTGGGTCAGCGTGCGGGCGATGGTCTCGCCGGGGTCGACCCCGTAGGCGTCGTCGTCGGGACGGTAGACGGGCAGCCGCAGGGCCTCGTCGTCCGCCGTGGGGTCCAGCGAGCGCGGCTCGCCGTGCAGCACCGCCTCGTCGCTGAGTGCCGGCAGCTCCCCGGTCAGGGCCCCGGCGATCTCGCGGACGCCGGAGGTGCGGTGCCCGGTCAGCCCGACCACCTCGCCGCGGCGCAGCAGCAGGTCGACGCCCTCGACCCGGCCGGGCACCCGCAGGTTGCGGACCCGCAGCGCGACCTCCTCGGAGGGGGCCGGCCGGGCCGGTGCGGGGACGGGGGCGGCCTCCGGCGGGGCCGGCTGGGGGACCGTCGGCTCGCGGCGCACCGGCAGCGACACCGGACCGCCCACCGTCTCCGCGGCGAGCCGGACCGGATCGAGGGACGCGCTCGGGCTGTCCAGGACGATCCGGCCCTCCCGCAGCACCAGCACCCGGTCGACCACCTCGAGCATCTCGGGCAGCCGGTGGCTGATGTAGAGCACGCCCCGCCCCTGCCGGCTCAGCTGGCCGGCGACGGCGTGCAGCCGGGTGACCTCCGACGGCAGCAGCACCGCCGACACCTCGTCGAGCACGACCAGCCGGGTCTCCTCGGCCAGCACGCGGGCGGTCTCCACCAGCGGGTGCACGAAGTGGGGCAGCTCCCCGACGAGGGTGTCCGGGTCGACGTCGAGGTCGACCTCGGTGAGCAGGACCCGGGCCGGCTCGCGCAGCTCGGCCTGCGGGCGCCCGGCCTGCGGCGTGCCGCGGAACACGGCCTGGGCGACGGTCAGCTCGGGGTCGATCCGGACCAGCTGCTCGACGACCCCGACCCCGACGTGGCGGGCGTCGTCGGCGGACAGGGGGGCGTAGGGGTGACCCTGCAGCGTCATCGCCCCGGCGTCGGCCGGGGTGATCCCGGCGATGATGTCGCCGAGGGTCGACTTGCCCGCGCCGTTGGTGCCGACGAGCCCGACGATCTCGCCCTCGCCGAGGCTGAAGGAGACGTCCCGCAGGACGCGCCTCCCCCCGAAGGACTTGGTGAGTCCCTCGACCTTGAGCAGCGTCATGGGCGGGCGGCCTCCCCGGCATGGTCCCCGACCACGGGGTCGGTCGATCGTCGTGTCAGCGTCCCCCGCGACGCTTCGTCACGGGTCCGATGCTACCCGCGCACGGAGTGGGCGCCTCCCGAACGACGGGGTCCTCCCTCAGGCGCGCAGCCACACCGCCGTGTTCGACGGGACGGCGCCGCGGGACACGTCGGCGCTGGCCAGCAGGACCTCGCCCTCGGGCAGCGGGACGTCGGCTCCGGAGACGTTGAGCAGGCACACCAGGCCGCCCGGACGGCGGAACGCCAGGCAGCTGTCCGGGGCCGGCAGCCACTCCAGCGACTCCCCGTCGAAGGCCGGCGAGGTGCGCCGCAGCGCGAGGGCCGACCGGTACAGCGACAGCACCGAACCGGCGTCGGCCGCCTGGGCCTCCGCGGTCAGCGGGCCCCAGCCCTCGGGCATCGGCAGCCAGGTGTCCCGGCGGGCGGAGAACCCGTAGGAGGGCTCGCTGCCCGACCAGGGCACCGGGATGCGGCAGGCGTCGCGGCCCCGCTCGGTGTGGCCGGAGCGCTCCCAGATCGGGTCCTGCAGCGCCTCGTCGGGCAGGTCGACGTCGGGCATGCCGAGCTCGTCGCCGTTGTAGAGGTAGGCCGCCCCGGGCAGGGCCAGCTGCAGCAGGGCCGCGGCCCGGGCCCGGCGGGTGCCGAGCTCCCCGCCGCCGTAGCGGGTGACGTGCCGCGGGCGGTCGTGGTTGGACAGCACCCAGCACGCCGGGGCGGGGGTGCCCTCGACCGTGGCCAGCGAGTGCACGACGGCGTCCCGGAGGTCCTCGGCGGTCCAGTCGGCGGTCAGCAGCTTGAAGTTGAACGCCAGCTGCAGCTCGTCGGGGCGCAGGTACTGCGCGAGCCGGTCGTCGTCGGAGACCCACACCTCGCCCACGGCCATGGTGCCCCGGTACCGGTCGAGCACCGCGCGGATCCGCCGGTGCACGTCGTGCACGCCGTCGTCGTCGAACCGGTGGTCACCCGGGCCGTGGTCGTCGAGCAGGCCGGTGTCCTCCATCGGCTGCATGTCCGGCAGGCCCTCGGGCTTGGCCATGCCGTGGGCGACGTCGATGCGGAAGCCGTCGACGCCGCGGTCGAGCCAGAACCGCATCGTCGTCTCGAGGTCGTCGAGCACCTCGAGGTTGGTGAAGTCCAGGTCCGGCTGCTCGGGCGCGAACAGGTGCAGGTACCACTGGCCGTCTGGCACCCGGTCCCACGCCGGGCCGCCGAACACCGACGGCCAGTTGTTGGGCGGCTCGGCGCCGTCCGGGCCGCGGCCGTCGCGGAAGACGTACCGCGCCCGCTCCGGCGAGCCGGGGGCGGCGGCCAGCGCCGCCCGGAACCACTCGTGCTGGTGCGAGCTGTGGTTGGGGACCAGGTCGATGGTCACCCGGATGCCGGCGGCGTGCGCCTCGGCGAGCAGGGCGTCGAACTCGGCGAGGTCGCCGAAGGCCGGCTCGACGTCGCGGGGGTCGGCGACGTCGTAGCCGTGGTCGGCCATGGGGGAGGGGTAGAACGGCGTGATCCACAGCGCGTCGACGCCGAGGTCGACCAGGTGCGGCAGCCGCGCGCGGATGCCGGCGAGGTCACCGACGCCGTCGCGGTTCCCGTCGGCGAAGCTGCGGATGTAGACCTGGTAGAAGACGGCGTCCCGCCACCAGTCGGGGCCGGACGTGCGGAACGGGCGGGCAGGGCTCACCGGTCTCCTCGAGGAGTCGTACGGGCGTGTTCGCCCCGCAGCGGCAGGGGCGGCCCCGTCCCGGGTCCCACCCCGAGCTTGCGAGGGGTGGGGAGGACGGGCGGCCTCCCTGCAGGGACCCGCCGCGAGCTTGCGAGTGGCGGGGGGCAGGGAGGTCCTTTAGACGATGGAGAGGTCGCCGGGCGTGTCGTCGGGCCAGCGGTTCTGCATGCTGCGCGCGGCCATCTCCAGGTAACCCCAGAGCGTGGCGTCCTGCTCGGTGGTGAGCTCGAGGGAGTCGACGGCGTCGCGCATGTGGGCCAGCCACGCGTCGCGCTCGGCCGGGCCGATGGCGAACGGCGCGTGCCGCATCCGCAGCCGCGGGTGGCCGCGCTGCTCGGAGTAGGTGGTCGGGCCGCCCCAGTACTGCTCGAGGAACCCGCGCAGGCGGGCCTCGGCGCCGTCCCAGTCGTCCTGGGGGTACAGCGGCGCGAGCACCGGGTCGGTGCGCACCCCGGCGTAGAAGCGGGCCACGAGCCGTTCGAAGGTCGGCGCACCGCCGACCTCCTGGTAGAAGGTCCGCGCCGAGGGAAGGGGACGGCTCATGACACCGATCGTCCCGCAGCCGCGGCGCCCGCTGCCACGTGACCCTGGGTACGTCCGTAGGCCACGAGCGGCGGGACGACGGCCAGCAGCCCCACGCCCCCGATGAGGGCCACCACCGCGCCCGAGGACATCCCCTCGGCGGCCAGGCCGGCGGCGAGCACGCCCAGCCCCTGGACGCCGTAGAGCCCGCTGACCGCGACGCCGAAGGCCCGCCCGCGGTAGGCCTGCGGCACCGCCTGGACGAAGGCGACGTTGAGCGGGATCTGCCACGCCGCCCCGAGCCCGGCCACGAACACCAGCGCCACCACGAGGGCGTAGGCGCCCCACCCCGGGTCGCCCCACACCGCCACCAGCCCGGCCAGCAGGACCGGCGCCAGGGACAGCAGCACCAGACCCGGGACCAGGCGCTCCCGCCGGTCCTGGGTGACGGCGCGGGCGATCACCAGCCCGCCGACGGTGGCGCCGAGGGGGTTGGCCGCCAGCAGGATGCCGACCTGCGTGGCACCCTCGCCCAGCTCGTCGACCAGGGGGGCGGCGACGCCCTCGGAGGCGTTGCCGAACAGGGTGCCGATCCAGGTCAGCGCGATGATGGCGCGCAGCCGGGGCGTCCGGCCGATCAGCCGCAGCCCGTCGGCGGCGTCCCGCCAGACCGAGCGCGGGCCGTCGGCGTCCCCGCCGTCGTCGGGGGCCGGCCGGCGCTGCAGGCCCGCCCACAGCCACACCGCGGAGAGGACGAAGGTGGCGGCGTCGAGCAACAGCACCACGGACGGGGAGAGCACGGCCACCAGGGCGCCGGCGAGCACGAAGCCGACGACCTGGGCCACCTGCCCGACGACGTTGGTGAGGGACGTCGCCACGGCGTAGCGGTCGCCGTCCAGGACGTCGGCCATGAGCGCGGAGCGGGCCGACTCGAACGGCGGCGAGCCCAGCGCGACCAACAGCAGGAGCCCGAGCAGCACCGGCAGCGGGGTCCCGGGGACCGCCATGGCCGCGACCAGCACGGCCCGGGCGACGTCGGTCGCGATGAGGACCCGGTGCCGGGGGAACCGGTCGGCGAGGGTGGACAGCAGCGGGCCGCCGAGCAGCCACGGGAGGTAGCTGATCCCGAAGGTGATCGCCGACAGCAGCGGGGAGGAGGTGCGCTGGTAGACCAGGACGGTCAGCGCGACGCGGGCCAGTTCGTCCCCGATGGTCGACAGCAGGTAGCTGCCGAACAGCGGCCGGTACTCCCGCACGGCGAAGACCGAGCGGAAGCTCGCCGGGCGGGCGCGCGTGGCGCCGGCCGGGCCCTGGCCCGCCGGCGCACCCCCGGTCAGGGCGCCCCCGCCCGCGCGCCGGGCACCGCGCCCGCCAGGGGCAGCGGGGTCTTGATCCCCTCGACGACGAAGCGCTCCTGGAGCCGCATGCGCAGCTCGCGGCCGACCCGCCACTGGTCGGCGCTGGTGCTGCGCACCTGCAGCCGCATGACGACGCCCTCGGCGGTGATCTGCTCGGCCCCGAGGGACTCCGGGGCGGCGAGCAGCACCGGCGCCCACTCCTCCTCGGCGTACATCTCGTCGGCCACCTCCTGCAGGACGGTGCGGCAGCGCTCCAGGTCGGTGCCGTGGGCGACGGGCATGTCGATGACCACCTGCGCGAAGCCCTGGCTCATGTTCCCCACGCGGAGGATCTCGCCGTTGCGGGCGTACCACACGACCCCGTTGACGTCGCGCAGGCGCGTGATCCGCAGTCCCACGGCCTCCACGGTGCCGTTGACCTCGCCGAGGTCGACGACGTCCCCGACGCCGTACTGGTCCTCGAGGATGATGCCGATGCCGGCGATGAAGTCCTTCACCAGGTTCTGCGCGCCGAAGCCCAGCGCCACGCCCACCACGCCGGCGCTGGCCAGGATCGGCGCCAGGTTGATGCCCAGCTCGCCCAGGACGAGCACCACGGCGATGCCCAGCACGACGATCGACGAGAAGCTGCGCAGCACCGACCCGATCGCCTCGGCGCGCTGGGTGCGCCGGGCCGCGACGTGCTCAGCGGCCTCCCCGGGCGCGGAGGCGCGGACCCGGCGGGCCCGCAGGATCGCCGGCACCGCGCCGCCGGCGGTGGAGTCGGTGAGCCGGCGGATGGCGCGGTGCGCCAGCGCCCGCACCACCGTCGCGAGGACGACGATCAGCAGGATCTTGGCCGGCTTGGCGATGAGCGCCTGGGCATTCTGGGCCAGCCAGTCCATCCCGAACCAGTCGTAGACCTTCTGGCACAGCCAGTAGTCGGCGCAGTCCGGCACGGATCCGGTCAGGCTGTCGTCGGCAGCGGCGAGCACGGAGGGTGATGCAGTCATCACGGGGAATACTCTCAGGTTCCGGCCTCCAGTGGGACCACATCGTGGCGGTCCGGGCGTCCGGCCACGATTCGGTAGCGGTTCCGGCGGCCGTGTTGACGCAGCCGCGACACCGATCTGACGATCGCCGCCGACCATGCGTCGGAACCGTGTCCTGCACGTGTCCGGCGACGAAACACCCTGGAGGACCTGTGCGTCGTACGTGGATGGCCCTCGCCCTGGCGAGCACCGTGGTGCTCGCCGCCTGCGGGGGCGGGGACGAGGACTCCGGTGGTTCCGGTGGCGGCGGCGAGTCCGGCCCCACCCAGATCCGGGTCGGCGCGATCCCGATCGTGGACGTCGCCCCGCTCTACCTCGGCATCGAGCAGGGGATCTTCGAGAAGCACGACCTGGCGGTCGAGCCGTTCCTCGCCCAGGGCGGCGCGGCGATCGTGCCCGCCGTCGTCAACGGGGAGGCCCAGTTCGGCTTCTCCAACATCACCAGCTTGCTGCAGGCCACCGGCCGCGGCGTCCCGCTGGCCCTGGTCGCCCCGGGTCCGGGCGCGACCGGCAACGCCGAGGACGACTTCGCCGCCGTCGTCGTCCCGGCCGACAGCCCGATCCAGTCCTCCGCCGACCTGGCGGGCAAGCGGGTGGCGATCAACTCGATCAACAACATCAGCGACACGGTCGTCCGGGAGAGCGTCCGCCAGGCCGGCGGCGACCCCTCGACCATCGAGTTCGTCGAGATCCCCTTCCCGGACATGCCCGCCGCGGTGAGCACCGGCCAGGTGGACGCCGCCTTCGCCGTCGAGCCGTCCGCGACGGTCGGGGAGAGCCAGGGGCTGCGCCGGGTCTCGGCCCCCTACACCGAGACCGACGACGACCTGACCGTGGCCGGCTACTTCACCTCCGACCAGTACGCGGCGGAGAACCCCGAGGTCGTGCAGCAGTTCGCCGACGCGATGGTCGAGGCCCAGGAGTACGCCCAGGCCAACCCCGACCAGGTGCGTGAGGTGCTGGGCACCTACACCCAGATCTCCCCGGAGATCGCCCAGCAGCTGACCCTGCCGACCTACCAGAGCGAGATCAACCAGGAGTCGGTGGAGAAGCTGCTCCAGCTCGGCGAGCAGGACGGGATCATCGAGGGCGAGGTCGACCTCGACCAGCTCTACGTCCAGCAGGACTGAGGAAGGGCCCCTGCAGGGGGCCGAGCGCGGGCCCCGTCCCCTCCGCTGCGGGGGACGGGGCCCGTCGCGTTCAGCCGGTCAGGCCGGTGTGCGCGGCGAGGAACGCCAGTTGGTCGGCGGCCAGCCCGACCGTCCGGCTGACCGCGCGGGCCCCGTGGCCGACCTCGGTCTCCCGGCGCAGCAGCACCGGCGCCTCGGAGCTGGTCGCGTGCTGCAGGGCCGCGGCGAGCTTGCGCGCGTGCAGCGGGTCGACGCGGGTGTCGGACTCGAAGGTCGTGAACAGCACCGCCGGGTAGGCGGTGCCCTCGACGACCCGGTGGTACGGGGAGTACCCGAGCAGCCAGCCCAGCTCGACCGGGTCCTCGGCGGTGCCGTACTCGTCGTTCCAGGTCCGGCCGAGGCCGAAGAGCTCGTAGCGGACCATGTCCAGCAGCGGCGCGCTGCAGACGACGGCGGCGGCGAGGTCGGGCCGCTGCGTCAACGTCGCCCCGACCAGCAGGCCGCCGTTGGAGCCGCCCATCACCGCCAGCTGCCGGTGCGTCGTCCAGCCCTCGGCCACCAGGTGCTCGCCGGCCGCGGCGAAGTCGTCGAACACGTTCTGCTTGCGCTCGCGCATCCCTGCGCGGTGCCACTCCTCGCCGTGCTCGGAGCCGCCGCGCAGGTTGGCCACCGCCCACACGCCGCCCGCGGCCACCCAGGCCAGCGCCTGCGCCGTGTAGGACGGGGTGAGGGCCACGTTGAAGCCGCCGTAGCCGTAGAGGACCGTCGGGCGCGGGGTGTCGGGCCGTCCGGTCGGGGAGAGCACGAACAGGTGCACCGGCGTCCTGTCGGCCGACGTCGCGTGCGTCTCGACGACGTGCACCTCGGGCACCTCGCCGGCCACCGGCGCCCGCTCCCAGCCGGCCAGCTCCGCCGGGGCGGCGCCGTCCCACCGGTACACCGACGGCGGCGTGGCGTGGTCGGTGTACCCGATCCAGGCCGTCGTCCCGCCCTCGGGCGGCGAGCTGACCCCGGAGATGCTGCCCGCGCCGGGCCGGGGGAGCTCGGCGACGCGTCCGGAGCCGTCCCCGGCCCACAGCGACAGCCGGTCGGTGGCGTCCACCGAGTGCACGGCGAGGACCTGCAGGCCGCCGTCCGCGCCGTCGACGAGGGCGACGTCGGTGAGCACGCCGTCCTCCTGCTGGGGGACGACGTCCCGCCAGGCCTCCGGCGCCCAGGTGCCCGGATCGGCGGGGTCGGCCACGGCCAGCCGCCAGCGGGGCGTGCCGCGGTCGCTCATCAGCCACAGCCGGCCGTCGCGCGCCACCCACGCGGCGGTCTGCGCGTCGACCCCCACCTGCAGCTCGCGCAGGACGCCGTTCCCGGCCAGGTCGGCCAGCCAGACGTCGTCCCGCGGAGCGGTGCCGACCGACGCGGACACCACCAGCCAGCGGCCGTCGCGGCTGGTGCGCGCACCGAAGTAGGTCGCCGGGTCGCTGCCCTCGCCGTGCACCAGGGCGTCGGTGTCGGGGTCGGTGCCGACCCGGTGGCGCCACACCCGCCGGTGGAACTGCTCCTCGCCCGCGGGCACCAGCTCGGGGGCCAGCCGGCGGACGTAGAACAGCTCCTCGCCGCCGGGCAGCCAGGCGACGGGGGAGTACCGGCAGCGGTCGACCGGGCCGTCGAGCTGCTCGCCGGTGGCCACGTCGAGGACGTACAGCCGCGACTCCTCGTCGCCGCCGGTGGACAGCTGATAGGCCAGCCGGTCGCCCTCCCACGACGGCGACCACGCGTCGAGCGTCGTCGTGCCCGAGGGGTCGATCGCCGTCGGGTCGACCAGGACCCGGACGGTGCCGTCGGGCTCGCGCACGCGCAGGACCGCGTGCTCCTGCCCCGGGTCGCGACGGGTGGAGAACGCGCGGCCGGACCGCCACACGGGGACGCCGACCGCGCCGGCGTGCACCAGCTCCGCCAGCCGGGCCGCGAACCGGTCGCGCAGCGGCAGGGCGGCCAGCTCTTCGGCGGTCAGGGCGTCCTGGGCCTGCGTCCACGCGACCGTGCGGGCGTCGGCGGGGTCCTCCAGCCAGCGGTAGGGATCGGCGACGGCGGTGCCGTGGAGGTGCTCGACGAGGTCGAGCCGGGGGGCGTCGGGATAGCGCACCCGGGTCACGGTATCGAGGCCCTGAACGGTTCCCGGCAGCGCGGATGCGGCGTCGCAGGTCAGAATGGGGGCGCCCACGGGTCGCACTGCACCCGGCGCGCGGCACGCGGGCGCTCGGAGGTGCCTCGTGCCGCGTCATGCAACGGGGTCGCCCGCCGGCCATCCAGGTCAGCGGCACGACCCACCCCACCACCCACTGGCGCCCGCCTCACCGCGGGCCACGACGGCAGCGACCCTGCTGCTCAACGCCACTTACGAGCCGCTGTGCGTGGTGTCCAGCCGCCGCGCCATCGTGCTCGTCCTCGCCGAGAAGGCGGTGTCGGTGGACAGCGCCACCGAGCAGGTCCACTCCGAGACGGTCACCCTGCCGGTGCCGGTCGTGGTGCGGCTGACCCGGTACGTGCGCGTCCCCTACCCGGCGCAGGTGCCGCTGTCGCGGCGCGCGGTCTTCGCCCGGGACGGCTCCGCCTGCGTCTACTGCGGCGGGTCGGCGACCAGCATCGACCACGTCGTCCCCCGCAGCCGCGGGGGCACCCACACCTGGGACAACGTGGTCGCGGCCTGCCGCCGGTGCAACCACACGAAGGCCGACCGGTCGCTGGCCGAGCTCGGCTGGAAGCTGCCCCACCCGCCCCGGACCCCGAGCGGAGCCGCCTGGCGGCTGCTCGGCGCCCGCACCGTCGACCCGCGGTGGCGGGAGTGGCTCGCCCTGCCGGAGAAGGGCGGCGAGCGGGCGGGCGTGGGCCAGGCGGCGGTGTCGCGCGCCGGCGAGGAAGTCGCGTGAGCGAGGACCCCGTCCTCCCCACCCTCCGCAGGCTCAGGGCGGGACCAGGGAGTGGGCTGGGGAGCAGGGGCTCCCCGTGACCTCGCCGGCGACGGCCCGGCGCCTGTGGGCGCTGGCGGAGCCGGTCCACGCGTTGACCTACTTCGCCGACGAGTGCCGGTCGGCCGCCGAGTCCGCCGGGCTGACCGGCTTCTGGTCGGCCTACTTCGCCATGCGGGCCGCCCCGCTGGGCCCGGTCGGCCCCGAGGTGGTGACGGCGACCTTCTACAACTTCGCGCCCGCGTTCGTGGGGCGGCGGGTGCCGGCGGTCTGGCAGGCGGTGACGCCGGAGCAGGCGCTCGCCGCGCGGCTGACCGGGGTCGACGCGGCGATGCGCCGGGTGCTGGGCGAGGACGGGCCGGCCGCCGCGGCGGAGGCGGCCGAGCTGGCCGGGGTCGCCGCCGCGGCGGTGGACCTGCCCGGGCGGCCGCTGGCCGCGGCCAACGCCGGCCTGCCCGTGCCGGCCGAGGCGCACCTGGTGCTGTGGCAGTCGCTCACGACGCTGCGGGAGCACCGGGGCGACGGGCACAACGCCGCGCTGCTGCAGCGGGAGATCAGCGGGGTCGGCGCCCACGTCCTGGCCGCCGCGGCCGGCCGGACGGAGAAGGAGTGGCTCCTGCGCGCCCGCGGGTGGGACGCCGCCGCGTGGGACGCCGCCGCCGCGGACCTCGCCGCTCGCGGCTGGCTGGCCGGCGAGGAGCTCACCGCGGAGGGCGCCGCGATCGTGGCCGCCGTCGAGGCCGACACCGACCGGCTGGCGCTGGGCCCGTGGCGGGCGCTCGGCGACGTGGGCTGCGACCGGCTGGCCGAGCTGCTGGTGCCGCTGCGGCGCGCCGTCCTCGCCGCGGGGCTGTGGCCCGACCGCAACCCGATCGGCGTCCCCGACCCCGACTAGGGAAACCGTCCGGAATCGATACGCCGCGGCTCGGCGTGTCGCCGGGTCGCGTGTCGGACCGATCGCCATACGTTGCCGCTGATGGCGCGGTCGAGGCGCCCCGCTCGGAGAGGCCCCGTCGTGCTGACCCCGCTTCCGATCCGCCGTGTCCGTCCGGCCCGCGTCGCCCTGGTCGGTGCCGCGGCGGGCGCGCTGCTCCTGGCCGGAGCGCCGGCTGCGGTGGCCGCGCCGGCCCTGGTCGTGCCCCTGGACCCGCCGGACGTGACGGTCCTCCTCGTGCCCACCGAGAACCTCGGTGACCTGGAGGCTCCGGCCGAGGAGTGGACGCCGTCTGCGGTGACCGTGCAGTGGGGCGGTTCGGTGGTGGTCGAGCTGCCCGAGCCGCTCGACGCCGGCGCCACGCCGCTGGTCACGTTGGAGGTCGGGCACGAGGACGACCCGGAACCGCTGCGCACCTACTCCAGCGATCCGGCCGCGACCGACCCCCTGGCCGTGACCTCGCTGGGCGGCGGCGGGTACGAGGTCGCCCTGCCGACGGACGACGGCGTGAGCGGCGACGTCGCGGTGCTCACCGTGGAGGACGTCGTCGCCGAGGCGGCCGGCGACGTCGAGGTCTGGCCGGTGTCCTACTTCCTCCGGTTCGACGACGCCGCCGGGGAGACCCGGACCCTCGTCCCGCAGATGCTGGCCCTGTCCTTCCCCTCGTGCTCGCTGACCGCCTCCGAGGGGGAGTGTGCCCCCTACCGGGTGACGGCAGGCGACAGCCTGGAGCTCACCGCTCCGGCGGGGTCCCGGCTGCGCGCCCTGGGCTTCGGCACGCTGACCGACGTCCGGGCGGACCTCCAGTCACTCGACGACCTGTACTGGAGCGCCGAGGAACCGCCCGTCGTCGACGAGCCGACCGACGCGGCGGAGCCGCTCGACGCCGAGGACGGTGCGGTGCTGGTGGCCGCGGTCGCGGAGGCCGAGGCTCCTCGGCTCGCCGCTGCCCTGCTGGCCGGGAGCGAGGAGCCGGCCGGCGTCGATGACGGCGGCGACGGGGGCGTCGATGACGGGGACGACGGCGGCGACGGGGGTGTCCCCGCTTTCGCCGCGGCCGCCACCGCCCCGGTGCTCGCCTTGGCCGAGTCCGCCACCGAGGTCGAGGTAGAGGCCGAGGCCGAGGTCGAGGCCGATGCCGGGGAGGGGACCGTGGGCATCGCCGCGTCGGTGCTCGAGCCCGTGAGCCTGCCGGTGGAGTCGACGCAGCCCCATCGAGCGACGCTCTCCGTGCCGGCCGACACCACCCCGGGTCCCCACCTGCTGGTCCTCACCGAGGGGGATCCGGAGACCGGCGATGCCGCGGTCACGATGCTGCTGCTGGAGGTCACGGCAGCGCCGCCGGCGCCGGTGACCGAGGCGCCGGTGACTGCGCCACCTGCGGTCAACGCCGGGCTGCGGTCCAACACCGGCGCCGAGTCGGTCGCCCCGGCCGAGCCCGTCTCGGGTGGGTCGGCGACCGTGGCGATCGGCGCCGCGCTGCTCCTCCTCTCGGGTGTGGGCGGGATCGTCGCCGGCCGCGGGGGGGGGGGGGGGGGGGGGGGGGGCCCGCGGCCGCGGGGGGGGGGCGGGGGCCGGCCGGCGGGGGGGGCGCC
>NZ_JBJGYS010000048.1:0-27380 GCF_054050115.1 Geodermatophilus sp. SYSU D00708 | reverse complement strand
CTGAAGCTGGTCCCCGACCGGCGGCGGATCGCCACCATCGCCGCGTTCGCCCGGGGTGCCGCCGAGGGGGTGCTGGTGCTCGGCCCACGGCGGTGGGCAGAGCACGAGCACGCGGGAAAGCGGTACCGGGGCTGCGACGGCGAGGCTCAGGGGCGCCACTCGTCGCGGTAGTGCGGGTGGTCGGCGTAGGTCTGGCCGATCAGCCGCAGGGCGTGGTCCATGGTGTCGCCGTGCGCGCCCTGCTCCTCCAGGTCGCGGAAGTACTCGACCAGCCGGCGCTTGGCGCCGGCGTCGCGCAGCACGTGGTCGACCAGCGCCCGGTTGGTCGGCGCGGGGCTGGCCTGGACGAACCGGGCGGCCTCCTCGTCCTCGTCGAAGCGGGCGAGCAGGAACTCGACGAGGTCGCCGTCCCGGGTGGGCAGGTCGCGGTGCCGGCCGGTCGTCCCCATGATCACGCCGTCCAGCCGCCGGCCCGGGCCACGGCCGCCTGCCAGCGCTCGTGCCGGCCGTCGTCCCGCCGCCCGGCCTCGGGCTCGAAGCGGCGGTCCAGCGCCCAGGTGTCGGCGAGCTCCCCGGTGCCGGCCCACACGCCGGTGCCCAGGCCGGCGAGGAACGCCGCGCCGAGCGCGGTGGTCTCGGTGACCACCGGCCGGCGCACCGGCACGCCGAGCTGGTCGGCCTGCAGCTGTAGCAGCAGGTCGTTGGCGCTGGCGCCGCCGTCGGCCGACAGCTCGGGCACCGCCAGCGCGGCCTCGCTCGCCATGACGTCGACGACGTCGCGCACCTGGAAGGCGATCGCCTCCAGCGTGGCGCGGGCCAGGTGCGCGCGGGAGGTGCCGCGGGTGATGCCGAGGACGGCGCCGCGGGCGTGCGGGTCCCAGTGCGGGGCACCCAGCCCGGTGAGGGCGGGAACGAAGACGACGTCGCCGGCGTCGGGCACCGTGCGGGCCAGCCCCTCGATCTCGGCGGCGGAGTCGATCAGGCCCAGCCCGTCGCGCAGCCACTGCACCGCGGCCCCGGTCACGAAGATCGACCCCTCCAGCGCGTAGACCAGCCCGTCGCCGAGGTCCCACGCGACGGTGGTGAGCAGGCCGGCGTCCGAGCGGACCGGCGTCGAGCCGGTGTTCTGCAGCACGAACGAGCCGGTGCCGTAGGTGCACTTGCTGTCGCCGGGGGAGTAGCAGGCCTGCCCGAACAACGCCGCCTGCTGGTCCCCGGCGATGCCCGCGACCGGCAGCTCCAGGCCGAGGAACGCGTCGGGGTCGGTGGTGCCGACGACGCCGGAGCTGGGCACCACCTCGGGCAGCGCGGCCCGGGGGACGTCGAACAGGGCGCACAGCTCGTCGGACCACGTGCCGCGCTCGAGGTCGTAGAGCAGCGTGCGCGAGGCGTTGCTCGCGTCGGTGACGTGCACCGCGCCGCCGGTGAGCCGGTGCACCACGAAGGAGTCCACCGTGCCCAGCACCAGCCGGCCGTCGCGGACGCCGGCCCACAGCCCGGACTCCTCGGCGGCCAGCCAGCAGAACTTGGTCGCGGTGAAGTAGGGGTCCAACCGCAGGCCGGTGAGCTCGGCGACCCGCGGCTCGTGCCCGGCCTCGCGCAACCGGTCGCAGATGCCGCTGGTGCGGCGGTCCTGCCAGACGACGGCCGGCCGCGGCGCGCGCCCGGTGCGCCGGTCCCACACGACCGCGGTCTCCCGCTGGTCGGTGATGCCCACGCAGGTCGGCGCGACGTCGGTGCCGGCCAGTGCCTCGCGGCAGGCGGCCAGCGTCGCCGTCCAGATGTCCTCGGGCTCGTGCTCGACCCAGCCCGGGCGCGGGAAGAGCTGGGCGAACTCGCGGTAGCCGCGGGACCGGACGTGGCCGTCCTCGCCCACGACCAGCGCGGTCACCCCGGTCGTCCCCGCGTCGATCGCCAACACCGGCATGAGCGGCAACCTAACGCGCGCCCCTACGGTGGGTGCGTGCGGCGGTTCTTCTACGACACCGAGTTCATCGAGGACGGGACCACCATCGACCTGGTGTCCATCGGCGTCGTCGACGAGACCGGGCGCGAGTTCTACGCGGTGAGCACCGAGTTCGACCCGGACAAGGCGATCCCGTGGGTGCGGCGCAACGTGCTCGACCAACTGCCCCCGCCGTCGGACCGGGCGTGGCGCAGCCGGCAGCGGATCCGTGACGACCTGCTGGCCTTCCTCACCGGCCCGGGGCAGGAGATCGAGCTGTGGGCCTGGTTCGCCGCGTACGACCACGTCGCGCTGTGCCAGTTGTGGGGCCCGATGCCGGCCCTGCCGCGGCCGATCCCGCGGTTCACCCGGGAGCTGCGCCAGCGCTGGGACGACCTCGGGCAGCCGCCTCTGCCGCCCAGGCCCGAGGGCACCCACGACGCGCTGGTCGACGCCCGGTACAACCTGGCCCGCTGGCGGGCGATGGACCGCCGCTGATCAGGCGGCCCGCGCCGGCGTGGGGGTGAACGTCACCGGGAGTGCCCGCACGCCGCGCAGCACGCCCCCGGCCGACCACTGCAGCGCCTCCTCGGGCACGGCCAGCGCGAGGTCGGGCAGCCGCTCGAGCAGCGCGGTGAACGCGACCTGCCCCTCCAGCCGGGCCAGCGGCGCGCCCAGGCAGTAGTGGACGCCGTGGCCGAACGCCAGGTGCCCGGGCGGGGTGGCCGTGGCGTCGAAGCGGTCCGGGTCCGGGAAGCGGGCGGGGTCCCGGTCGGCCGCGGCGATGGACAGCAGCACCACCTCCCCGCGCGGGATCCGCACCCCGCCGATCTCCAGGTCCTCCAGGGCGTAGCGGGTGAGCCCCGGGTTGACCGGGCCGTCGAACCGGAGCACCTCCTCCACCGCCTGCGGCACCCGGGACGGGTCGGCGCGCAGCAGGTCGAGCTGGTCCGGGGAGCGCAGCAGCGCCAGCGTGCCGTTGCCGATGAGGTTGACCGTGGTCACGTACCCCGCGATGAGCAGCAGGAAGGTCATCGCCAGCAGCTCCTGGCGGTCCAGCCGCTCGCCCTCGTCGGTGGCCTGGACCAGGTCGGTCAGCAGGTCGTCCGCGGGCCGGGCGCGCTTGGCGTCGACGAGGTCGGCGAGGTAGCCGTACATCCGCTCGCGGGCCGCCGTCACCAGCTCCATGTCGGTGTCCGGGTCGAACGGCCGGTCCAGGATCTCGTCGGTCCAGGCGCGGAAGCGCTCCCGGTCGGCCTCGGGGACGCCGAGCAGCTCGCCGATCACGGTGATAGGCAGGGGCAGCGCGAACTCGCCGATCAGCTCGGCGCGGCCCCGCGGGGTGATCCGGTCCAGCAGCGTCCCGGTGAGCTGCTCGACCCGCGGCCGCAGCCCCTCCACGCGGCGGGCGGTGAACGCCTTGGACACCAGCCGGCGCAGCCGGGTGTGCTCGGGCGGGTCCGCGCCGATCATGCTGCGGCTGAGGAAGTCGCCGCGGAGCCGCTCGGTGAGGTCGTGGGCGACGTGCGGGTTGCTGCTGAGCCGGGGGTCCGACAGCGCCGCCAGGACGTCGTCGTAGCGGGCGACCACCCACACGGCCATGCCCAGCCGCTCGTCGACGCGCCGCACGGGGCCGCTCTCCCGCCACGCCGCGAGCGCGGGGAAGGGGTCGGCCAGGTCGGCCAGTGGGCTGGTGGGCACGGTCATGGCCGTCGTCCTCCGGTTGCGCTGCCCCCGTGGGTCGGCCCGAGCCTCGCACCGGAGAGCCGCGGGCAGAAGGCCGGAGCGTCCCGCCGCGCCCGGTCGTCAGCCGGGGGTGTCCATCGCAGGCCTCCAGGGGAGCACGGACGAGCGGCGCCGACGCCAGGCGGCGGGGGACGGCCCCCGACAGTGCCGTCGTCCTCCGCCCGGTGCCGCTCAGCCGCTCAGGTGCGCCCAGTCCTCCGGGTGCGCGCGCAGGTGCTCGGCCACCGTCCGCGCCGGGTGGCCGGTCAGCTCGGCGACGACGTCGGTCACCGGCGCCATCTCCCCGGCCGCGATCGCGAGGTAGCTGCTCACCCAGCCCTCGATCTCCCAGTCGGGGTGACCCGACGGGCGACGCGAGGCCCACGCCTGCTCGACCGTCTCCCGGCGGTACTCCGCGGGCAGGCCGGTGACCTCGGCGAGGACGGCGACGGCGTCGTCCAGCGACAGCGCCTCCGGCCCGGTGACGTCGAGGGTGCGGCCGTCGAGCGCCCCGGAGTCGTCCAGCAACGCCGCGGCGCCGACGTCGGCCAGGTCGTCGCGGGACACGAAGCTCGCCCGGCCCTCACCCGCGGGGGCGGCGACCACCGCCCGGCCGTCCTGCCGCGTGGCGAAGAACGGCACGAAGTCGGCGTACATCGAGTGCCGCAGGACCGTCGCCCGCACGCCGGTGGCGGCGATCGCGTCCTCGGTGGCGGCGTGCTGGCGGGCCAGCGTGAAGACGGCGTCGGCGGAGGCACCGAGGAAGGAGGTGTAGACGATCCGCTGCACGCCCGCGGCCGCAGCGGCCGCGACGGCGGTCAGGTGCTGCCGCAGGCGGTCCTCGGCCTCCGCGGCCGACACCAGGTAGAGGGTGTGCACGCCCTCGAGCGCCGTGGTGAGCCCCGGCCCGTCGGCGTAGCCGCCGGGCGCGGCGACGACCTGCGCCCCGGGCAGCCCCGGTACGCGGGCCGGGTCGCGCACGACCAGGCGCAGCGCGACGTCGTCCCGGCCGGCCAGCCGGTCGGCGACCCGCCCGCCGAGCACCCCGGTGGCCCCGGTGACGGCGATCACCCGAGACATGCCTGTTCCCGGCCCTGGTACGGCATCATGGCCCGCACCAACTCCTGAGCAGCGCAAACCCTTCCCGCGGAGGTCGTCCATGCGCATCGGCATCCTGACCGGCGGCGGTGACTGCCCGGGCCTCAACGCGGTGATCCGCGCGGTGGTCCGCAAGGGCGTCCAGCACGGGGACCAGGTCGTGGGATTCCGGGACGGCTGGCGCGGCGTGCTCGACGCCGACACCGTGGCCATGGACCTCGCCGCGGTGCGCGGGATCCTGCCCCGCGGGGGGACCGTCCTCGGCACCTCCCGGACCAACCCCTACGCGCTGGAGGGCGGCCCCGACCGGCTGATGGCCAACCTGGAGCGCCTGGGCATCGACGCGCTCATCCCCATCGGCGGGGAGGACACCCTCGGCGTGGCCACCAAGCTGGCCGAGGCCGGGCTGCGCATCGTCGGCGTCCCGAAGACCATCGACAACGACCTGGACTCCACCGACTACACCTTCGGCTTCGACACCGCGCTGGGCGTGGCCACCGAGGCGATCGACCGGCTGCACACCACCGGCGACAGCCACCACCGCACCCTCGTCGTCGAGGTCATGGGCCGGCACGCCGGGTGGATCGCATTGCACTCCGGCATGGCCGGCGGCGCGACCGTCGTGCTCATCCCCGAGCAGCCCTTCGACGTCGAGGCCGTGGTCGCCCACTGCCAGCACCGGTTCGACTCGGGGTACTCGCCGATCGTCGTCGTCTCCGAGGGGGCCAAGGCCAAGGGCGGCGACCTGGTGCTGGCCACGGGGGAGAAGGACGCCTTCGGGCACGTCCGGCTGGGCGGCATCGGCACCGCGCTGGCCTCGCTGATCGAGCAGCGGACCGGGCGGGAGGCCCGCTGCGTCGTCCTCGGGCACGTCCAGCGCGGCGGGACGCCGTCGCCGTTCGACCGGGTGCTGGCCACCCGCTTCGGGCTGGCGGCCGTGGACGCCGTGCACGACGGCGAGTCGGGCGTCATGGTGGCGCTGCGCGGCACCGACATCGTGCGGGTGCCGCTGTCGACGGCGACCGCACAGCTCAAGCTCGTGCCGGTGGAGCGCTACGCCGAGGTGGAGGTGTTCTTCGGCTGATCGAGGACCCCCCTGCCCCCGCCCCTCGCAGGCTCGCGGCGGGACCCTGCAGGGGGGCCGCTCCGGAGGGCTGCGGCGAAGTCGCCGGTACCCTCTGGAGGTGTGACGCTCCCTGATCCCGCGGAACTGGTCCCCGGTCTGGACCGGTGGCGGGAACTGCCCGCCGCCCAGCAGCCGGAGTGGCCCGACCGCGCCGCGCTGGACACCGTGCTGTCCACCCTGTCCTCGGTGCCCCCGATCGTCGCCCCGAGCGAGGTCGACGAGCTGCGCACCCGGCTGGCCGAGGTGGCCCAGGGCCGCGCGTTCCTGCTGCAGGGCGGCGACTGCGCGGAGACCTTCGACCTCAACACCGACGCGCACCTGCAGAGCACCACGCGGACGCTGCTGCAGATGGCCGTCGTCCTCACCTACGGCGCGAGCGTGCCGGTGGTGAAGGTGGGCCGGGTCGCCGGGCAGTACGCCAAGCCGCGTTCGTCGAACACCGACGCCCTGGGCCTGCCCTCGTACCGCGGCGACATGGTCAACGACCTCGAGCCGGTGCTCGAGAAGCGCATCCCCGACCCGAACCGGCTGGTGCGCGCCTACGCCAACGCCGCTGCCGCGATGAACATGATCCGCGCCTACGCCCGCGGCGGGCTGGCCGACCTGCACCGCGTGCACGAGTGGAACAAGGACTTCGTCGCCAACTCCCCGGCCGGGGTCCGCTACGAGGTCATCGCCCGCGAGATCGACCGGGCGCTGGCGTTCATGAAGGCCTGCGGGGTCGACGACGCCGCCCTGCGCGGCGTCGAGCTGTACAACAGCCACGAGGCGCTGGTCCTCGACTACGAGCGGGCGCTGCTGCGCGTGCACGACGGCCGGGCCTACGCCTCCTCGGCGCACTTCGTCTGGATCGGCGAGCGCACCCGCCAGCTCGACGGCGCGCACGTGGAGTTCTTCTCCCGCATCGCCAACCCGATCGGCGTCAAGATCGGCCCGACGACGACGCCGGAGCAGGCCACCGAGCTGGTCGAGCGGCTCGACCCGGACGGCGTCCCCGGCCGGCTCACCCTGATCAGCCGGATGGGCAACGGCAAGATCCGCGACGTCCTGCCGCCGATCGTCGAGAAGGTCACCGCCGGCGGCCACCAGGTCGTCTGGCAGTGCGACCCGATGCACGGCAACACCCACGAGTCCTCGACCGGGTACAAGACCCGGCACTTCGACCGGATCGTCGACGAGGTCCTCGGCTTCTTCGACGTCCACCGGGCGCTGGGCACCTGGCCGGGCGGCATCCACGTCGAGCTGACCGGTGAGGACGTCACCGAGTGCCTCGGCGGCGCGATGGAGATCAGCGACGAGGACCTCAACAGCCGGTACGAGACCGCGTGCGACCCGCGGCTGAACACCGGCCAGTCGCTGGAGCTGGCCTTCCTCGTCGCGGAGATGCTGCGTGGCTGACCTGGTCGACCTCCGGTCGGACACGGTCACGCGGCCGACGCCCGGAATGCGCCGGGCCATGGCCGAGGCAGAAGTCGGGGACGACGTCTACGCGGAGGACCCTTCGGTCCGCGCCCTCGAGGAGCGCACGGCTGAGCTGTTCGGCCAGGAGGCGGCGCTGTTCGTGCCCTCGGGGACGATGGGCAACCAGATCGGCATGCGGCTGGTCTGCGAGCCCGGCCAGGAGGTGCTCTGCGACGCCGACGCGCACGTGGTCACCTACGAGATGGGTGCCGCGGCCGCGGTGTTCGGCATCTCGACCCGCACGGTCGTCTCCGCCGGCGGCCGGCTGGACGCGGACGCGCTCATCGCCCAGGTCCGCCCGCGCGGTGACTGGCACCTGACGGCGACCGCTGCGGTCGCCGTCGAGAACACCCACAACCGCGGCGGCGGGCTGGTGCAGCCCCTGGAGCAGCTGCAGCGGCTGTGGGACTGGTCGCGCGAGGCCGGCGTCGCGGTGCACCTCGACGGCGCCCGGATCTGGAACGCGCACGTCGCCTCGGGCGTGGACCTCGCCACCTACGGCCGCCTGGCCGACACGGCGTCGGTCTGCTTCTCCAAGGGCCTCGGGACGCCGGTCGGCTCCGTGCTCGTCGCCTCCGCGGAGCGGATCGCGGCCGCGCGGCTCTGGCGCAAGCGGCTCGGGGGCGGGATGCGCCAGGTCGGGGTGCTCGCGGCCGCCTGCACCTACGCCCTCGACCACCACCTGCCGCGGCTGGCCGAGGACCACGAGCACGCCCGGCTGCTGGCCAAGCGGCTCGGCGTGGACCCGGCGACCGTCGCCACCAACATGGTGGTGCTGGACGACGTCCCCGCGCCGGTGATCGCCGAGGCGGCCAAGGCGCAGGGCGTGCTCGTCTCCCAGGTGAGTCCCCGCCGGATCCGGCTGGTCACCCACCTCGACGTCGACCGCGCCGGCATCGAGCGCGCCGCCGACGTCCTGGCCGGCCTGCTCGATCGCTGAGACGACGAGGGCCCGGCCCCCTCGGAGGCCGGGCCCTCGTGCGCGACGTCAGCCGGCGGTCGTGCCCGGGGCCGTGAAGAGCAAGCGGTTCGGGGTGCCGGTGAGCGTCCGCTTGACGACTCCCGTCGTGGCGTCGGCGGTGATCGCGGCGGCGACGGCCGCCGGGCCGGCACCCGGGTGCGCCTGGAGGTAGAGCGCGGCCACGCCGGCGGCGTGCGGCGCCGCCATGGAGGTGCCGCTGATCGTGCTGGTGGCCGAGGAGCCGGTGTACCAGTCGCTGGTGACCCCCACGCCGGGTGCGTACAGGTCGACGCACGTCCCGTAGTTGCTGAACGACGCCGAGGTGTCGGTGGAGTCGGAGGCGGCCACGGTGAGGGCCGCGCGCACCCGTGCCGGGGAGGTGGTGCAGGCGTCCTGGGGCCTGCCCGCCTGGTTGCCGTTGCCGGCCGCGACGGCGACCGTGATGCCGGCGTCGATCGCGTTCGCCACCGCCTGGTCGAGCGCGTCGCTGACCGGGCCGCCGAGGCTCAGGTTGGCCACGGCGTCCGCCGACGGTCGGAGGCCCGCGGCGACCTCCTCCACAGCCGTCTCGTGCTGCGCGGTCACCCAGTCGATCCCCGCGAGGACGTCGGAGTAGGCCCCGCTGCCGGAGCAGTCGAGGACCCGGACCGGGACCAGCGTGACCCCAGCCGCTACCCCCTTCGTCGTCCCGCCGATGGTGCCGGCGACGTGGGTGCCGTGGCCGTTGCAGTCCTCCGCCGTGCCCCCGTCCACGGCGTCGTAGCCGGGCACGAGCCGGTCCCTCAGGTCCTCGTGGTCGTACCGGATGCCGGTGTCGATGACGTACGCGGTGACGCCCGCACCGGTGTGCGCCGAGCGGTACGTCTCGCTCAGCGGGAGGGCGCGCTGGTCGATGCGGTCCAGACCCCAGGGCGGCGCGCTCGGTGACGGGGAGCTGGACTTGGTCGGCCGGGCCTGCACCACCTGGTCGGGCTCGACGTCGAGCACGCCGGGCAGGCGGGACAGCTGAGCCGCCGCCGCGACGGGCAGGCGGACCGCGAAGCCGTTGAGCGCCGCGGTGTAGACGTGGCTGACCTCGCCACCCAGCCCTCGCGCCCGCTGGGCCAGGCCTGCCGGTGAGCGGTCGGGGTCGACCGTGACGACGTAGGAGGCCAGCGGGGAGCCCGGGGCGGCGGACACGGGTCCGGCGGTGGCGCCGAGTCCCGCAGTGGCCAGCACGGCGAGGGCCGCGGCGGTCATCGAGCGACGGGTGTGCACGGTGTTCTCTCCAGGGGTCCGGACGGGGCCCGTCCCGACGGCCGGGCCGTGCGCAGCAAACCCTGCGAGAGAGATCACTTCCAGTCACCGCGCGGATGCGCTTCGTCCTCTCGCCGGCCCCGGGCACAGCGAACGGGCCCGCACCCCAGGAGGGGTGCGGGCCCGTTCGCAGGGGTGCGACGGTTACTCGGCGTGGTCGCCGGGCGTCGGGTGCTCGATCTGGCCGGCCAGGTACAGCTGCTCGCCGAGGGTGTCGAGCAGGTGCAGCTGGGTCTCGAGGTAGTCGATGTGGTGCTCCTCGTCCTCGAGGATCTTCTCGAAGAGGTTCTTGCTGACCCGGTCGCCGACCGACTCGCAGTAGGGGATCGCCTCGCGCAGCCGGGCCAGGACCTCGACCTCGATGGCCATGTCGGACTCGAACTGCTCGCGGACGGTCTGCCCGATCCGCAGCGGCAGGAGCTTCTGGTAGTTGGGCAGGCCCTCGAGGAAGAGGATGCGGTCGGTGAGCCACTCCGCGTGGTGCATCTCCTCGATGGACTCGTCGCGGGTGTGCTTGGCGAGCTTGTTGTAGCCCCAGTTGGCCTGCATCTTGGCGTGCAGGAAGTACTGGTTGATGGCGGTCAGCTCGCTGGTCAGCTGCTCGTTCAAGTACTCGATGACCCGTGCGTCACCCTGCATGGGATGCCTCCTCGGCTCGACTGCGGCCGAGGCTATCGGGGGTGCGCTGACCAGGCACGACTCAGGTCTGCCTCAGCATGGGCAGCCTGTCCTCAGGCGGCGGGCTCCCGCAGCTCGAGGCCGTGCAGCGGGTCGGCGACGCGCAGGCGGTCGCAGATGCGGTCCAGGCAGCTGCCGCAGCCGGTGCCGGCCGCGCAGGCGTCGCCGACCTCCTCCTCGGTGCGGGCGCCGTCGGCGATGACGTCGGCGAGCTGGGCCTCGCTCACGGCGAAGCAGATGCAGACGAACACGCGCAGCACTCCCGGGGGCAGAGGAAGGAAAGGCACCCCTAAGTTAGCCCACCCTTAACGGACGGCCAAGAGTCGATGTGCCCAAGCTGCGTGGCCGGGAGTGTGCGGGATCACCACGACATCCGTCGCGGGTGGCACTCGGGCGGCGTCCGAGGGTCTGTCCTGGCGCGCTGAGGGGGCCCCGGAGGGGTCCGCGCAGGCGCGACGCAGCGGCTCAGCTCGCCAGGGGGACGGCACCTGGCCGCGGTGCGGTCCGGAGGACCGCGAGGTCGTTGAGCAGCGCGATGTCGGCCGCGTGCCCGGCCCACGGGACGCCGTCCTTCTCGCTGGGCGTCTCGACGACGACCGGGACGCCGGCCATCGAGGGGTGGGTGAGTAGCTCGGCGAACGGGCCGGTGCCGTACGCGCCGCCGCCGATGGTGCCCGCACCGATGGTGGTGTGCCGGTCCCGCTTGGAGCCGCACTCGTCGAGGGAGTCGTTGGCGTGCACGAGCCCCAGCCGGCCGGGGCCCACGGTGGCCTCCAGCGCGTCGAGCGTGGCGGTCATCCCGCCCGGCGCGGCGAGGTCGTGACCGGCTGCCCAGGCGTGGCAGGTGTCGAAGCAGACGCCGACCAGCGGGTGGTGCTCCAGTGCCGCGAGGTAGGGGCCGAGGTCCTCGACGGTCGCGGCGAGGGACTTGCCACCGCCGGCGGTCGGTTCCACCAGCAGCCGCGGGCCGTCGTCCGGCGCCGCCTCCAGGACCGGCAGCAGCCGCTCGTGCAGCTGGCGCAGCGCGTCCTCGTAGCGGTCCTCGCCGACGGCGGAGCCGGCGTGCACCACCACGCCCTGGCAGCCGAGCTGGGCACCGCGGGCCAGGTTGTGGGCGATGGTGGCGATCGACTGCTCCACGGTCGCCTCGGTGGGGGAGCCGACGTTGACCAGGAACGGGGTGTGGATGAACGAGGGGACGCCGCGCTCGGCGCAGCCGGCGGTGAACAGGGCGTCCTGCCTCGGGTCGCCCGGGGTGAGCTTCCAGCCGCGGGGGTTGCCGACGAAGACCTGCACGGCCCGCGCGGCGACGTCGTCGGTGTAGGCCAGTCCGCCCTTGGCCAGGCCGCCCTTGATCTGGATGTGCGCGCCGATCGGCGGCACATCCGCAGGTGTACGCAGTGTTCTCAGTCCTATCCGAAGGTCACCAGGATGGTCACCGAGGTCCCCAGGTCGACGACCTCACCGGCCCGGGGGCTCTGCCGCAGCACCCGGTCGCCGAAGAACTGGCTGACCTTCACCTGCAGCCCCGCGGCCTCCAGGAGGGCGCCGGCCTCCTGCTCGCTCTTGCCGACGACGTCGGGCACGGTCACCTGCGGCAGGCCCACCGAGACCTGGATCGTCACGGTGCTCTCGTAGGGCGCCTGCTGGCCGCTGGCCGGGTCGACGGCCATGACCTCGCCGGGGTCGACGTCGGCGCTGCGCCCCTCGGACCGCTTGACGGTGAAGCCGAGGCCCTCGAGGTTGGCCGTCGCCTCCTCGGGGGAGAGGCCCACCACGGCGGGCACCGTCACCGGCTCGTGCCCGCGGCTGACGTAGACGGTGAGCTGCTGGCCGCGCTTGAGCTCGGTGCCGATCTCGGGGTCGAAGCCGGTGACGGAGCCGACCGGGATGTCGTTGTCGTAGTCCTGGACGACCTCGACCTCGACCGGGATGGACTCCTCGATCTCGGCCTGGACCTCGTCCAGCGGCCGGCCGACCATCGCGGGGTCGACCTCGAAGCGCTCCGGGCCCTTGGACACGACGAGGGACACGTCGGTGCCGCGGATCGCCTCCCCGCCGTCGGGGTCGGCCGAGATCACCACGCCCTCGGGGACGTCCTCGCTGAACTGCTCCTCGCAGCAGGCGGGGTCCAGCCCGGCCTGCTGCAGCAGGTCGATGGCGGCCGCCTGCTCCTTGCCGACCAGCGTCGGCACCGTCGTCCAGCGGCCGGAGCCCATCCACCAGCCGACCGCGCCGATGGTCACCGCGAGCAGGAAGACCAGCGCGACGGCGAACCGGGCCCGGCGGCGGCGGATGTGCTGCGGCACGCCGGGACGCGTGCGCTGGAGCCCGGGCCGGCGCCCGCCGACGTCGGTGGTCGGGCCGGCGCCCATGCCCGGCAGCATCGAGGTGCGGCTGCCGCGGCCGGGCCGGGTGCCGTTCACGCCGAGCACCTCGGTGCGCGGGTCGTCGGGGTCGCCGGGCTCGCTGGGGTGCCGCGGCCGGGTGGGCCGGTTCGTGGGGCGCAGCGTGCCGGGCCCGGCGTTGCTGCGGCCGGTGGGCACCGGCACCCGCTCGATGCCGAGGTCGCGGCGCACGTCCTCGAGGTCGGCGAGGAACGCGCCGGCGTCCAGGGGCCGCAGGACGGGGTCGCGGCGGGTGGTGCGGGCGACGAGGTCGTCGACCTCCCACGGGATGCCGGGGACCTCGTCCGAGGGCGTGGGCATGTCGTGGTGCACGTGCTGGTAGGCCACCGCCAGCGGGGTGTCGCCGCCGTAGGGCGGGTGGCCGGTGAGCATCTCGAACAGCACGACCCCGGCGGCGTAGACGTCGCTGCGCGCGTCGGCCTTGCCGCGCTCGAGCTGCTCGGGGGAGAGGTAGGCGACCGTGCCGATGAGCACGCCGCCGGTGTGGCTGGTCTGCCCGGTGCCGGTCAGGGCGCGGGCGAGGCCGAAGTCGGCCACCTTGACCACGCCGTCGGTGCCGATGAGGACGTTCTCCGGCTTGATGTCGCGGTGCACGATGCCGGCGCGGTGGGCGGCGGTCAGCCCGGAGAGCACCGGCTCCAGGACGGCGAAGGCCTCGCCGATGGTGAGCCGGCCGCGGGCCTGCAGCAGGTCGCGCAGCGTGCGGCCGCGGACCAGCTCCATGACGAGGAACACCAGGCCCTGGTCGCTGCCCTGGTCGCTGACCGAGACGACGTTGGGGTGGCTGAGCATCGCCGCGGCCCGCGCCTCGCGGGTGAACCGGTCGACGAAGGTGGGGTCGCCGGCCAGGTGCTCGGCCATGACCTTGACCGCGACGGTGCGGTGCAGCCGCAGGTCCTGGGCGGCGTAGACGGTCGACATGCCGCCGCGGGCCAGCCGCTCCTGGAGGTGGTAGCGCCCCTCCAGTACGAGGCCGACCACGGGGTCGGTCACGGCGGTGTCCACCTGGTCGAGTGTAGGAGTGACGGAGCTGTTCGCCGCTGCCACACGCGGGCGTGACCGGTGTGGCGGTTCACCCGTCACACCGGTCACCCCTTGCGCGTCAGGCCAGGTCGAGGCCGGGGTAGAGCGGGTGTCGGTCGAGCAGCTCGGCGGCGGCGTCGCGGGTGCGGTCGGCCAGGCCCTCGGTGGTGGCGTACTTGGCCTTGGACGGCGACCCGTCGCGGGTGGCCGTGGGCGAGGTGCCCGACAGGACGTCGACGATCAGCTCGGCGGTGCGGTCGAACTCGGCCGCGCCGAACCCGCGGGTGGTCAGCGCCGGCGTGCCCAGCCGGATGCCGGAGGTGTACCAGGCGCCGTTGGGGTCGGCCGGGATCGCGTTGCGGTTGGTCACGATGCCGGCGTCCAGCAGCGCGGACTCCGCCTGCCGCCCGGTCAGGCCGAAGCCGGAGACGTCGACGAGCACCAGGTGGTTGTCGGTGCCGCCGGTCACCAGGCGCGCGCCGCGGCGGGTCAGGCCCTCGGCGAGGGACTGCGCGTTGTCGGCGACCGCCCGGGCGTAGCCGGCGAACTCCGGACGGCGGGCCTCGGCGAGGGCGACCGCCTTGGCGGCCATGACGTGCGGCAGCGGGCCGCCGAGCACCATCGGGCAGCCGCGGTCGACGGCGTCGGCGTACTCCGGCTGGGCCAGCACCATGCCGCCGCGGGGGCCGCGCAGCGACTTGTGCGTGGTGGTGGTGACCACGTGCGCGTGCGGCACCGGGTCGAAGTCGCCGGTGAACACCCCGCCGGCCACCAGGCCGGCGAAGTGCGCCATGTCCACGACGAGGGTGGCGCCGACCTCGTCGGCGATCTCGCGCATCGTCGCGAAGTCGACCCGGCGGGGGTAGGCGGAGTACCCGGCCATGAGGATCAGTGGGCGGAACTCCCGCGCCCGCTCGCGGACGGCGGCGTAGTCGAGCAGCCCGGTCTGCGGGTCGGTGCCGTAGGAGGACTGCTCGAACATCTTGCCGCTGATGTTCGGGCGGAAGCCGTGGGTGAGGTGGCCGCCGGCGTCGAGGGACATGCCCAGCATCCGCTGGTCGCCGAGCGCGTGGCGCAGCTCGGTCCAGTCGCTGTCGGTCAGCTCGTTGACGTGCCGGACGCCGGCCTTCTCCAGCGCCGGGGCCTCGATCCGGGTGGCCAGCACCGCCCAGAACGCGACCAGGTTGGCGTCGATGCCCGAGTGCGGCTGGACGTAGGCGTGCGGCGCACCGAACAGCTCGCGGGCGTGCTCGGCGGCCAGCGCCTCGACGGTGTCGACGTTCTGGCAGCCGGCGTAGAAGCGGTGCCCGACGGTGCCCTCGGCGTACTTGTCGCTGAACCAGTTGCCCATCGTCAGCAGGACGGCGGGGCTGGCGTAGTTCTCGCTGGCGATCAGCTTGAGCGAGGCCCGCTGGTCGGCGAGCTCGGCGCCGATCGCGTCGGCCACGCGGGGCTCGACGGCCCCGATGACCTGCAGGGCGCTGC
Source organism: Geodermatophilus sp. SYSU D00708 (assembly GCF_054050115.1). Classification (NCBI taxonomy): domain Bacteria; kingdom Bacillati; phylum Actinomycetota; class Actinomycetes; order Geodermatophilales; family Geodermatophilaceae; genus Geodermatophilus; species Geodermatophilus sp. SYSU D00708. Next base: position 12,174 of record NZ_JBJGYS010000048.1, on the reverse strand, counting down.
GGTAGGCCGCCGAGGCGGTGGCGGCGTCGAAGGAGGCGGTCGCGTCGGTCATGGAGGCGCTCCAGCGCGGGTGTCGAGTCAGGAGGTGCCCAGGCGCCCGGCGGGGTGGTGCAGGCCGCTCCCCGGTGGTCGGTCCCACCTCGATGCGCCAGTCACGGCCCCACGGTGATCCTAGCCGCGGCGCCCGGCGGACCCGGTGACCGTGTCCCGGGGGACGGCGGTGACGTCGGCCAGGCCGCACAGCGTCATGGTGTGCGCCAGCTCGGCGGTCAGGCCGGTGAGCACCCGGGCGACGCCGGCGGCCCCGCCGGTGGCCAGGCCCCACACGGCCGGCCGGCCGACGAACACCGCGCGGGCACCCAGGGCCAGGGCGGTGAGGACGTCGGAGCCGGCGCGGATGCCGCCGTCCACGTAGACCTCCGCCGCCCCGTCGACCGCCTCGACCACCTCGGGCAGGGCGTGCGCGCTGGCCACCACCGGGTCGGCCTGCCGGCCGCCGTGCGTGGAGACCCACACCGCCGCCGCCCCGGCCCGCACGCAGCGCGCCGCGTCGTCCCCGCGCAGCACGCCCTTGACGACGACCGGCAGGCCGGAGAGGTCGGCGAACCGGCCGATGTCGTCGAAGGTCCAGACCGGGACGTCGGCGGGGTCGCCGCCGTCCGGGCGGTTGGGCAGCGGCAGGTCGGCGGGCAGGGCGAAGGCGGCGCGCCGGTCGCGCAGCCGCCGTCCGTAGACCGGCATGTCGGCGGTGAGGACCAGCGCGCGGTAGCCGGCGGCGCGGGCGCGGCGGACGAGGTCGTCGGTGTGCGCGGGGGAGTGCACCCGGTAGAGCTGGAACCACTTCGGTGCGGACGGCGCCACGGCGGCGACCTCGGCGAGCCCCGTGCTCGCCGACGTCGAGACGGTCATCAAGGCGCCCGCGGCGGCCGCGCCCTCGGCGGTGCCGCGCTCGCCCTCGGGGGAGGCCATCGCCTGGTAGGCCCAAGGCGCCACGCCGACCGGCGTCGCGACCTCGCTGCCCAGCAGGGTCGTGGCCAGCGAGACGGCGGCCGGGCCGCGCAGCACGCGGGGCCGCAGCCGCCAGGACCGCCACGCGGCCGGCGCCTCCCGGAGGGTCACCTCGCCCTCGGCCCCGCCGGCGTAGTAGTCGACGACGTCGGCGGGCAGCACCTCCCGGGCCCGCGCCTCCAGCGCCTCGAGGTCGAGCAGGTCGGGTCCGGGCCCCTCGTCCGGCCCCTCGCCGGAGCGGCGCTGACCGGGCAGGGCGAGTGCTGGCGGTGTCTGCTGCTCGCGCGCCATAGGCTCGGAGCCTATGGAGACGTTCACCCCCGCGGAGGTCGCCGCTGTTCTGGGGGTCTCGCCGAACCGGGTCCGGCAGCTGCTGCGCGAGCGCAAGATCCTCGCCGTCCCCGGCAGCGGCAACAGCCGGATCCCCGCCGACTTCTTCCGGGACGGCGCGGTCCTCAAGCACCTGCCCGGCCTGATCACCGTCCTGCGCGACGGCGGCTACACCGACGAGGAGGTGTTCGAGTGGCTCTTCCGCGCCGACGAGTCGTTGCCGGGCACCCCGGTCGAGGCGCTGCGCAGCGACCGGCACACCGAGGTCACCCGCCGGGCCCAGGCGCTGGCGTTCTGATGGAGTGCCGTGGCGCGGGGATCGCGCCCGTGGCACTCCGCAACGGTCGCTCGTGGGCTCCCTGACGTACCTGGCGCTGCTGGCCGGCTGCCTGGTCGTCACCGCGCCCCTGGAGCTGGTCCTGCGGGTCCGCGTCTACGCGCGCTGGCGGCGGTTGCTGCTGGCGGTGCTGCCGGAGTTCGTCGTCTTCGTGGCCTGGGTGCTCTACGCGATCGCGCAGGGCCACTGGGACTACTCCGACGAGCTCACCCTCGGCGTCCGGCTGCCCGGCGGCATCCCGGTCGAGGAGGTGCTGTTCTTCCTCGTCGTCCCGCTGTGCTCGGTGCTGGCGCTGGAGGCGGTGCGGAAGGTGACCGGCTGGGACGCCGGCTACCCGGCCGAGGAGGCCGAGCGATGAGTGGCCGCTGCGGGCGTTCCTCGCGTACTGCCGGTCCTGCAGCACCGGCAGTGGGCGAGGAACCCCGGCAACGGGGCGGAGCCGGGCGGTGAGCTACTCGACGCTGGCGGTGCTGGCGGTCGTCGCCGTCCTCGTCGTCGACCTGGCCGTCTACCGGACCCGGATGGTGACCCGCCGGGTGTTCTGGGTCGCCTACGCGATCGTGGTGACCTTCCAGCTGCTGGTGAACGGCGTGCTCACCGGGCTGGAGGTGGTCACCTACGACCCGGGCGCGATCTGGGGGCCGCGGATCGCCTACGCCCCGGTGGAGGACCTGCTGTTCGGCTTCGCCATGGTCACCCTCACCCTGGCCAGCTGGGCGGCGGTCAACCGGCGGGCGAACACCGCCAGCCGCCGCGGCTTCGACACCCGCACCCGCCGGTCGAGGACCCGGTAGTCGGCCCGCTCGATCTCGGTGAGGATGCCGCCGTAGAGGTCGGTGGCCGCGCGCACGCAGTCGCGGGACTCCGGCGCGAGCATCGGCGTCCCGGGGGCGGCGTCGTCGTAGCGGCGCCGCACGATCGCCACCATCTCCCGCATCAGCCCGCGGAAGCGGTCGTCGTACCGCTTGGCGGCCAGCTGCTCGCGGGTCACGCCGTGCGCGGCCATGAGGTCGGCGGGCAGGTAGACCCGGCCCCGGTCGACGTCCTCGGCGACGTCGCGCAGGAAGTTGGTCAGCTGGAACGCCTCGCCCAGGGCGATCGCGTGCGGCGCGGCCTCCTCGCGCAGGACCCCGGGCGCGGTGCCCAGCACCGGCAGGACCTGCAGCCCGATGACCGACGCCGAGCCCCACATGTAGCGGTCGAGGGCGTCCATGTCGGCGTAGCCGGTGACCTCCAGGTCGCTGGTCATCGCGGCGAGGAAGTCGACCAGGTGCTCGACCGGGATCCGGTACCGCCGGTAGGTGTGCACCAGCGCCAGCCGCACCGGGTCGTCGGACCAGCCGGCCTCGAGCTCGGCGAGGACCGCGCGCGACCAGTCGGCGAGGTCGCCGGCGGGGTCGGCGCCGGGGTGGTCGACCAGGTCGTCGGCGGTGCGGGCGGCGGCGTAGAGCGCGTGCACCGCCGGACGACGGTCGGCGGTGAGCAGCCGGGTCGCCAGGTGGTAGCTCTTGCCGTGCCGGGCGGCGATCGCGGCGCAGTGCCGGTAGGCGGCGTCCAGGCGGGCCTGGCGCTCGGCCTGGGTGGGCGGGCGGTCCGTGGTGGTCATCCCGTGATCCGCTCGGCCGCGAGCCGGCCGCTGATGACCACCATCGGCACGCCCACGCCCGGTTGCACCGAGGACCCGGCGAGGACGACGTTCTCCGGGCCGCGGCGGGGCAGCGTCGGCGTCCGGAACGGCCCGGTCTGCCCCAACGTGTGCGCCAGCGCGAACGGCGTGCCGGCTGCCATGCCCTGCGCGGCCCAGGTCAGCGGGGTGTCCATGCGCTCCACCTCGATCGCGCCGGTCAGCCCGGTCCAGCCGCGGGCCTCCAGCGTGGCCAGCACCTCGTCGCGGTAGCGCGGTCCCAGCGTCGTCCAGTCCAGGTCGGGGTTGCCGCCGCTGCGCGGGTCGAGGTTGGGGGTGGGGGCCACGACGCTGAGCACGTGGCCGCCGTCGGGGGCCAGGCTGCGGTCGGTGACCGACGGCATGGAGACCAGCAGGCTGGGGTCGGTCATCGGGCGCCCGTCGCGGGTGAGCTCGCCGAAGACCTCCCGCCAGGCCGCGCCGAAGCTGATCGTGTGGTGCGCCTGCCCGGGCAGCTCGGCGCGGACGCCGAGGTGCAGCGCGACGCAACTGGGGGACCAGGTCGGCCGGCGGCGCCGCGCGAACCCGGGCACCAGCCGCTCGGGCCGGTCGACGGTCACCACCACCGCGTCGGCCGGCAGCCGCTCGCCGTCGTCCAGGACCACGCCGGTGACCCGCCGTCCGGACAGGTCGAGCCGCTCGACGGCCGCGCCGTACCGGAACGCGACGCCGGCATCGGCGGCCGCGGCGGCCAGCGCGCGGGGGACGGCAGCGATCCCGCCGACCGGGTGCCACACGCCCGCGCCGATGTCGAGCTGGGCGATGACGGCGTAGGCGGCGATCGCCCGGTACGGGCTGACCCCCGCGTAGAGGGCCTGGAAGCTGAACAGCCGGCGCAGCCGGTCGTCGGTGAAGAACCGGGCCACGTGGCCCGACAGCCGGCCGAACCCGCCGCGGCGGACCAGCTGGACCAGTTCGGGGCCGAGCAGGTCCAGCGGGGTGTCGAGGTTGCGGTCGATGAAGGTGTCCAGCTGCAGCCGGTACAGCGCGGCGAGGTCGGCCAGGTAGCGGCGCAGCGCGTCGGCCTCGGCCGGGCCGCACAGCGCGGCCACCTCGGCGGCGAACGCGTCGACGTCGGCGTGCACGTCCAGCTGCGAGCCGTCGGCGAACTGCGCCCGGTAGGTGGTCTCCAGCGGCACGAGGGTCAGCCGGTCGTCGAGCTTGTCGCCGACCGCGGCCAGGGTGTCGGCGAGCAGCTCCGGGGCGGTGAACACCGACGGGCCGGTGTCGAGGGCGTACCCGCGCTCCTCGACCCGGCCGGCCCGGCCGCCGGGGACCGGCCCGCGCTCGACGACGGTGACCTCCCGGCCGGCGCCGCGCAGCCGCAGCGCCGCCGACAGCCCGGCCAGCCCGGCACCCACGACGACGACGCGGTCGGTGGGCCCGGGGACGGTGCGGACCATCAGGCGGTGCGGGTGGTCGCGGCGACCGCCAGCGCGTCCAGCGCGGCGCGGGCGTCCTCGGCCAGGGGCGCCTCGGCGATCGCGGTGCGGGCCAGGGCGGTCTGCTCGGCGATGCGCGCCTCGACCTCCGCGCGGGCGCCGGTGGTCTCGATCAGGGCGCGCAGCGCGTCGAGGTCGGCGGAGCTGGCGTCGGGGTCGCCCAGCCGTTCGGCCAGCAGCCGCCGTCCCGCGGCGTCCGCGGCCTCCTCCGCCAGCGCGACCAGCAGCGTCTGCTTGCCCTCCCGCAGGTCGTCGTCGGCCGACTTGCCGGTGACCGAGGGGTCGCCGAACACCCCGAGGACGTCGTCGCGCAGCTGGAACGCCTCGCCCAGCGGCAGCCCGATCGCGGTGTAGACCTCCGCGGCCCGGTCGCCGGCCCCCGCGATGGCCGCGCCGAGCTGCAGCGGCCGCTGCACGGTGTAGCCGGCGCTCTTGTACCGCGCGACGGTCAGCGCGCCCTGGGCGCCGGGCAGCCCGCCCGCGGCGCGCAGCAGGTCGAGGTACTGGCCGGCGGTGACCTCGGTGCGCATGGTGTCCCAGACGGCGCGGGCCCGCCCGAGCGCGGCGGGGGACAGGCCGGAGCAGCGCAGCAGCTCGTCGGACCACACCAGGGCGAGGTCGCCGACGAGGATCGCCGCACCGACGCCGAACGCGGTGCCGTCGCCGGCGAGCCGGCCCTCGCCGTGGCGGGTGGCGAAGCCGACGTGGGTGGCCGGGCGGCCGCGGCGGGTCAGGGCGCCGTCCATGACGTCGTCGTGCACGAGGGCGCTGGCGTGGACGAACTCCAGCGCGGCCACCGCCCGCAGCACCGCGGCGTCGTCCTCGCCGGGACCCTCGGGCCGCACCCCGCGCCAACCCCAGTAGGCGAACAGCGGGCGCAGCCGCTTGCCGCCGTGGGCCAGGGCCCGGACCTCGTCGGCGACCGGCACCAGCGCCGGGTCCATGCCGGCCAGCGTCTCGCGCTGGACGTCGAGGAAGCCGCCGAGCGCGGCGGAGACCGCCTCCCGGACGCGGTCGACCTCCGCGGCCGCCGGCGACGGGGCCGGGGGGAGGGCGGTGGACTCGCGCCTGCGCGCCCCGGCGATCATCGCCCAAGTATCCCTCGGCCCCGTCGCGGCCTGCGCGGCCGTCGGGGTCGCCTGAACCAGCGTCAACGGACCAGCCTCCTCGACCCGGGCGTGCGGAGTTGCCACGCCCTCTTCGCCCGGACGACGCCGGACGGATGCAGACCGACGCGCAGATCCGCGTCCGTATCCTCAGTCCCCATGACCCGCACCGTGCGAGACCTGCTCGCCGACGCACGGCCGACGTGGTCGTTCGAGTTCTTCCCGCCCAAGAGCCCCGAGGGCGCGGCCCAGCTGTGGACGGCGCTGCGCCAGCTCGAGCGGCTCCAGCCCTCGTTCGTCTCCGTGACCTACGGCGCCGGCGGGTCGACCCGCGAGGGCACCGTCTCGGTCACCGAGCGGATCGCCACCGAGACGACGATGACCCCGCTGGCACACCTGACCGCGGTCGACCACAGCGTCGCCGAGCTGCGGCACGTGGTGAGCCGGCTGGCCGCCGCGGGGGTGCGCAACCTGCTCGCGCTGCGCGGCGACCCGCCGGGCGCCGACCCGCAGGCGGAGTGGGTCGCCCACCCGGAGGGGCTGACCTACGCGGCGGAGCTGGTCGAGCTCATCCGGTCGATGGGCGACTTCTGCGTCGGCGTCGCGGCCTTCCCCGAGCGGCACCCCCGCTCGCCGGACTTCCAGACCGACGTCGAGATGTTCGTGCGCAAGTGCCGCGCCGGCGCGGACTTCGCGATCACCCAGATGTTCTTCCGGACGGAGGACTACCTGCGGCTGCGCGACCGGGTCGCCGCCCGCGGCTGCGACGTCCCGATCATCGCCGGGGTCATGCCCGTGACCAACGCGAGGCAGATCAGCCGCATCGTGCAGCTGTCCGGGCAGGCGTTCCCCGAGCAGATGGCGGCGCGCTTCGCCGAGCTCGACGGCGACCGGCCCGAGGACAAGGCCGCCGTCCGCGCCTACGGCGTCGAGGTGGCCACCGAGCTGTGCCGGACGCTGCTGGACGAGGGGGTGCCCGGCATCCACTTCATCACCATGAACCGGTCCACCGCCACGCGTGAGGTGCACGCCAACCTGGCCGCGGTCGGCGTTACTCGCTGACCCGCGCCGGCGACGCCGACGCCAGCGCCGCGGCGGCGGCCGCCGCGGCCCGCCGCAGCGCCTCCCGCTCTGCGGCGTAGCCGCCGAGCACGCCCACCACCGGCAGGTTGGCGAGGAACCGGTGCCGCAGCTTGCCCTTCGGGCGGGCGTCGAGGGTGTCGTCGATGCGGCCGAGCAGCCGGGCGACCCGCCACAGCGTGCGCAGGTTGCCCAGGACGCCGGCGCGCTCCTCGCGTGCGCCGAAGGCCTCCTCCGCGTAGGTGCCCTTGGCCCGCTCCAGCAGCGGCCGGACCCGGGCCGGCGGCAGGTCGCGGTCGAGGAGCACCGAGGCGAGCAGCCACACCCGCTCGGCGGGGTCGGTCACCCCGTGCTCGCTGGCGACCCCACCGATGACCAGGGCCTGCACGGCCGAGCCGACGGTGTTCTGCAGCGGCAGCAGGTCGGCGAGCTTGCCGGCGAACCGCGGCGCGGCGCTGACCCCGGCGGCGACGTGGGGCAACCCGTCGGCCCACCACCGGTCGCGCTCGTCCTGCGGCCGCGTGGGCGGCCGGCCCAGGCGGCGGACCAGCGGGGCGGTCAGCCGGTCGACCTTGCGCAGGACGTCGACGACGACCGCGTCGCTCATCGGGGCTGCCATGGACCGCCCCTACCCGGCGCACCGGCAGTTGCATGCGCGCGGGACGGCGGCGGATCGGCGAGCCGGTGCGGTCCCGCGCGCTCCCGGCGTGCCGCCGCCGCTCCGGTCCGCTAGACCTCGGGCATGGAGCTGGAAGTCCGCACCGGGTCAGGGGTGGTCCGCGGCGCGCTCAGCGGCCCCGCCGTCGCCTTCAAGGGGATCCCCTACGCCGCACCGCCGTTCGGGGACCTGCGGTTCGCCGCGCCGGCGCCGGCGCCGCGCTGGGACGGGGTCCGGGACTGCACCGCCTACGGCGCGACCGTCCCGAAACCGCCCTATCCCGTCCCCGTCGACGTCCTGCTGCCCGAGCCGGTCGTCCCGGGGGACGACGTGCTCAACCTCAACGTGTGGACCCCGGACCCCTCGGCCGACGGCCTGCCGGTGCTGGTCTGGATCCACGGCGGGGCCTTCGTGAACGGCTCCGGCGCGGTGCCGCAGTACGACGGCACGGCCTTCGCCCGGGACGGCGTCGTCTGCGTGACGATCAACTACCGACTGGGGGTCGACGGGTTCCTCCACTTCGCCGACGACGGTCCCGCCAACCGCGGGCTGCTCGACCAGGTCGCGGCCCTGGAGTGGGTGCGCGACAACATCGCGGCGTTCGGCGGCGACCCCGGCCAGGTCACCATCGCCGGGGAGTCCGCCGGCGCGATGAGCGTGACGTCGCTGCTGTCGATGCCGCGGGCGGCCGGGCTGTTCCGCCGGGCGGTCGCCCAGAGCGGCGCCGGACACCACGCGCTGTCCGCGGGGACGGCCCGTCGCGTCGCCGGGTACCTGGCCGAGCGGCTCGGCGTGCCGCTGACCCGGGAGGCGCTGGCCGCGGTGCCGGTCGCCGACCTGGTCACGGCCCAGCAGGCGCTGTCGCAGGAGGCCGCCGCGGTGCCCGACCCGGCGCGCTGGGGGGAGATCACGCGGAACGCGATGGTCTTCGAGCCGGTGGTCGACGGCGACGTCCTCCCGTCCCTGCCGATCGAGGCGATCGCCGCCGGTGCCGGCCGCGACGTCGACCTGCTGGTCGGCACCAACACCGACGAGCACACCCTCTTCCTCGTCCCCAACGGGCTGGTCGACCTGGTGACCGAGGACCTGCTGCGGCTGGCGCTGGCCGGCTACGGCGTGCCCGCGGAGGCCGCGATCGACGTCTACCGGAGCGCCGCGCCCACGGCGTCGGCCGGCGACCTGCTCGTGGCAGCGGCCACCGACTGGTTCTTCCGGATCCCCGCGATCCGGCTGGCCGAGGCCCGGGCCGGCGGCCCGGGGCGGACCTTCGTGTACGAGTTCACCTGGCCGAGCCCCCAGTTCGGCGGGCGGCTCGGCGCCTGCCACGCGCTGGAGATCGCCTTCGCCTTCGACACGCTGGCCACCGAGGGCGTGGAGGCGCTGGCCGGGCCGTCGGCGCCGCAGGACCTGGCCGACGCCGTGCACGCGGCGTGGGTCGCGTTCGTCCGGACCGGCGACCCCGGCTGGCCGGTCTACGACCCGGCCACCCGCCCGGTGCAGGCCTTCGGTCAACTGAGCGGGGTGGTCCCGGACCCGCGGGCCGAGCAGCGCGCCCTGTGGGACGGCGTCCGCTAGGGCGGCGGGCGGTCGAGCCGTCGTACGGTGAGTCGTGGCGGCGCGCGGGCACGGGGCGATGCGGCGCTGGGCGGTGGTCGGGGCGCTCGTCGCGGGCCTGGTCGCGCTGCCGTCCCTCCTCGGGGCGCTCCCCGCCGACGACGCCGACGTGCCGGCCCCGGAGCTGCGCGCCGCGGTGCTGGCCAGCGGGGACGTCGGGTTCTCCGGCTACGCCGTCTCCGCGGGCGGGCTGGCCCTGCCGGTGTCCGACGTCCTCCCCGAGGTGGCCGACCTGTTCAGCGACCGCACCACGATGCGGGTCTGGTGGCGCGGCCCCGAGGAGCACCGGGTCGACGTGGTCAGCGCGGCCGGGGAGACCGGCGTGTACCGGACCGGGTGCGCCACCTGGACCTGGGAGTACGAGTCCGCGACGGCGACCCGCGGCGAGCCGTCGTCCCTGGCCCTGCCCACCCCGCCGGACCTCCTGCCCGCCCCGCTCGGCCGGCGGCTGCTGTCCGAGGCCGAGGACGGCGAGCTGTCCCGGGTCGGTGCCCGGCGGGTGGCCGGCCGCACCGCGCTCGGCCTGCGGCTGGTGCCCGGCGAGGCCGCGTCGTCGGTCGGCCGGGTCGACGTCTGGGTGGACCCCGCCAGCGGGCTGCCCCTGCAGGTCGAGGTCTTCGCCGACGGCGCGGCCGACCCCGCGCTGGACACCCGCTTCCTCGACCTGGACCTCACCGCGCCCGCGGCCTCGGTGGTGGCCTTCGAGCCGCCGCCGGACGCCACGGTCGGCGAGGCCCCGGACACCGACGAGCTCATCCGGGACGCCGGCCGGCGCAGCCCGATCGGGCCGCTGCCGGCGGAGCTGGCCGGGCTGCCCCGCCGCACGCTGGAGGGGGTCCCGCCGGCGGTCGGGGTGTACGGCCGCGGCGTGACGCTGCTGGCGGTGGCCCCGGTGCCGCCCCGCCTGGCCGGTGGCCTGCGGCAGGCCCTGCAGGTGGCGCCGGGCGCGCTCGTCGACGACCTGGGGCTGCGGGTGGCCGCGGGGCCGCTGGGGCTGATGCTCGTCGACGGGCCGGACGGGGGCGGGTACGTCCTCACCGGCACGGTCACCCTCGACGCGCTCGCCCAGGCCGCCCGGCAGCTGCCCGGGGGAGCGCAGCCGTGACCGCGGTGATCCGGACCCGGGGGCTGGTCAAGCGCTACGGCCGCGTCCGCGCGGTCGACGGCATCGACCTGGACGTGCCCGAGGGGGAGATCTACGGCTTCCTCGGCGCGAACGGGTCGGGGAAGACCACGACGGTCCGCGTGCTGCTGGGCCTCGTGCTGGCCACCAGCGGCGAGGTGGAGCTGCTGGGGCAGCGGATGCCGCGCGCCGGCCGGCGGGTGCTGCCGCGGGTGGGGGCGCTCATCGAGGGCCCGGCCCACCACGGGCACCTGTCGGGCCGGGCCAACCTCGCGCTGCTGGACGCCGCCGGCCCGGGCGGGTCGCGCCGCACCCGGCGGCGGCGGATCGAGGAGGTGCTGGAGCAGGTCGGCCTGGCCGGGGTCGACCGGCGGCCGGTGCGCGCCTACTCGCTGGGCATGCGCCAGCGGCTCGGGCTGGCCGGCGCGCTGCTGCGGCGGCCGGAGCTGCTGGTCCTCGACGAGCCGACCAACGGCCTGGACCCGCAGGGCATCTCCGAGATCCGCGAGCTGCTGCTGGACCTGCACCGCGGCGGGACGACGGTGTTCCTCTCCAGCCACCTGCTGGCCGAGGTCGAGCAGCTGTGCACCCGGGTCGGCGTGCTCAGCCGCGGGCGGCTGGTGCTGCAGGAGCGCCTCGCCACGCTGACCGCGCCCACCGGCGCGACGGTGGTCCACACCCCGGTCCCGGACCAGGTGCGCGCCCTGCTCGACGGGCGGGTGGTGGCCGTGGACGGGACGCGGGTCGTCGTCCGGGGCGCGGACCCGGCCGAGGTCAACGCGCTGCTGGTCGGCGCCGGCGTCCCGGTGACCGGTCTCGCGCTGGACCGCCCCACGCTGGAGGAGGTGGTCCTCGCCGCGGCCGGGACCAGCCCGGACCGGGTGGAGGCGGGGCGGTGATCCTCGTCGAGCTGCGCAAGCTGTTCCGCCGGCCGCGGACCTGGACGACGATCGCCGTGCTCAACGCGCTGCCGGTGCTGGTGGCGGTGCTGCTGGTGCTCACCGACCTCGCGCCCCGCCCCGGGGAGGGCCCGCCGTTCCTGTCCGCCGTCCTGACCAACGGGTCGCTGTTCCCGCTCGCGGCGCTGGCCATCGTGCTGCCGCTGTTCCTGCCGATCGCGGTGGCCGTCGTCTCCGGCGACTCGGTCGCGGGCGAGGCGCAGGCCGGGACGCTGCGCTACCTGCTGGCGCGGCCGGCCGGCCGCACCCGGCTGCTGGTCGCCAAGCTGGTCGCGGTGGTCGCCTTCGTGCTGGCCACCGTGCTCGTGGTGGCCGCCGTCGGCTACGTCGTCGGGACGACCCTGTTCGACGCCCAGCCGGTCGGCGCCGGGGTCGCGACGTCGGTGTCGGGCACCTCCCTCGGCCCGGAGGAGCTGCTGGCCCGCAGCCTGATGGCCATCGGCTACATCACCGTCTCGATGGTCGGCGTCGCCGCGTTCGGCCTGTTCTTCTCCACGCTCACCGACTCGCCGCTGGCCGCGGCCCTCGGCGCGCTGGCCGTGCTGGTCGCCTCGTCGCTGCTGTTCACCCTCGACGCGGCCTCGCCGATCGCGCCCTACCTGCCCACCCGCTACTGGCTGGCGTTCGTCGACTTCTTCCGCGACCCGATCCTGTGGCGTGACATCGTCCGCGGGCTGACCCTGCAGGGCGTCTACGTCGGCGTGCTGCTGGCCGCGGCCTGGGCCAACTTCACCACCAAGGACGTCACCAGCTGAGCGGTGGTGGCCCCCGGGGGGTCCCCCCCCCGGGGCCCACCCCCCACCCCCCCCCCCCACCCCCCCCGCCGCCGCGGC
>NZ_JBJGYS010000047.1:0-27999 GCF_054050115.1 Geodermatophilus sp. SYSU D00708 | reverse complement strand
GACACGCGGGGGGCTGTTGCGCCCGCGCGTCGGGGGCGCCCGCGCGCGGTGCGCCGCCCCCCCCCCCCCGCGCGGGCCCCCCCCCGCCGGGCTGCTGCCCGGCCACCCGCCGGGCAGCCACCTGGTCCTGACCTGCGGGGACCGGCGCAACGCCTACTCGCTGACCGGGGACGGCGTGCCGGCCGACGAGTACCGCATCTCGGTTCTGCTGTGCCCGGACGGCGCCGGCGGGTCGGCGTTCGTCCACCGGTTGCGGCCCGGCGACCGGGTGGCCGCCTCCCGGCCGCGCAGCGCGTTCGCCCCGGTGTCGACGGCCCGCTCCCACCTGCTCGTCGCCGGCGGCATCGGGATCACGCCGATGCTGTCGCACGCGCGGGCCGCGGTCCGGTGGGGGCGCTCGTTCCGGCTGCTCTACGGCCACCGTCGCGGCGCCGGCGCGCACCTGGCGGAGCTGTCCGAGCTGTGCGGCGACCGGCTCACCGCGATCGACGACACGCCGCGGATGCTCGACGAGGTGGCCGCCGCGCTGGCGTCCCAGCCGGTCGGCACGCACGTCTACGTCTGCGGGCCGGGCCCGCTGATCGGCTACGTCGAGCAGACCGCCGCCGCGCTCGGCTGGCCGCCGCAGCGGGTGCACGCCGAGCGGTTCTCCGCGGCCGACCTCGACCCGGGCGAGCCGTTCACCGCCCGGCTGGCCCGCAGCGGGACCTCGGTGCCCGTGCCCTCGGGGGTCTCGCTGCTCGCCGCGCTGGAGGGCGCCGGGGTCGCCGTCCCCAACATGTGCCGGCAGGGCGTCTGCGGCGAGTGCCGGCTGCCGGTGCGCGCCGGCCGGCCCCTGCACCGCGACCTGTTCCTCTCCGAGGCCGAGCGCGCGGCCGGCGACGCGGTCATGGCCTGCGTCTCCCGCTGCGCCGACGACGAACTGGAGCTCGACCTGTGACCGCCGTCCTGCCCGACCGCACCGCCCGCTTCCCGTTCCCCTTCCCGGCCGACACCTACCGGTACTCGACGAACGTCGAGCCGGCCCGCCGCCCGGTGGTCACCGCCGCCGGCGGGTGGGGCGACCGCGTGCTCGACGTCGACGCCGAGTACGCCGCCGAGCTGGCGGTGCGGGCCGATGTGCTGGCCACCGACCCGACCCGCTGCCAGCAGCTGCCGCACATGCGGGTGGCCGCCTGGGACGCGCTGATCACCCTGCTGCCGGACCTGGCCGCCACGTACCCCGAGGTCATGGCGCTGCGCCGGCACGGGGACCGGTGGTCCTGGCGCAACGACCTGCTCGGCACCTCGGCCTCGTTCGTCGTGGGGGACGACGACTCGCTGCCCGGTGGGCCGCTGCGCTTTCTGGGCAGCCAGGTGCAGGAGGACGTCGTCCTGCTCGACCAGCGCGAGGGGTCGCTGTGGGCCGACGCCGGGCTGGTCACCTTCGCCGCCGACTGGTCGATGGGCTTCGACGTCGGGATGCGCTTCCTCGAGGTGCACGGTCCGGTGCCGCGGGTGCACGAGGCCGGCGTGGTGCAGCGCGCCGAGCAGTTCCTCATGCGGCTGCAGCCGGGGGAGGAGTACCGCCGCACCAACTGGACGATGACCGTCGACCGGCGGCTGGACACCTCCACCGAGACCTATCCGGAGTGGGGCCCCGACCGGCGGCTGGTCGTCGACGACCCCGCGCTGCCCGACCGGCTGCACCTGCGGGTGGAGGTGCAGCACCTGCTGCGGCTGGGTGCCTCCGACGCGGTGTGCTTCCTCATCCGCTCCTACCTGCTGTCGCTGCGGGAGCTGGCCGCGGTGCCGCAGTGGCGGGCCCGGTTCGCGGCCGTGCTCGCCGAGCTCCCCGACGACATGGCCGACTACAAGGGGCTCACCCGCTACCGCGACGCCGCCGTCGACTGGCTGCGCACCGGCTGAGGTCCCTCGGACGCAGTGCGGGCGTTCCTCGCGCATCGTGGGTCCTGCAGGACCGGCAAGGCCCGAGGAGCGCCCGCACTGCTGCCCGGCCCCGGCGGGGTGGGGCGACGGGCAACACGAACTCCCCGCACCGGTAACGGTCCCGAAACGAGCCGACGGTTCACTCACAGGCGACAACAGTTCACGTCAGTGGACGAGATGCCTGGAGGCTCCCCGTGTCGCTCACCGCCACCCGTCCCGAGGCCCCGCCGGTCCCCCGGCCGGCCGCCCCGGTCGAGGCCGACCTCGCCACCCGTGCCCGTGCCGACGGCATCGAGTTCGTCATGGCGCTCTTCGTCGACCTGACCGGCAAGCCCTGCGCCAAGCTCGTACCGATCGAGGCGATCGAGGAGCTGCAGACCGAGGGTGTCGGCTTCGCCGGCTACGCGGTCGGCGCGATGGGCCAGGAGCCCAAGGACCCCGACCTCATGGCCATCCCGGACCCGGCTTCCTACATGCCGGTGCCCTTCATCCGGCCGGGCCTGGCGATCGTGCACTGCGACCCGCACGTCGAGGGACTGCCCTGGCCCTACGCGCCGCGGGTGATCCTCAAGGAACAGCTGGCCCGCGCCGCCGAGCTCGGCCTGGAGCTGAAGGTCGGCGCCGAGGTCGAGTACTTCCTCGTCGAGCGCGGCCCGGACGGCGCCCTGCGCCCGGCCGACCCGAAGGACACCGCCGAGCGCCCCTGCTACGACGCGCGCGGGCTGACCCGCATGTACGACCACCTCGCCGGGGTCTCCAAGGCGATCAACTCCCTCGGCTGGGGCAACTACGCCAACGACCACGAGGACGGCAACGGGCAGTTCGAGCAGAACTTCGCCTACGCCGACGCGCTGACCACCGCCGACCGGGTGGTGACCCTCCGGTACCTGCTGTCCGTGCTGGCCGAGCAGCGCGGGATGACCGCGACGTTCATGCCCAAGCCGTTCAGCGACCGCACCGGCAGCGGGCTGCACATGCACCTGTCCCTGTGGCGCGACGGCGTGCCGGCCTTCCCCGAGGACGGCGACCCGCGCGGGCTGGGCCTCTCGCCACTGGCGTACTCGTTCGTCGCCGGACTGATCGAGCACGCCGCCGGGCTGCAGGCGGTGCTCGCCCCGACCGTCAACTCCTACAAGCGCACCGGCGCCAGCTCCACCCGGTCGGGTGCGACCTGGTCCCCGCGGACGGCGACCTACGGCGGCAACGACCGCACCCACCTGCTGCGGGTGCCCGACGGCAACCGGGTCGAGCTGCGCGGCGGCGACGGCTCGGCCAACCCCTACCTGGCCGCGGCCACGGCCCTGGCGGCCGGGCTGGACGGCGTCCGGCGCGGGCTGGACCCGGGCGACCCCGGCGCCACCCGCAGCGCGACGCTGCCGCCGACGCTGCTGCACGCGGTGGAGGCGCTGGAGGCCGACCCGGTCGTCGCCGGCGCGCTCGACGCCGCGGGCCCGGGGGTGTCGGGCTACTTCGCCGGGCTCAAGCGCGACGAGTTCTTCGAGTGGCACGGGCAGGTGACCCCCTGGGAGGTCGACCGCTACGTGACCGCCTTCTGACAGCCGGACCGAGAGAGAGGACCCCACTGACGTGTGCGGGATCGTCGGGCTCCACCTGCGGGAGCCCTCCCTGTACCCCCGGCTCGGCGAGCTGCTGACCGGGATGCTCTGCCAGGTCACCGAGCGGGGCCCGGACTCCGCCGGGGTCGCCGTGTACGGCGACCCGCGGTGGTCGCCGCCGGGCGAGGCCGGCGTCTCGCTGCTGACCGGTGACCGGACGGCGGACGACGTCGCCGATGCCGTCCGCGCCGTGCTGCCCGAGGCCGAGGTGGTCGACGCCGGCCAGACGCTGGTCGTGCACGCCGCCACCGACCCCGGCACGCTGGCCGCCGTCGTCCGGGAGGCCGTGCCGGGCAGCCTGGTCATCGGCGTCGGCGAGGAGGTCGCCGTCCTCAAGGGCGTCGGCCACCCCCAGGCGCTGGCCGCCGAGTTCGGCCTGCCCGCCGCGCAGGGCTGGCAGGGCGTGGCGCACACCCGGATGGCCACCGAGTCGGCGGTCACGCCGGCGCACTGCCACCCGTTCTCGGTCGGCACCGACCAGTGCCTGGTGCACAACGGCTCGTTCGCCAACCACGCGACCATCCGCCGCGAGCTGAAGGCCGCCGGCACGCAGTTCGACAGCGACAACGACTCGGAGGTCGGCGCCCGGTTCGTCGCCGCCCAGCTGGCCGCCGGCTACGACCTGGAGAAGTCGCTGAAGCTGCTCTGCGAGCGCTTCGACGGCTTCTACACGCTGCTGGTGTCCACGAAGGACAGCTTCGCGGTGGTCCGCGACGCCATCGCCTGCAAGCCCGCGGTGGTCGCCGAGACCGCCCAGTGGGTGGCCATGGCCTCGGAGTACCGCGCCCTCGCCGGGCTGCCCGGCATCGAGAACGCCCGCATCTTCGAGCCCGAGCCGGAAGAGGTCTACGCATGGCAGCGCTGAGCACGATCGAGATCGGCTCGGACACCGAGCCCGCCGTCGTCGACCTGTCCCTGTCCACCGTGCGGGAGCTCAACCAGGCGCTGCACGCCCCCGACGTCGCCGACAAGGCACCGACCTGGCGGGTGACCTCCCCCGACGGGAAGCACAACGTCGCCGTCGGGCTGGACGCCGAGATCGACGTCCGCATCGAGGGGCACGTCGGCTACTACTGCGCCGGGATGAACAAGTCCGCGACGGTGACCGTCGAGGGCAACGCCGGGGTCGGCGTCGCGGAGAACATGATGAGCGGCACCGTCCGGGTGCGCGGCAACGCGTCGCAGTCGGCCGGGGCCACGGCGCACGGCGGGCTGCTGGTCGTCGAGGGCTCGGCGTCGGCGCGCTGCGGCATCTCGATGAAGGGCGTGGACATCGTCGTCGGCGGCGACGTCGGGCACATGAGCGCCTTCATGGGCCAGGCCGGCCGGCTGGTCGTCTGCGGCGACGCCGGGGACGCGCTCGGCGACTCCCTCTACGAGGCCCGCATCTACGTGGCCGGCTCGGTGCGGTCGCTCGGCGCGGACTGCGTCGAGAAGGAGGTCCGACCGGTGCACCTCGCCGAGCTCGCCGAGCTGCTCGCCGCGGCCGGTCTGGACGCCGACCCGCGCGACTTCCGCCGGTACGGCTCGGCCCGCCGTCTCTACAACTTCCACGTCGACAACGCCTCGGCGTACTGAGGAGCGCGCTGCCATGACCCTTCGCGAATCGGCCACCTTCGACCGCAGCACCATCGCCGAGATCCAGCGCGCCGCCGAGACCGGCATCTACGACATCCGCGGCGGCGGCGCCAAGCGCCGCGTCCCGCACTTCGACGACCTGCTCTTCCTCGGCGCGAGCATGTCCCGCTACCCGCTCGAGGGCTACCGGGAGCGGTGCGACACCGACGTCGTCCTCGGCGACCGCAACGCCACCTACCCGCTGCACCTGTCCACCCCGGTGACCATCGCCGGGATGAGTTTCGGCGCGCTGTCCGGCCGGGCGAAGGAGGCCCTCGGCCGCGGCGCCAGCGAGGTCGGGACGTCGACCACCACCGGCGACGGCGGGATGACCGAGGAGGAGCGCGGTCAGTCCAAGCACCTCGTCTACCAGTACCTGCCCTCGCGCTACGGCATGAACCCCGACCACCTGCGGATGGCCGACGCCATCGAGGTCGTGCTCGGCCAGGGCGCCAAGCCCGGCGGCGGCGGGATGCTGCTCGGCCAGAAGATCACCGAGCGGGTCGCCGGGATGCGCACCCTGCCCGTCGGCGTCGACCAGCGCAGCGCCTGCCGGCACCCCGACTGGACCGGCCCCGACGACCTGGAGATCAAGATCCGGGAGCTGCGGGAGATCACCGACTGGGAGAAGCCGGTCTACGTCAAGATCGGCGCCAGCCGCACCTACTACGACGTGAAGCTCGCCGCGAAGGCCGGCGCCGACGTCATCGTGCTCGACGGCATGCAGGGTGGCACGGCCGCGACCCAGGACGTGTTCATCGAGAACGTCGGCATCCCGACCCTGGCCGCGCTGCCCCAGGCGGTGCAGGCGCTGCAGGAGGAGGGGCTGCACCGGCAGGTCCAGCTGGTCGTCTCCGGTGGCGTCCGCAACGGCGCCGACCTGGCCAAGTGCATGGCCCTGGGCGCCGACGCCGTCGCGATCGGCACCGCCGCGCTCATCGCGCTGGGCGACAACGCCCCCCACCTGGACGAGGAGTACCGGGCGCTGGGCTCGGCGGCCGGGTTCTACGACGACTGGCAGGCCGGCCGCGACCCGGCCGGCATCACCACCCAGGACGACGAGCTGGCCGCCCGGCTCGACCCGGTCGTCGGCGGACGGCGGGTCGCCAACTTCATCCGGGTGATGACGATGGAGGCGCAGATCATCGCCCGCGCCTGCGGCAAGGCCCACCTGCACTCGCTGGAGCCCGAGGACCTGGTCGCGCTGACCATCGAGGCCGCCGCGATGGCCCGGGTGCCGCTGGCGGGGACGTCCTGGATCCCCGGGCAGGGGCGGTGACCGACCTGCGGGTCGAGGTCGCCGTCGTCGGCGCCGGTCTCATGGGCGCCGCGACGGCGTGGGAGCTGGCCCGGCGCGGGGTGTCGGTGGCGCTGGTCGAGGCCTTCGACCCGGGCCACGTCCACGGCAGCTCCCACGGCACGTCCCGGATCGTCCGGCGGGCCTACGCCGACCCGTTCTACGTGCGGCTGACCGGGCGGGCGTTCGACCGCTGGGCGCAGGCCGAGGCCGACACCGGGACGACGCTGCTGCAGACCACCGGTGGCCTCGACCACGGCGCGGCGCGCGACCCGGTCGGCCTGGCCGGGCTGATGCAGCGGGAGGGCGTGCCGCACGAGCTGCTCTCCGCGGCCGAGGCCGAGGGCCGCTGGCCGGGGATGCGCTTCGACGGGCCGGTGCTGTTCCACCCGGAGGCGGCGGTGCTCGACGCCGACGCCGCGGTGGCCGCGTGGGTGCGCCGGGTCGGCGAGCTCGGCGGGACGGTGCTCGGCCGGACCCGGGTCCTGGCGATCGAGCCGCTGGGGGACGGCGTCCTGCTGCGCACCGACGGCCCGGCGGTCGCCGCCGACCGGGTCGTGGTCGCCGCCGGGCCGTGGCTGCCCGAGCTCGCGCCGGCGGTCGGCGTGCCGCTGGGTCTGCCGCCGCTCACGGTGACCCAGCAGCAGGTGTTCCACTTCCGGCTGCGCGACCCCGGCGCCGCCTGGCCGACGTTCGTGCACAAGGGCGACCTGCAGCTGTTCGGGCTGCCCTCGGGTGCCGACGGGGGCCCCCGGCCGGCGTTCAAGGTGGCCCAGCACGACGGCGGCACCGCGACCACGGCGTCGGGCCGGGACGGCCGGATCGACCCGGCGTCGCGGGAGCGGGTCGCCGGGTACGTGGCGGAGTTCCTCCCCGGCCTGGACCCCGAGCCCGTCGCGCAGGGCAGCTGCCTCTACACGACCACCCCGACCGAGGACTTCGTGCTCGACCGGGTCGGCCCGGTCGTCGTGGTCTCCCCGTGCTCGGGCCACGGGGCCAAGTTCGCCGCGCTGGTGGGGGAGCTGGCCGCCGACCTCGCGCTGGACCGAGCGGGCGCCGAGCCGCGGTTCGCCCTCCCGGCGCTGGTCTGAGCGGAGGGGGGGGGGGGGGGGGGGGGGGGGGGGGGGGGGGGCGGGGGGGGGGGGGGGGGGGGGGGGGGGGGGGGGGGGGGGGGGGGGGGGGGGGCCGGCGGGGCGGGGGGCGCGCGGCGCGGGGGGGGCGGGCGCGCCCGGCCCCCCCCCCCCCCCCCCCCCCCCCCCCCCCCCCCCCCCCCCCCCCCCCTGCGCGGGTCAGGCGGCGAGCTGCTCGCAGTCGCCGCAGCGCAGCACGCCGACGGTCGACTCCTGCCAGTCGACGTCGGGCAGCGCGGTCACCTCGCTGCCGCACACCGCGACGGCGTCTCCGCGGACGGCCGGGCGGGCGACGGCGTGCGCCACCCCGGCCGGCTGGTCGTCGTCCCGGACGCCGAGGACCGACGAGGGCCCGACGGCGACGATCCGCTTCGACCCGGCCACGTAGTCACTGAGCATTCGACACACTGTGCCACCGTCACGTGACGGACAGGGACGAGCGGGGCTGTGACGGTCCCCCTCTTGCCGGTCGCGGCCGGGTGTGCCCGCCGTCCTGACCTGGACGGCGGAGCGCGGCGTCCGGCATCAGGCGTGCCGGCGCACGTGCTCGGCGACGAGCTCGGCGGTCCGGTCGGGGGCCAGTTCCGGGATCCAGTGGGTCACGCCCTCGAGCACCTCCAGCCGGTACGGCGCGTCGACGAAGCGGTGCGTGGCCTCGGTGGCGGCGCGGCCGAGGAAGGCGTCCCCGGTGCTCCACAGGTGCAGCGTCGGGACGCGGACGGTGCCGACCGGGTCGCGGGCGTCCAGCGGCAGGGCCCGGTACCAGGCGATGGCCGCGGCCAGCGCGCCCGGCTCGCGCATCCGGGCGACGTAGTGCTCGCAGAGGTCCGGCGGCAGGTCGCTGCGCAGGAACATCCTCCGCAGCGGCTCGCCGCCCCCGACCAGCAGCAGGCGCTCGGGCAGGAACGGGACCTGGAACAGCGCCATGTAGTACGACCGCAGTGCCTGGTCGCTGGTGACGAGCGCCTGCGCCATGGCGGCCGGGTGCGGCACCGAGACCGCGGTCAGCGTGCGCACCCGCTCGGGGTGCCAGGCGGCCAGCGCCCACCCGACGATCCCGCCCCAGTCGTGGCCGACCAGGTGGGCGCTGCCGAGCCCGGCCTCGTCGAGCAGCGCGAGCACGTCCGCGGTCAGCTCCCGCAGCCGGTAGGCCGACCGCCCCGGCGGCCGGGCGCTGGGGGAGTAGCCCCGCTGGTCGGGCGCGAGGGTGCGCAGGCCCGCGGCGTGCAGGCCGGCCGCGACCGCGGTCCAGGCGGTGGCGTCCTGCGGGAAGCCGTGCAGCAGGACGACCGGCTCGCCCTCGGGTGGCCCGCCGTCGCGGACGTCGAACACCATGCCCTCACGCCGGAAGCTGTCCACCCCGCGACCCTGCGCGCCGACCGGGCGGTCCGCCAGTCGTCCCTGTCCTCACCTTCCGTGACGAACCCGGCACCGACACGCGACCGCCCGGACGGGTGTCGGGACTGGCGTCGCCGCGTCGGCCGGGACAGGGTGGGTTGTGATGACCGCCACACTCGATCCCCGGGCCGTCGCGGACACGGTCACCGACCCGGAGTTGCCGCTGCTCACGCTGAGTGACCTCGGTGTGCTGCGCGACGTCCGCGTGGAGGAGGGGATCGTCGTCGTGGAGATCACGCCGACCTACACCGGCTGCCCGGCGATGGGGACGATGCGGGCCGACCTGCTGCGGGCCCTCCACGATGCCGGCTGGCCCGACGTCGACGTCCGGACCGTGCTGGCGCCCCCCTGGAGCACCGACCGGATCACCGCGGCGGGCCGGCGCAAGCTCGTCGAGGC
The DNA here is from genome assembly GCF_054050115.1 of Geodermatophilus sp. SYSU D00708. Classification (NCBI taxonomy): domain Bacteria; kingdom Bacillati; phylum Actinomycetota; class Actinomycetes; order Geodermatophilales; family Geodermatophilaceae; genus Geodermatophilus; species Geodermatophilus sp. SYSU D00708. Next base: position 18,613 of record NZ_JBJGYS010000047.1, on the reverse strand, counting down.
CGGCATCGCACCTCCGGGGCCGGCGCCGCAGCGCGGGGAGGAACCGGTGCCGCTGCCGCTGGGCCCGCCCCGGCGGACGGCGTCCTGCCCGCTGTGCGGGTCCGACGACACCGAGGAGGTCAGCGAGTTCGGCGCGACGGCGTGCAAGGCGCTGCGCCGCTGCCGCAGCTGCCGGGAGCCGTTCGAGCACCTCAAGGAGATCTGAGCTCCGCGGCCCGGACGCACGCGGCGGCTGCATCCGGGACCATGGGGGAGTGACGGCCACCTCGGAGGAGCTCATCGTCCTCGTCGACGACGACGGGACGGCGATCGGCACGATGCCCAAGCCGCTGGTGCACCACGGCGAGACGCCACTGCACCGCGCCTTCTCCGCCTACCTGTTCGACGACGCCGGACGGCTGCTGGTCACCCGCCGCGCCGAGGGCAAGCAGACCTTCCCGGGCATGTGGACCAACACCGTCTGCGGCCACCCCGGGCCGGGGGAGGACGACGCCACCGCGATCGCCCGACGGGCCGCCTTCGAGCTGGGCCTGGGGGTTGACCGGCTGCGGGAGGCGCTGCCCGGCTACCGCTACCGCGCGGAGTTCCGCGGCGTCGTGGAGAACGAGGTGTGCCCGGTCTACCTGGGCCGCTTCACCGGCACGCCCGCCCCCGACCCGACCGAGGTCGGTGCCTGGGAGCTGCTGGACTGGACGGACTTCCGCCGCCGCCAGGAGGCCGACGGCGACGACGCGTGGTCGCCCTGGTGCCGCGAGCAGGCGCGGCTGATCGAGGCCGCCGGGCTGGCTCCGGGCAGCAGACCGTAGCCGGGGCCGCACGAGGCGTGCCGGCCGCGCGGGGCCGCTCGTGTCGCTGCCCGGGAGCCGTCGACGCGCCGTCCTAACTTCCGCGCATGGAGCGCCGACGGTTCCTGCTCTTCCTCGCCGCGGGTGTGGCCGGTGCTGCCGTGGGCCGCGGCACCTCGGGCCTCGTGGACCCGGAGCAGGCCCCTCTTCCCCCCGCCGTCCCGGCCGCCGCCGAGCCCGTGACCCCGGTCGCCCGGCAGTTCCTGGACCCCCCGGTCGGCGCCGTCGACCAGCTCCCGGGGGAGGGGACGAAGCTGGCGCTCACCATCGACGACGGCACCAGCTCGGAGGTCGTCGGCTCGCTGTGCACCTTCGCGAAGGACAGCGGCGTCCGGCTGACCTTCTTCCCCAACGGCATGTACAAGTCCTGGGAGGAGAACGGCGAGCTGCTGCAGCCCCTGCTGGACTCCGGTCAGGTGGCGATCGGCAACCACACCTGGTCGCACCCCGACCTGACCACGCTCTCCGACGGGCAGGTGGCCGACGAGATCGGCCGCAACCGCGACTGGCTGGAGACGACGTTCGGCGCGCAGGACACCCCGTTCTTCCGCCCGCCGTTCGGTTCCCACGACGAGCGGGTCGACCGCATCTCGGCGATGGTCGGCCACCCCACGGTGGTCCTGTGGAACGGCACGTTCGAGGACAACCGGCTGCTCACCGCCGAGGAGCTGATGGCCGCCGCGCGCGAGTGGTTCGCCGCCCAGGCGATCATCGTCGGCCACGCCAACCAGCCGACGATCACGGAGGTGTACGAGGACCTGCTCGAGCTGATCGCCGACCGCGGCCTGCAGACGGTCACCCTCGCCGACGTGTGGGGGCCGCCGAGCCTGTCCGTGGTGCAGACGGTGTCGGGCAGCGCGACCACCACGTAGGTCGTCCCGACCTGCGGCCGACCGCGTCTTCGGCGAGGCTGATCACGGCACCGACGTGATCAGCAGTGGAGGAGCGGATGACAGAGCGCGGGACGTTGGCGGGGCGGGTCGCCCTGGTGACCGGCGGGGCGAGCGGACTGGGCCGGGCGACGTGCGTGGCCCTCGCGGAGGCCGGCGCGCACGTGGCGATCGCCGACATCGACGCGGCCGGCAGCGAGGCGACCTCGAAGCTGGTGGCCGACGTGGGCGGCTCCGCCGAGGTCGTCCCCCTCGACGTCACCGACGACGCGAGCCGCCGGCAGGTGGTGCAGCAGCTGTTCGACGCCCACGGCGACGCGTTCGACGTCCTGGTCAACGTCGCCGGCATCGACCGCCCCGGGTACATCACCGACATCGACCTCGCCGACTACCAGCGGGTGCAGGCGGTGAACTGCGAGGGACCGGTCTTCCTGACCAGCGAGTTCATGAAGCGGGTGCAACACCTGCCCGAGGGGCGTACCGCGGACGTCGTCCACATCGTGTCGCTGTCGGCGATCACCTCCGGCAGCGGCGCGATCGCCTACAACGGCTCCAAGGCCGGCTTCCTCAACGCCACCCGGTGCATCCAGCGGGAGCTGCGGGAGAAGGCGCGGAAGGCCGACGACGGCACCGAGCGGCCCTTCCCGTGCCGGGTCCAGGCGGTCATCCCGGCCGCCATGGACACCCCGATGATGGAGCAGTGGGGTATCCCGTCCCACCTGATGATGCCGCCCTCGGCCGTCGCCGAGATGGTGCGCTACCTGGTCACGCTGCACCCGGCGGCCTTCGTGCCGGAGATGCAGATCGTGCCGCGACTCGAACCCAACTTCCCCCGCTGACCTGCGGTGCCCGTCAGGAGGAGGCGCGGCATGAGCTCGACCGACCCCGAGGACCCCACGCCCGACACCGCGATGGCATCGGGCTCCGACGCCGGTGAGCCCGGCGGCCACCTCGGCCCGGGCGACCTGTCGCCCGACGAGGAGCGGCTGCTCGCGGCCCTCGAGCGGGACGCCCGCTCGGCGGCGGTCCCCCCGGAGGAGACGACCGCGGAGGTGCGCGCGGCCGAGGACGAGGCGCCGCTGCCCGGGGAGGGCGGCGACCAGGACGACGGGCTGTCGGCCCGCTTCACCGCCCCGCCGGACCAGCCCTAGCCGGAGCCGAGGCGGACGGCGACCAGCGCCACGTCGTCCTCCGCGCCGTGCGGGAGCAGCCGGGCCACGACCTCGTCGCAGACCTCGTCGACCGGCCGCTCCCGCAGGGCGGCGAGCTCCTCGCGCAGCCGCGCCACGCCGTCGTCGAACACCTGGTCGCGGCGCTCGACGAGCCCGTCGGTGTAGAGCAGCAGCGTCGAGCCCGGCTCCAGGAGCGTCTCGGACTCCTCGCGGCGCGCGGTCGGGTCGACGCCCAGCAGCAGGCCGGCCCGCGGTGGGGTGAGTGCCCGCGCCGCGCCGTCCGGCCCGACCACGAGCGGTGGCAGGTGGCCGGCGCTGCACCAGCGCAGCCGCGCGCCACCGGACGCCGGGTCGGGCGTGAGCCGGCCGACCAGCACGGTGGCCAGGGCGCCGAGGTGCAGGCCGGCGACGGCGCTGTCGAGCCTGGCCAGGACGGCGCACGGGCCCTCGGCGTTGTCGAAGGCGATGCCGCGCAGCAGCCCGCGCAGCTGGGCCATGTCGGCCGCGGCGGCCGTGTCGTGACCCACGACGTCGCCGATGACCAGCATCGTCGAGCCGTCGGGCTGCTCGAAGACGTCGTACCAGTCACCGCCGACCTGGCTCACGCTGGTGGCGGGCACGTAGCGGACGGCGACGTCGAGCAGGGCCGACGCGGGCGGGTCGGTGAGGTGGCTGCGCTGCAGCGTCTCCGCCGCCCGGACCACCCGGCGGGAGCGCGCGTACAGCGCCTCCAGCAGGTGGGTGCGCAGCTGGGCGACCTCCGCGAGCTCGTGCGCCCTCCACGGCTCGGCGCGGTCGCGCACCGTCTCCCGCCAGCGGTCGAACGACCGGCGCGGGCTCAGCCGGATCTCGTCGCCCTCGCGGGCGGCGATCGCCTTGTTGTGCGGGTCCCCGCCCCAGTCGACCGTGCGGACCGCCTCGGCGCGGTGCCAGAGCACGTACTGGCCGTCGGGCAGGGGCAGCACGAGGACGCCGCACGCGGGCTCGGCGACCTCGGCCAGCGCGGGGGCCTCCAGGCGCAGCGAGTCGGTGGCCACGACGTCCTCGGACCGGGCGGCCGCCCAGGACGCGACGGCCTCGGCCGCGCCGTCGGGCAGGGGGGTGCCGCGGCTGCCGGTGCGGCCCTGCAGCGCCACGACCACGCCGTCGGCGGGCAGTAGGTCGAGCAGGCTGGGGGAGCCGAGCAGCGTCTCGGCCAGCGGGCGGTCCTCGTCGAGGGTGGCGGCGGTCAGCCAGGCCAGCGTCGAGCGCACCTGCAGCGCGCGGTGCACCTCGTCCTCCTCGGCGCGGTCGACCAGCCGCACCGACAGCGTGGAGCCGAGGAACTCCGCGGCCGCCCGGGTCGCGTACGGCGGGGCGTGCGGGCCGGAGTAGTGGTGGCAGGCGATCAGGCCCCACAGCCTCTCGTCGCGCAACAGCGAGAGGGACATGGAGGCGCGCACGCCCATGTTCTGCAAGTACTCGACGTGGATGGGCGAGACGCTGCGGAGCGCGGAGTAGGTCAGGTCCAGCGGCTCCCCGGTCGCCGGCAGCGCGGCCGGCTGCAGCCGCGCGGGGACGTAGTCGACGTCGGAGATCAGCCGGATCCAGTTCTTCTCGTACAGCGCCCGCGCCTGGGCGGGGATGTCCGAGGCGGGGTAGTGCAGGCCGAGGAAGGAGTTCAGGCCCGGCGCCTTGGCCTCGGCCACCACCTCGCCGTTGTAGTCGGCGTCGTAGCGGTAGACCATCACGCGGTCGAAGCCGGTGAGCTGGCGGACCGCGGCCGCGGTGATGTCGTAGAGCTCCTGCAGCGTCGAGGCGCGGTTGAGCTCGCCGACGGTGCCGCGCACCGCCTGGTAGGTGTTCGGGAAGGAGAACGGCCGGGGCCCGTGGGCCGGCTCCAGCTCCACGACCAGCACCGTGGCGGGCGGGGTGCCCTCGCCGACCACGGCCCGGTGCAGCAGGGCGTCGACCGGTACCGGGCTGCCGTCGACGTCGAGGGTGACCTCGACCGGGTTGCGCTCGCGCAGGTCCCCGAACGCGCTGGCCGACCGGGCGACCGCCTCGGCCGCCGCCATCCCGAGGACCTCGGGCAGCCGCCGGCCCAGCGCCGCGCGCCAGTCCAGCCCGACCAGGTCGGCGAGGTTCTCCGACGCCTGGACGACGACCAGCTCCGGCTCGTCGACCGCGAGCAGCACCCCGCGCGGCTGGATGCTGCCCGGGACGTGGATCGGCTCGCGCTCGCAGTTGCTCAGGTCGATCGGCGTCCCCGGCGGGAGCAGCTCGGGTTCGGTGCGGCTCACGCGCGGGTCCCGACCGGGGTGACCCACTCGGCCAGCGCGGTGAACGTGGTCCGGGCGGCGTCGACGAGCCGCCCGGCGTCGCCCCCGGCGGCCACCCGCTCCCGGGTCACCCGCCGGTAGGCGTGCCACATCGCGCCGGTCTCGGTGCCGTAGGGGGAGAACGCGCCGATCTCCACCCCGGGCCCGAGGGCCGGCAGCACGGCCAGGTGGCGGGAGATGAACGTGCCGCCGAGGGTCGAGCCCTCCAGCACGTACAGCCGGCCGAGGGCCTGGTCGGTGTCCTCGACGCCGGGCAGGTCCGGGACGTCGTCGGCCTCGTCGGGAGCGCCCAGTGCCCGCAGGTCGGCGGCGAACAGGTGCGCCCGCCGGCGCCGCGACCAGTCGGCGGTCTCCGCGTCGGCCGGCTCGCGGCGTGCCCAGGTGTCCAGGCCGGCCTCGGCGGCGGTCCAGAAGGCGTGCAGGCGGGCGAGGACCTCGACCAGCCGGTCCCTGCGCAGCTCCGGGTCCATCAGCCCGAGGCTGGTCTCGACCTGCTCGTGCTCGGCGGCGGTCGCCGACCGCAACGTCGTGAGGACGTCGACGCGCCCCGCTTCTCGAGGCAACGCCTCTCCTCCCACACCGGTCAGCTACCCGAGGGTAGGCCACCCATGCGCCGTAGGTGCACGCTGCAACCGAGGCGGCCCGTACGGCTGTCGCTGGTGGCGGGGGCGGTGGCTGCCTAGCGTCGGTGGTCTCGGGTCCCCGGACGGCGGAGGTGGGCGTGCTGTCGCAGAAAGCGCTGCTGCTCGGCGCGTCCCGCCGGCCGGGGCTGCGCCGGCTGGTCACCGGCACCCCGGCCACCCGGCGGGTGGTGGACCGCTTCGTCGCCGGGGAGACCCTCGACGACGCGCTCACCGTCGTCCGCCGGCTCACCGGGGCGGGGATCGCGGTCACCCTCGACCACCTGGGGGAGGGCGTGACCGACCGCGCCGAGGCACGCCGCTCGCGCGACGCCTACCTGGAGCTGCTCGACGGCCTGGCCCCGCTGGGCCTGGGCCGCGCCGCCGAGGTGTCGGTGAAGCTCTCGGCGTTCGGCCAGGCGCTGCCCGACGGCGGCCCCGACCTCGCCCTCGACCTGGTCCGGCCGGTGGTGGAGGCGGCCGGCGCGATCGGCACCACGGTGACCCTCGACATGGAGGAGTCGGCCACCGTCGACTCGACCCTCGCCGTCCTGACCGAGCTGCGCCGCGACCACCCCGGCACCGGCGCCGTGCTGCAGGCCGCGCTGCACCGCACGGAGGACGACGCCCGCGCGCTCGCCGTCGCCGGGTCGCGGGTCCGGCTGGTCAAGGGCGCCTACGACGAGCCGCCGTCGGTCGCGTACCAGAGCCGCGCGGAGGTCGACGCCTCCTACGCCCGCTGCCTCGGGATCCTCATGACCGGCCCCGGCTACCCGATGGTCGGCAGCCACGACCCCCGGCTGGTCTCGATCGCCCAGCGGCTGGCCGCGCGGGCCGGACGGCGGCCGGACTCCTGGGAGGTGCAGATGCTCTACGGCATCCGCTCCGCCGAGCAGCGCCGGCTGGCCGCGGCCGGCGTCTGCGTGCGCGCCTACGTGCCCTACGGCGCCGACTGGTACGGCTACTTCATGCGCCGCCTGGCCGAGCGGCCGGCCAACCTGCGCTTCTTCCTCCGCTCCCTCGTCACCACTGGTTGAGAGGCACGCTCATGGACGGCATCACCCGAGTCCCCCCGCCGCGCAACGAGCCGGTGCTCACCTACGCCCCGGGCTCGCCGGAGCGGGCGGCCCTCCAGGCCCGCCTGACCGAGCTCGCCGCCGAGCCGCTCGAGCTCACCATGACCCTCGGCGAGCAGCGGCGGCTGGGCCGCGGCGAGCGGTTCGACGTCGTCCAGCCGCACCGGCACGCCGCCGTCCTCGGCACCGCGGCGCACGCCACGCACGCCGACGCCCAGGACGCGGTGGCCTGCGCCAAGGAGGCCGCGCCGGGCTGGCGGGAGCTGTCCTTCGACGACCGCGCCGCGGTGTTCCTCAAGGCCGCCGAGCTGCTGTCGGGACCGTGGCGGCAGACGCTCAACGCCGCGACGATGCTCGGCCAGAGCAAGACCGCCTACCAGGCCGAGATCGACAGCGCCTGCGAGCTGATCGACTTCTGGCGCTACAACGTGCACTTCGCGCGGCAGCTCCTCGAGGAGCAGCCGGTCTCCAGCCCCGGGGTGTGGAACCGGGTGGACCACCGCCCGCTGGAGGGCTTCGTCTACGCCGTCACCCCGTTCAACTTCACCGCGATCGCCGGCAACCTGCCCACCGCACCGGCGCTCATGGGCAACACCGTCGTCTGGAAGCCCGCGCCCACCCAGCAGTTCGCCGCGCACTTCCTCGTGCAGCTGCTCGAGGCGGCCGGTCTGCCGCCCGGGGTGGTCACGATGGTCACCGGCGACGGCGTCGCGGTCTCCGACGTCGTCCTGGCCGACCCGGACCTGGCCGGCATCCACTTCACCGGGTCCACGGCGGTGTTCCAGCAGCTGTGGCGGCGGGTGGGGGAGAACATCTCCTCCTACCGCGGCTATCCCCGCGTCGTCGGGGAGACCGGCGGCAAGGACTTCGTCGTCGCCCACCCCTCGGCCGACCTCGACGTGCTGCGCACCGCGCTCATCCGCGGGGCCTTCGAGTACCAGGGGCAGAAGTGCTCGGCCGCCTCCCGCGCCTACGTGCCGCGCAGCGTGTGGTCCCGGCTGCGCGACGACCTCATCGGGCAGACCGAGGCGCTGCCGATGGGCGACGTCACCGACCTGTCCAACTTCATGGGCGCGGTCATCGACCGGCGGTCGTTCGCCAAGCTCACCGGTGTCCTCGACCGGGCTCGCGATGACGACGCGCTGACCGTCGTGGCCGGCGGGCAGGCCGACGACTCGGAGGGCTTCTTCGTGCGGCCGACGATCGTCGAGGGCACCGACCCCGGCCACGAGGTCTTCACCACCGAGTACTTCGGCCCGGTGCTGGCCGTGCACGTGTACGAGGACGCCGACTACGACGCCGCGCTGGCGCAGATGGAGTCGGTGGCCCCGTACGCCCTGACCGGCGCGGTCATCGCGCAGGACCGGGCCGCGATCGCGCACGCCGAGCGGTTCCTGCGGTTCGCGGCCGGCAACTTCTACGTCAACGACAAGCCGACCGGCGCGGTCGTCGGGCAGCAGCCCTTCGGCGGCGGGCGGGCCTCGGGCACCAACGACAAGGCCGGCGCCGCGCAGAACCTGCTCCGCTGGACGTCGACCCGCGTGGTCAAGGAGACGTTCGTCCCGCCCACCGACCACCGCTACCCGCACATGCAGTAGGACCGACCCTCCAGCACGTCACAGGGCGGGCCAGTGGACCAGGCCGTCATCGCCGAGGACGGCGCCGGCCGACGGGCGGTGCGGGGTGAGCCGCCCGTCGGGCATCAGGTGGGTCACCGGCACGCCGTGGGCGAGGACGGCGACGTCGGCGACCAGCCGCCGGTGGCAGCGCCACCACACGCTCTCGCTGCACATCACCGCCACCGGGGCGGTCGCCGCCTCGGCCAGCACCTCGTCGAGGGCGGCGCCGAACTCCGCTGTCCGGGTGTGCGCGGCGTAGGCGGCGAACTGCGCGACGGTCCACCAGCCGTCCGCGACGGGCTCGTCCGGGGGCAGCCGCCGCCGGCCGCCGAGCCGCGCGTCCCACCGGTAGCCGATGCCGGCCGCGGGCAGCCACTGCTCGAGGGCCTCGCGCCGGACGTCGGGGTTGGTGCGGCTGCCCGGGAACCGGCGGACGTCGACCACCCGCGCCACCCCTGCCGCGGCCAGCCGGGCGCCGAGGCGGGCGCGGTCCTCAGGCCCGTGGCCGACGGTGAGCAGCGGCATGCCCCGTCCCTACCCGCCCCACTGCAGGAGGGTGGCGCGGCATGCTGGTCGGCCGGGCGACGGAGCCCGGGCGAGGGGGAGCGGTGTGGCCGGCGGGGTGGGGACGAGGGAGTCGCTGTGGCGGCTGCCGGCGATGCGGGCGCTGGTCGGGGCGACGGCGCTGGGCTTCGCCAGCTACTGCCTGACCCTGGCCTCGCTGCCGGCCTACGCGGTGGCGGGCGGCGCCGACCCCGACACCGCGGGCGTGGTCACCGCCGTCTTCCTCGGAGTCACCGTGGCGGTGCAGGCCGCCGTGCCGGCGCTGACCGCCCGCCTCGGGCTGGGCCCGGTGCTCGCCGCGGGGCTGCTCGCGCTCGGGGCGCCGGCGCCGCTGTACGCGCTCGGCGACGGGTTGCTCTGGCTGTCGGCGATCGCGGTGGTGCGGGGCGCCGGGTTCGCCGTCCTCACCGTGCTCGGCGCGCTGCTCGCCGCGCAGGTCGCCCCGCAGGAGCGCCGCGGCGAGGCGATCGGGCTGTACGGGCTGGCCATCGCGGTACCCAACCTGCTCGCCGTCCCGGCGGGGGTCGCGCTGGTCCTGGACGGACACGCCGGCTGGCTGGCCTGGCTGGCCGCCGCGCCGGTGCTGGCGCTGCCGCTGGTGCCGGGCCTGGTCCGGTCGGTCCGGCTCCGGGCGGCGCCCGGCGGCTCGTCGCGCGCCGCCGTGCGCGCCGCGCTCGCCCCGTCGGCCGTGCTGCTCGCCGTCACCCTCGCCGGCGGCGGGCTGGTGACGTTCCTGCCGATCGAGCGCCCCGACGGCGCCCTGGCGACGGCGGCACTGCTCGTCTTCGGCGTCACCGGGGCGCTGACCCGCTGGCGGGCGGGGCTGCTCGCCGACCGCGCCGGCACCCGGCGGCTGCTGCCCGCGGGCGTGCTGGTCGCCGCGGTCGGGCTGGGCACGGTCGCCGCCGGCCTCGGCGCGGGGGACGCCTGGGTGCTGATCGGGGCGGGGCTGTTCGGCGCCGGGTTCGGCGCGGTGCAGAACCTCACCCTCGTCACCGCGTTCGCCCGTGCCGGGGAGGGCGGGGCGACCGCCGCCAGCGCGCTGTGGAACGCCTCGTTCGACGTCGGGACCGCCGTCGGCGCCCTCGTGCTGGGCCTGGTCGCGGCCGGCGTCGGCCTGCCGTGGACCTACGTGCTCGTCGCCGCCGGGCTGCTGCTCGTGCTGCCGGTCGCGCGGGCGGCGACCCCGCGACCGGCCGGCTGACTCACCCGGCGGCGCGGTCCGCGGCCTCCCGCAGCGCGCGGAGGAAGAGGACCTCCTCGGCGGACCGGCGCAGCCACGCCCGCAGCCCCTCCGGGTCGTTCCGGGCGGCGTCGCGCAGCTGCGCCAGGTGCAGCTGCCGGGTGCTGGCCTGCGCGCGCTGGGCGGGCGGCAGCTGCCGGCCGTCGGCGCGGGCCAGCGCGGTCAGCCCGGCGCCGACGAACACCAGGTCGCGGATCCCGCCGACCCCGGCGAGCAGGGCGTCGGCGGCGGCGGGGTCGTCCTCGCCGAGGAGGCGGACCAGCTCCTCGGCCGTCCGCCGTCCGGCCTCCTGGGATTCCAGTGCGTGGGTCACGCCCTCCACTGTGCCTGGCCGTCGCCAGCGGCCGTCCGGAGGGGCGGAAATGGCCACTTCCGCCCCTCCGAGCGGCTACGCGTCCCGGCGGGAGAAGGCCACCGCGGCGACGGCCAGGACGGCGGCCACCTCGGCGACGAACACCGCGAACCCGGGCCACGGGTCGAGCAGCAGCGGGTTGAACGACTCCGGCGTCGCGACGCGGGCGCCGGCGTTGCCGGGCATCAGCTTGGTCGCCCACTCGCCCCAGGCGCCGGGCAGCAGCATCACCATGTTGCCGACGACGAACACCAGCCCCAGCACGATCGACAGCGCCGCGGCGGTGTGCCGGACCAGCAGCCCCACCGCGGCGGCCAGCAGCCCGAGCCCGGCCATGTACAGGCCGCTGCCCAGCAGCGCACGCAGCACGCCGTCGTCGCCCAAGGCCAGGCCGATGCCCTCCCGGTCGAGGAACCAGTTGCCGCCGAGGTAGCCGGCCAGCGCGGTGAGGGTGCCGGCGACGAACAGCGTCCCGGTGAGGACGACGGCCTTGGCCGCGAGCACCGTCCCGCGCCGCGGGGTGGCCGCCAGCGTCGCCCGGATCATCCCGGTGCCGTACTCGCTGGTGACCGCGAGCGTCCCTAGGACGATGGCGGTGGCCTGGGCGAACATCATCCCCCAGGTGACGAACGCCCCGGCCGGCTCACCGGTTTCCCCGCGAGCGAGGTCCGCGGCGGCCAGCGCGCAGACCAGGGTGGTGAGCCCCGCGCCGAGGACGAACATCGCCACCACCGACCAGGGGGTCGAGCGCACGGTCCAGAACTTGATCCACTCCGCGCGCAGCGCCGCCCCGGCCCCGGGCGTCGCCGGCGCCTCGTGGCGGGTCTGCGGGCGGGCGTCGACGGCGGTCATCGCTGCGCCCCCGCGTACTCGACGCTGTCGGCGGTGAGGGTCATGAAGGCGTCCTCCAGCGAGGAGCGGACCAGGGTCAGCTCGTGCAGCAGCAGTCCGGAGCGTCCGACCAGCTCACCGACGGCGGCGGCGTCCCGGCCCTGGACCCGCAGCTCGCCGCCGTGCGCGGCGACGTCGAGCCCGTCGCGGCGCAGCAGGGTGGCCACCTCGTCGTGCTGCGGGCTGCGCACCCGCACGTAGGAGGCGGCGTGCTCGGCGATGAAGTCCGCCGTCGAGCAGTCGGCGAGCACCCGGCCGCGGCCGATGACCAGCAGGTGGTCGGCGGTCTGCGCCATCTCCGACATCAGGTGGCTGGAGACGAACACGGTGCGGCCCTCGGCGGCGAGGTCGCGGGCCAGGGTGCGCACCCAGCGGATGCCCTCCGGGTCCAGCCCGTTGACCGGCTCGTCGAGGACGACGACCGGCGGGTCGCCCAGGAGCGCCGCGGCGATGCCCAGCCGCTGCCCCATGCCCAGCGAGAAGCGGCCGACCCGGGTGTGCGCGACCGAGGTCAGGCCTACCAGGTCGAGCACCTCGTCGACGCGGCGGACCGGGATGCCGTTGCTCGCCGCCAGCCAGCGCAGGTGGTCGCGCGCCGAGCGGCCCGGGTGCAGCGCCCGGGCCTCGAGCAGTGCGCCCACCTCGCGCAGGGGAGCGGGGGAGTCGGCGTAGCGGCGGCCGTTGACGGTGACGCTGCCGGAGGTCGGCCGGTCCAGGCCGAGGACCATGCGCATCGTCGTGGACTTGCCGGCGCCGTTCGGGCCGAGGAAGCCGGTGACGCGTCCGGGCGCGACGGTGAAGGAGACGCCGTCGACGGCGGTCTTGGGGCCGTAGGTCTTGGTCAGCCGATGCGCGGTGATCATGCGGCGCACCGGCGGGGCGAGGGCAGGGAGGTCATGCCGTCGAGGCTGTCGGCCGGCGGCGCCCGGCAACATCCGGGAACCCCCTGGACCGACCCTGAACGGTCCCGGAGGCTGCTCGGTCGAGATCGCGGGATCTCGCACGCCCGGGGCGGCGGATCCGGGCGAGATCCCGTGATCTCGACGAGGGGGGCGAGGAGCTCAGGCCGAGCGGGGCAGGGCGTCGTGCGGGTGCAGCAGCCGGCGGAGGGCGACGGCGGCCTCCCGGCCGGCGCGGTTGGCGCCCACGGTGCTGGCCGACGGCCCGTACCCGACCAGGTGCAGCCGCGGCTCGCCCGCGACCGCGGTGCCCGCCATGCGGATGCCGCCGCCGGGGCCGCGCAGCCGCAGAGGCGCCAGGTGGCCGAGCGCGGCGCGGAAGCCCGTGGCCCACAGGATCGCGTCGGCGCGGACGAACCGCCCGTCGTCCCACGCCACGCCGTCCGGGGTGATCCGGTCGAACACCGGCAGCCGGTCGAGCACCCCGCGCTCGCGGGCCTCCCGCACCCACGGGGTGACCACCAGGCCGGTGACGCCGACGACGCTGCCCGGGGACCGTCCCTCGCGGACGGCGTCGGCCACCAGCGCGACCGCGGCCCGGCCCGCCTCCGGCCCGAACGGTTCCTCCCGCCACACCGGCGGGCGCCGGGTGACCCAGGTGGTGTCGGCGACCTCGGAGATCTCGCCCAGCAGCTGGACCGCCGAGGCGCCGCCGCCCACGACGACGACCGACCGGCCGGCGAACTCCCCGGCCCCGCGGTAGTCGACGGGGTGCAGCTGCCGGCCGCGGAACAGCTCCTGCCCGGGGTAGCGCGGCACGAACGGGGCCGTCCACGTGCCGGTGGCGTTCACGACCGCGTCGGCGATCCAGTCGCCGGCCGACGTCTGGACGAGGAACCGGTCGTCGCCGGTGCGGCGCACCGCCGTCACCCGCACCGGCCGGTGCACCGGCAGCCCGAAGTGCCGCTCGTAGTCGGCGAAGTAGGCCGGCACCGCCGCGGCGGCGGGCACGTCGTCGCCGGCCTCGGGGAAGGGCAGCCCCGGAAGGTCGTGCACGTGGTGGGTACGGGCCAGCGTCAGCGACGGCCACCGGTGCTGCCACGCGCCGCCGGCGCGGGCCTCGCCGTCCAGGACGACGAAGCCCGCGCCGGGCTCGAACCCCTGCCGGGCGAGGTGGTGCGCGGCGCTCAGCCCGGCCTGGCCGGCGCCGATGACGACGACCTCGACGTCCCTGCTCACGCGGGGGACAACCGTGCCGGGCGTGCGGACCTTCCTCAGCCGAGCCGGGCGGGCGTGAGCCGGTCCAGCTCGGCGCCGGTGAGCGTGGCGATGTCGTCCGGGTCGTACCCGAACCGCACGGTGACCGCGCCCAGCCGGGCCTCCACCAGGTCGGTGGGCCGCTCGTCGGAGCCGTCGGCCGGCCGGTACCACCAGCGCTCGGCGAGCACCGGCAGCCCGCGGCGCCGCAGCCACGCCGCCGCCTCCTCCCGGTCGGGGAAGGTGCGCAGGGCCGAGCCGAAGAGCGCGTGCGCGACCACGCACCGGGCGCCGTCACGCCGCTCGGTGCTCAGGTAGCCCACCAGCTCGCCGTCCTCCCCGCGGTGGACCGGCTCCAGCTCCTCGTTCCTGGTCACGTCCGGAACGGTAGGGAGGCCCACAACCGGGTTCGGCGCATCTTGCGGATCCCTTGCGGTTGACCGGCGGGAGCCCTGCGGTTGGCCCGCCAGAGTTCCTCGTGTCGCCGGGACACCGGCGAGGAGACCGAACGAGGAGAGCACCGTGACCAACCGGGACACCCGCGCCACCCGCGCCCGGATCGCCGCATCGATCGGCGTGCTCGGGGTCGCCGCGACCGTGGCGGGGCTGGGCACCTTCGGGACCTTCACCGACAGCACCACCCCGGTCGTCACCCAGCTCGACACCGGCGTGCTGTCCATCGCGCTCACCGAGGCCGCCGACGCCGCGACGCTGTCGCTGTTCGACAACGGCGTCTTCCTGGCCGGGGACTCGGAGAGCTCGGCGATCGACCTGGTCAACGACGGCACGGTCGCGCTCTCGGAGCTGCGGCTGGGCTCGGTGGCGACGGCGTCCAGCGTGCTGGACACCGACCCGGTGCACGGGCTGCAGCTCGCCGTCGAGGGGTGCTCGGAGGCCTGGGAGTCCGCCGGCGGGGCCTGGACCTGCGACGGCACGACGACCGACTTCTACTCCGGGCCGATCGTGCTCGACGCGGCGCTCGGCGGCGCGGCGAGCCTGGCGCCGGGCGGGGTCACGCACCTGCTGCTGACCGCGTCCCTGCCGTCGTCGACGGGCGCGGACCTCGTCGAGGGGGCCAGCAGCTCCCTGGACTTCACCTTCAGCGGCGTGCAGCGCGACGGCGCACCGCGATGAGCCGGCCCGCCAGGGCCTGACAGACAGCCGGCGTCTCCATCGCACGGGGGGACGGAGCCGCCGGCTCGCACGACCGGCGACGTCGAGGGGGACGACGTCGCCGGGCACGAGGACCGGTGTCACCGCGGGGGAACGGTGCCATCGGCTCGCACCACCGGAGACGTCGAGGGGGACGACGTCGCCGGGCACGACGACCGGGTCACCGCGGGGGAACGGTGGCATCGGCCGGCACGACGACCGGCACCGCCGAGGGGGACGGCGGAGCCGGTCGAGGGGGAACGGCCGAGGCCGGCCGCGGGGCACACCCGCGGCCGGCCTCGCGGCGTCGGAGGAGCCGGTCGGGCTGCAGTCGACGAACGGCGTCATGCCCGTGTCGCGCTGGGTACTGCGCCCCTCACTCTGCGGAAGCGACTGATACGCAGTACGTTCGACTGATGACTGTCGGTGATGGAGTCTGGCAGGGGGAGGCCGCGCCGACCCGTACCCGCACGGGCAACCGCCGCCTGGACCCGGCTCGGGACAAGGCCATCGCCGCGGCGGTGCTCGAGGTGCTCGGCCGCGAGGGGTGGGCCGGGCTGACGATGGACGCCGTCGCCACGGTCGCCGGGGTGGGGAAGGCGACCATCTACCGGCGCTGGTCGAGCAAGACCGACCTCCTGCTCGGGGTCCTGGACGTCGCCGGCGGGCAGGTGGTGGCCGCTCCGGACACCGGCGACCTCCGGGGGGACCTGGTCGCGCTGATGACCGCCAGCACCACCCGGCTGGAGGGCCCCACCGGCCGGATGACGCGCAGCCTGCTCGGCGCGGTGGTCGACGCCCCGGCGCTCGCCGAGGCCTACCAGCGCGGCCCCCTGGCCTGCTGGGACCGCGCCTGGGCGACGGTGTTCGAGCGCGCGGTCGAGCGCGGCGAGATCAGCCGGTCGGCGGCGGACTCGGTGGCGGCGCAGATCTGCCCGGCGGTGCTCGTCCTGCGGTGGCTGACCGGGCGCCCCGTCGACGCCGACCTCGTGGCGCAGGTGGTCGACGGGGTGGTGCTCCCCCTGCTGCACTGCCCTGGGACGCCGCGCCAGGAGCCGTGAGGCCCGGACCCGCGTCGTCCTGACCCCGCCCGGCCGGGCGACAACGCGTTTCGGACCGGCGGGAACGGGGCAGCGGGCGCAGACCGTCGTCGGGAGGGCCGGGTGAACCTGGAGAAGGTCGTCTTCGGCTTCTTCGTCGTGCTCGCGGCCACCCTGAACTTCGGCTTCTTCATCGGCGACATCTCCGACCCGGCCCTGCACAACCCCTACGAGCTGTTCGCCGCGGTCGTGGTCAACCTGATCGCCACCGTGCTGAAGTTCGGCGACCGCACCCAGATCGGCGCGGTGCACCTGGCCACCAGCCTGGTCGCCGACCTGCAGCTGATCGGCGCGGCGCTGATGTACGGGTACGCGGTCTACGTCTCGACGGCGGGGCTGACCCCGGCCTGGACGGCGAGCGTCGTGTCGCTGTCCGGCGGCGCGCTGCTGGCCAACATCGTCTCCGTCGTCCTCCTGGTGGTGGAGACGGTGTCGTTCCACCGCGGCTGAGGGGAGACCGGCGTGGGCAACCCCCTGCTGACCTTCTGGCAGCAGCTGTTCGGCGGGCGGGACGACGAGCGGCGGGGCAAGCGGGCGATCCTCCGCGCCGCCGCGTCCTCGGCCGCCCAGGCCTCGGCCACGATCTTCCTGGTCATGCGGCGGATGCGCGCGCCGCTGATCGTGCTCATCGGCATCTTCGCGGTGAGCGTGCTCGGGCTGACCCTCATCCCCGGTCAGGACGCCGAGGGCCGGCCGTGGGACATGGGCTTCTTCGACGCCTTCTACGTCATGAGCTACACCGCCTCGACCATCGGTTTCGGCGAGATCCCGTACCCGTTCACCTACAACCAGCGGATGTGGGTGACGATCTCGATTTACCTCACCGTCATCGGGTGGGCGTACGCGATCGGGTCGCTGCTCGCCCTGGCGCAGGACCGCGCGTTCCGCTCCGCCCTGGCGCTGCAGCACTTCACCCGCAAGGTGCGCCGGCTGCGGGAGCCGTTCGTGCTGGTCGCCGGGTACGGCCGGGCCGGGGAGCTGCTCGGGCACTCGCTCGACGCGCTGGGCCGCCGGTTCGTCGTCCTGGACGCCTCCGACGAGCGCATCGACGACCTGGAGCTGGGCTCCTTCCACGCCGACGTCCCCGGGCTGGCCGCCGACGCCCGGGACCCCGGCCACCTCGCCGTCGCCGGGCTCGACCACCCCTGCTGCGAGGCGGTGGTGGCCCTGACCGACGACGAGGAGGCCAACCTGTCGGTGGTCATGGCCGCGGCGCTGCTGCGGCCGGACCTGCCGGTCATCGCGCGGGCGACCTCCCGCGGCATGGCCGAGCGGATGCGGGCCTTCGGGTCGCCGAACGTGGTCAACCCCTTCGACCGGTTCGGCGACCTGCTCCGCCTGGCGCTGCGCGCCCCGGCCGCCTACCAGCTGCTGACCTGGCTGGAGAGCGGGCCGGGTGCGCCGCTCCCCGAGCGCGCCACCCCGCCGCGCAGCGGTCGCTGGGTGGTCTGCGGCTACGGGCGGCTGGGCCGGGAGCTCACCGGCGACCTGCGGGCGGAGGGCATCCGGGTCACCGTCGTGGAGTCCGCGCCGACCGACGCCGAGACCGACGGTCTGCTGGCGGTGGACGGGTCCGAACCCGGCGCGCTGACCGAGGCCGGGCTCGAGGACGCCGTCGGCTTCGTGGCCGGCACGAACAACGACATCGCCAACCTGTCGCTGGTCGCCGCCGCCCGGCGGGCCAACCCCCGGCTGTTCGTCGCGGCAAGGCAGAACCGGCCGGCCAGCGCCCCGCTGTTCGCGGCGATGGACACCGACGCGCTGCTGGTGCCGACCGAGGTCATCGCGCACGAGGTCTACGCCCAGCTGGCCACGCCCCTGCTCTGGCGGTTCCTGCGCGAGATGCCCGGCCGCGGCGACGAGTGGGCGGCCGACCTGGTCGAGCGGCTGCGGCAGCTGTGCGGGCGGCACCTGCAGTCGCTGTGGAAGATCCGGCTGACCGCCGCCGAGGCGCCCGCGCTGGTGCGCCGGCTGGCCACGGGGCACGCCTGCCTCGGCGACCTGCTGCGCAACCCGGAGGACCGGGACGAGCCGCTGCACGCGCTGGTGCTGCTCGTGCTCCGCGGCGACGAGGCCACGCTGGCCCCGGACGGCGACTTCGAGGTCCGCGAGGGCGACGAGCTGCTGCTCGCCGGCTGGTCCGCGGCGCGGCGGGCACTGTCGACCGCCCTCGTGGTCGACGCCGCCCTCGAGTACGTGGTGACCGGACGCCGCGTGCCGTCGAGCTGGGTCTGGCGGAAGCTCAGCCGCACCCCGGCACCGGCCGAGGCGCCGCGGTCGCGGCCGACCGCCCCCACGCCGTCCTGACGCCCGGGCCGGACCGCGTCGCCGTACCGTTCCGGCCGGGGCCGCCGCGCGGAGCGTCCCCGCGAGGAGGCGGCGATGGCGACCGACCAGCACCTGGGCCTGGCGTGCTCGTTCTGCGGCAAGGGCACCGACGAGGTCGCCCACCTCGTCGCCGGCCCGGGGGTCTACATCTGCGACGGCTGCGTGCGGCTCTGCTCGGAGGTCCTCGAGGAGGTCGAGGAGGGGCGGGCGCCGGCGCCGGGGGGGGCCGGCCCGCTCCCGGCCTCTGGTCGGCACCGGAGCCGCGGCGCGCGGGCGGGGGCGGC
>NZ_JBJGYS010000046.1:0-28029 GCF_054050115.1 Geodermatophilus sp. SYSU D00708 | reverse complement strand
CCCCCCCCCCCCCCCCCCCCCCCCCCCCCCCCCCCCCCCCCCCCCCCCCCCCCCCCCCCCCCCCCCCCCCCCCCCCCCCCCCCCCCCCCCCCCCCCACCGCGGGGTGCGGCGCGAGCGCGACCCGGGGCAGGCACGGGGCAGGCGCGACACCGGCACCGGTCGCGCCCGGGGTACCCGGCGGGCCAGGATCGGCACATGACCGACCCCCGCGCCGGACAGCCGGCCCGGCCCAGCGACCTCATCGACGTGGCCTCGCTGGTCACCGCCTACTACACGCGGGAACCCGACCCGGCCGACCCGTCCCAGCAGGTGGCGTTCGGCACCTCCGGCCACCGCGGCTCCGCCTTCGACGCCGCGTTCAACGAGGCGCACATCCTCGCCACCACCCAGGCGATCTGCGAGTACCGGGCGGCCCAGGGCTACGACGGTCCGCTGTTCCTCGGCCGGGACACCCACGCGCTGTCCGAGCCGGCCTGGGCCAGTGCGCTGGAGGTGCTCGCCGCCAACGACGTGACCGTGCTCGTCGACGCCGCCGGCCGGTACACGCCCACGCCGGCGGTGAGCCACGCGATCCTCACGGCCAACGCGGGGCGCACGTCGGGCCTGGCCGACGGCATCGTGGTCACGCCGTCGCACAACCCGCCCCGCGACGGCGGCTTCAAGTACAACCCGCCGTCCGGCGGCCCCGCGGACACCGACGCGACGAAGACCATCGCCGACCGCGCCAACGCGTTGCTGCGCGCCGGGCTGGACGGCGTCGAGCGGGTCCCGTTCACCCGGGCGCGGGCGGCGGCGCAGAGCCACGACTTCCTCGGCGCCTACGTCGACGACCTGCCGAACGTGCTCGACCTCGACGCCGTCCGGGACGCCGGGGTGCGGATCGGCGCCGACCCGCTGGGCGGGGCGAGCGTCGACTACTGGGGTGCGATCGCCGAGCGGCACCGCCTCGACCTCACCGTGGTCAACCCGCTGGTCGACCCCACCTGGCGGTTCATGACCCTGGACTGGGACGGCAAGATCCGCATGGACTGCTCCTCGCCGAGCGCGATGGCCTCGCTCATCGGCAAGCGCGCCGACTACGCGATCGCCACGGGCAACGACGCCGACGCCGACCGGCACGGCATCGTCACCCCCGACGGCGGGCTGATGAACCCCAACCACTTCCTCGCCGTGGCGATCTCCTACTTGTTCTCCCACCGGCCCGAGTGGGGCCAGGACACCGCCGTCGGCAAGACGCTGGTCTCGTCGTCCCTCATCGACCGGGTCGTCGCCGGGCTGGGCCGGCGGCTGGTGGAGGTGCCGGTCGGGTTCAAGTGGTTCGTCCCGGGCCTGCTCGACGGGTCGGTCGGGTTCGGCGGCGAGGAGTCGGCCGGCGCGTCGTTCCTGCGCCGGGACGGCCGGGTCTGGACGACGGACAAGGACGGCATCCTGCTCGCGCTGCTGGCCAGCGAGATCCAGGCGGTGACCGGCCGCTCGCCGTCCCAGCTGCACGCCGAGCTGACCGCGGAGTACGGGGAGTCCGCCTACGCCCGCGTCGACGCCCCGGCGTCCCGGGAGGAGAAGGCCCAGCTGGCCAAGCTGTCGCCGGAGGACGTCACCGCCACCGAGCTGGCCGGCGAGCCCATCACCGCCAAGCTCACCCGGGCGCCCGGCAACGACGCCGCGATCGGCGGCCTCAAGGTGGTCACCGAGAACGCCTGGTTCGCCGCCCGGCCCTCGGGCACCGAGGACGTCTACAAGGTGTACGCGGAGTCGTTCAAGGGCTCTGACCACCTGGCGCAGGTGCAGGAGGAGGCGCGCGCCGTCGTCAGCGCCTCCCTCGGGGGATGACGCGCCCGCTCACCGGGTGAGCAGCCCGCCGACCAGCATCAGCGCCAGGAACAACACGGGGAGGCCGGCCAGCAGGGTCACCTGCTGCCGGGTGAACGGGACCATGTCGGCGCCCGTCCGCGGGTCGAGCACCCGGTCGGCGGAGCGCCCGTCGCGGGCGGAGACGACGAAGCGTGCGGTGCAGCAGGCCAGCACCAGGGCGGCGACGGCGGAGACGAGCCAGGCGGGCAGCCCGAACAGCGAGGTCTCCCGCGCGCCGAGCGACCACAGGCCGTCGGCCAGGGAGAAGGCGGCCAGGCCGGTCACCACCGCGACCACCAGGTCCGACCACCGCAGCCCCCGTCGCAGGGTGCGCCAGGGCCCGCCCGTGGTGATGCCGAGCGCCCCAGCGACCTCCCCGGCGTACTCCTTGGGGGTCCCGAAGGCCTGCTGTGGGTTCTCCCCGGTCTCGGCGACGTGGCTCTGCACCTCCGCCAGCACCTCGCCGATTCGGGAACCGGGGACATCGAGCATGCGCAACCGCAGCAGCAGGTCGTCGCACCAGGCCTGGTCGGCACCGTTCAGGACATGGCTCATGGCGGGCTCCTCAGGACCGATGGGACGGGGCGAGCAGCAGGCCGGTGGCCCGCTCGGTGAAGACCTGCCACTGCTCGGTGCGGCCGCGCAACGCGTCGGCACCCTGTGGCGTGAGGGTGAAGAACTTGCGACCGGGGCCGTTCTCGCCGGCCGCCCACGCCGAGGTCACCAGCCCCTCGCCCTCCAGACGGGTCAGGATCGGGTAGAGCGTCCCGCCCTTGACCACGCCCAGGCCCGACTCCTGCAGACGGACGGCGATCGCATAGCCGTAGGTGGGGCCGTCAGCGACGACCCGCAGGACACAGAGGGAGAGGACGCCGCGCAGCCACTCTCCTGGCCACCGCTCCGCTTCCACGCGCTAGACGGTACGGCTGACTAGTCAGGCGCACAAGCTAGTAACCGCGGCCCGCGAGCGGCGGTTTCCGGGAGAACCGGCGACGATCGGAGGATGGCTGCGCAACTCGACGTGGTGGACCTGGTGCGGGAGCTCGTCGGCCGGACGACGATCTCGGGGGACGCGGCCGCGCAGCGCGACCTCCTGGGCGCGCTCACCGACGTGCTCCGCGAGCGCGCCCCGCACCTGCAGGTCACGGAGGGCCGCGACCGCGACCACCCCTGGACCCTGCTGCGGACGCCGGCCGACCCCGACCGGCCGAACCTGCTGCTGGCCTGCCACGTCGACACCGTGCCGGTGCCCGACCCCACCGCCTGGCAGCGCGACCCCTTCGGCGCCGACCTCGACCAGGGCCGGGTGTGGGGCCGGGGCGCCAGCGACATGAAGGCCGGGGTGGTCGCGGCGGTCGCGGCGCTGGCGGCCGCCGACCCGCAGACGCCGGTCGCGCTGCTGCTCACCAGCGACGAGGAGATCGGCTCGAAGGGCGCCGCGGCCGCGGCTGCCGCGGTCGCCGACCAGTCGGTGGGGGCGGTCATCGTCCCCGAGGCGACCGGCAACGAGGTCGTCCTCGGGCACAAGGGCGCGCTGTGGCTCGCCGCCCGGACGGCGGGCCGGGCCGCGCACGGCAGCACGCCCGAGCGAGGGCACAACGCCGTCCTGGACCTCGTGGCGGTCCTCGGGCGGGCCGGGGGTGCGCTGCCGCTGCGCAGCGACGGGTTCCTCGGCACCGAGACGTGGAACCCGGGCGTGGTCACCGGTGGCACCGTGCCCAACGTCGTCCCCGACCGCGCCGAGGCCGTCATCGACATGCGCACCGTCGCCGACGGCGCACCGCTCCTGGCCTGGTGGCGCGACCAGCCGGAGGTGGCCGACGTGGAGGTCCGGGTGGACCTGCCGCCGGTCGGCACCCCCGCCGACGACCCGTGGGTCGCCTCGCTGCCCGCGACCGTGCGGTCCACGCCGGCCACCTACTTCACCGACGCGTCGGTGCTCGGCCAGGTGGTCGGTGGCGCGCCCATCGTCGTGTGGGGGCCGGGCACGCCCGCGGTGATGCACGCCGTCGACGAGTACGTGGAGCTCGCCGAGCTGGAGCAGGCCGCGGCGGTGTTCTCCGACGTCGTCACCCGTTGGCGGGGGTGACGGTCCGCGCCTGCACGTCAGCAGCAACGGTCGGCTGCAGACTGGCCGCATGCACGGGGACGGACAGGAGCACGGCTGGGACGCGGTCCCGCCGGGACAGCAGTCGACGCCGACGGGCCACGGACAGCCTCCGGGGCACGTCCCCGCCGGCTACGGACCGCCGCCGCCCCAGGTGCCCGTTCCCGGCTACGACCCGTCGGCGTCCTCCGGCCCTCCGCCGGCGTACGGCCCTCCGCCGGGACACGGTCCCGGCTGGGGGTGGTCGCCGGCAGCAGTGGCGTGGCCTGACGGGCCGGCGCGCCCCGGCGTGGCCACCGCGGCGATCGTCCTCGGGTTCGTCACCGGCGGGCTGACCGCGCTGGCCTCCCTGTTCTTCCTGATCGCCGTGGCCTCCGGTGGGAACGATCCCGTCACGGTGCTCCTCCTGCTCGGCCTGCCCTGCGCCGTGGGACTGATCGCCGGGGCGGCCCAGCTGCTGCAGCGCCGTACGCCGGCCCTGCTGTTCGGATCCGCGGTGGCCGCGGTCGCGGTGCTGCTGCTGACGCTGGTCACGGGGTGGGTCGCGTTCGACGACGGCGACGACCGGGTGGGATTGACGATGTTCCTGCTGCTGGCCGCGCCGCTACCGGTGCTCACCGCGGTCTACGCCCGGCTCCGCCGGGTGACCGGCTGGGCGGGAGCAGCCGCCGGGTGACCGGCCGGGCGGGGCCAGGCTCGGGGTGAGCCTCTGGACGGGGGCCGCAGCGACGCGGGAGTGCGCGCCCCGTCAGCGGCGGCGGGCGGCCTTGTCGGCGTACATGGCCTCGTCGGCCTCCCGCACCAGCAGCTCGAAGGCCAGCTCCGGGTCGGTGCCGCCGCCCACCGTGCCGATCCCGATGCTCATGCTGAGCGGGATGGTCACCGCGTCCACCCGCAGGGGCTCGGTGACGGTGTGCCGCAGCCGGTCGGCCAGCGCCTCGGCGTCCTCGCGCTCGCTGTTCTCGCAGACGATGCTGAACTCGTCACCACCGACGCGGGCGGCGGTGTCGCTGGCCCGCAGCACCGACACCAGCCGCTCGGCGAAGGCGATGAGGACGGCGTCGCCGACCGGGTGGCCGTACTCGTCGTTGATCTCCTTGAACCCGTCGAGGTCGATGCCGAGCACGCAGGTGGGGGTGCGCTCCCGGTGCCCGCGCTCCAGCGCGTGACGCAACCGGTCGCCGAACAGGATCCGGTTGGGCAGGCCGGTGAGCGGGTCGTGCAGCGAGCGGTGGACCAGCGCGGCCTCCAGCGCCTTGCGCTCGGTGATGTCCTCGACGATCGCCACGACGTGCGGCGGGTCGCCCTCCGGCGACGCCTCCACCCACGACGACGTGACCTGCACCGGCACCACGCTGCCGTCCTGGCGCACCAGGCGGGTCTCGTGGCGCATCGTCCGGCGCCGCTCGACCAGCTCGGTGTAGGCCTCGGCCGTGGACATCGCGTCCTCGGGGTGGATGAGCTCGAGCACCGAGCAGCCGTAGAGGTCGTCGGTGCTCCGGCCGAGCATCGCGGTGAAGGCGGGGTTGGCGTCGACCAGCAGGCCGGACGGCGTGGCGAGGACGATGCCCATCGGGGCGTTGGCGAACGCGCTCCGGCGATCCGCCGGGGGGAGCGTGCCGGCCACGTTCGTCACATCCCACCTCCCTGCCGCACATTCTGCGCAGATCATGGGCGAATCGCTGCAAGTTCTCAGTCTGGGATGCCCCGTCCCGTTCCACGTGGAACCTCGCCGCGGGGCAGGATGGGAGCTGCACCTGACCGCGCGACGAGGGGGCTGCCGTGAACGAGTTCGACCTGGTGCTGCCGGCCGCCGTCGACGTCCGCGAGGTGGGCATGCGCGACGGGCTGCAGCTCGAGGCCCCGGTGCCGCTGGAGGCCAAGCTGCGGATGCTGGAGGCCCTGGTCGCGACCGGTGTGCGGCGGATCGAGGCGACCTCCTTCGTCTCGCCGAAGGCCGTCCCCGCGCTGGCCGACGCGGATGCGGTCGCCGCCGAGCTCTCCCGGTGGGGCGGGGTCCACTGGTCGGCCCTGGTGGCCAACCCGCGCGGCGCGACCCGGGCGGTGGACGCCGGCGTGCCGAACCTGGAGTACGTCGTCTCGGCCTCCGACGGGCACAGCCGGGCCAACGCCGGGCGCTCCACCGCCGAGGCGGTCGGCGCCGTGGCGGAGATCGCCGGCCTCGCCCACGGCGCGGGCGGCTCGCTGGAGGTCATCATCGCCACCGCCTGGGACTGCCCGTTCGACGGCCGCACCCCGATCGGCCGGACGGTCGACGTCGCGCGGGCCGCGGTCACGGCCGGCGCCGACCAGCTCTGTCTCGGCGACACCATCGGGACGACGACGCCGCTGCGGGTGGTCCAGCTGCTGGACGCCGTCCGCCGCGCCTGCCCCGGCGTCCCGGTCGGCGTCCACTTCCACGACACCCGCGGCACCGGCCAGGCCAACGCCCTGGCCGCCGTCCAGGCGGGGGTCACCCAGCTGGACTCGTCGGTCGGCGGCCTCGGCGGCTGCCCGTTCGCTCCCGGCGCGAGCGGCAACATCGCCACCGAGGAGCTGGTCTACATGCTCGAGGAGTCCGGCGTGCGCACCGGGCTGGACCTCGACGCCGTCCTGGCCGCCGCACGGGTGACCGAGGACGCCGTCGGCCACGAGCTGCCCAGCTCGCTGTACCGCGCCGGCGGCCGCTCGGTCCCCCGCGACGCCGCGGCCGTCGGCTGACACCGCGACTGACGCCTGGCGGAAGACCGGCGGCCGGATCCGGGCCGCCGTGGTTGGCTGGGGTCATGAGCGACACGGGGTCCGGGGCGGAGGGGGCGGTCGAGGTCATCGACCCGCTGGTCATGCGGGAGGTCCTCGGGCACTTCGCCTCCGGGGTCACCGTGGTCACCGCGCTCGCCGACGACGGCCCGGTCGGCTTCACCTGCCAGTCGTTCAGCTCGCTGTCGCTGGACCCGCCGCTGGTGGTGTTCGCGCCCGCCCGCACCTCGCGCACCTGGCCGCAGCTGCGGGAGATCGGCCGGTTCTGCGTCAACGTCCTCGCCGAGGACCAGCACGACCTGTCCAGCGCCTTCGCCCGCTCCGGGGCGGACAAGTTCTCCGGGGTGCACTGGCGGCCGAGCCGGCAGGGGCAGCCGGTGCTCGACGACGTCGTGGCCTGGATCGACTGCGAGCTGTGGGCCGAGTACGACGGCGGCGACCACACCCTCGTCGCCGCCCGCGTGCTCGACCTCGGCGCCGACGGTGGCCGCCGTCCGCTGCTGTTCCACCGCGGCGCCTACGGCCTGCTCGCGGGCGCCGACGGCTGACCGGTCCCGCCGGGCACCGGGACCGGAGCGGGCCGGGACGTCAGCAGAACCGGACGGCGATCAGCGCGACGTCGTCCCGGCCGTCCAGGGACCCGGCGACCGCCGCGTCGCACAGCTGCCGGGGCGAGGCGTCCCGCGGCGCGGCGGCCACCCGGGTGACCAGCTCGGCCAGGCCCTCGTCGAGGTCCGTGCCCGGCCGCTCAATCAGCCCGTCGGTGTAGCCGAGCAGCGTCATCCCCGAGGGGACGTCGAGGGACGTCGTCGGCCGACGCACGCTGCCGTCGGCGCCGATCAGGAGCCCGGCCACCTCGGCGAGGACCCGGACCGTGCCATCCGGCGCGCGCAGCAGCGGCGGCGGGTGCCCGGCGCTGGCCAGGTGCACCCGCCACGGCGCCCCGGGCGTGGCCGGCGGCTCCGCCCGCGCGTAGACCAGCGTGGCCATGGACGCCACGCCCAGCCCCTGCACCAGCCGGTCGACCCGGGCGAGGACGGCGCCCGGGTCGGGGTCGGGCGCCTCCCACACGCAGGCCCGGATGAGCCCGCGCAGGTGCCCCATCGCCGCCGCGGCGGCGATGTCGTGGCCGACGACGTCGCCGATGACCATGCCGACCGACCCGTCGGGCAGGTGCAGCAGGTCGTAGAAGTCGCCGCCCACGTCGGCGGCCTCCGACGCGCTGACGTAGTGCGCGGCCGACTGGACCGCCGGGATCTCCGGCAGCTGCGGCAGCAGGGAGCGCTGCAGGGTGTCGGCCACCGTGTGCTCCTGCTCGTAGAGGCGCACGTTGTCCATGGCCAGCGCCGCGCGGCGGGCGAGGTCCTCGGCGAGGTCGACGTCGTCCTGGTTGAACGGTCGCTCCGCCGCGGCGCGCCCGAGCAGGATCGCGCCCCGGGTCCGCCGTCGGGCGACCATCGGCACGGCCACCAACGAGGCCCCGCCGATCCGGCCGAAGGCCTGCCGCGCCGCCTCGGTGGCGAACGCCCCGGCCAGGGACTCCTCTGCCTGCTGCACCACCACCGGGCGGGCCGTGGCGATGGTCCGGCGGGTCGGCGAGCCCTCCGGCAGGTGCGGGACGTGCGTCACCTCGAGCAGCCGCAGCTCCTCCTCGCGTCCCTCGCGGTGCCGCCACGCCGTGCGCTCCACCGTGCCGGAGTCGTCGACGAGGGTGATGAACGCCCAGTCGGCGACCAGGGGCACGCACAGCCGGGCCAGCCGGTCGAGGAGGTCCCCGAGGTCGAGCGTGGCGATCAGCGTGCTCGTCGCCTCGGCCATGAGCGCCAGCCGGCTCTGCGCCCGCTCGGCCTCGACGCGGGCGCGTTCGGCGTCGGCCCGTGCCTGCTCGGCCGTCGCGCGGGCCAGCTCGGCCTCCCGGCGGGCGGTCTGCTCGGCCGCGAAGGCCGCCTCGCGCTTCCCCTCGACCCGCACGCGCTCGGTGACGTCGGTCTGCACGCCGACGAAGCTGACGAGGGACCCCTCGCCGTCGAAGACCGGGCTGATCGACAGCTGGTTCCAGAACGCCGTGCCGTCCTTGCGGTGGTTCAGCAGCGTCGTCGTGAGGGGGCGGCGCTCCTCGAGCGCCGCCCGGATCTCCCGGACCGCCGCGGCGTCGGTCGCCGGCCCCTGCAGGAAGCGGCAGTTGCGCCCGACCGCCTCCTCGTACCCGTAGCCGGTGATCCGGGTGAACGACGGGTTGACCCAGATCAGCGGGTCGTCCGGCTCGCGGGGGTCGGTGATCGTGAAGGCGATGTCGGTGGCGACGACGGCCCGCTCCCGCAGAGCCTGCAGGTACCGGTCGGGGTCGCCGTCGGCCGAGGCGCCGGGGTCGACCTCCAGGAACACCACCAGCGCGAGCTGCTGGTGGCTGGTGGGGTGGGACAGCGGGAACCCGGTCACCCAGAGCAGCTGGCCCGGGTCGCCGGGCGCCTCCCCCGCGGCGGTGCCGTCCGGCGCGCGGCGCACCGCCTCGCCGTTGACCGGCTGGCCCTGCGCGACGAGGGACAGGGGGCCGGAGGTGCTGACCAGCGGCCGGCCGCCGAGGTCGGTCAGGCCCGCCGAGGTGCCCCAGGTGTCGACGTCCACGGGCAGCGCCACGTTGCCGGCCATCTCCACCGCGGCGGTGTTGGCGTAGGTGACCGCCCCGGCGCTCTGGTCGATCACGAGCACGGCGACCGGCACGTCGGCCAGGACGCCGGGGAGCGCCGCCGAGGCGGTGCCGGAGGACTCGTGCCGGGCGACCACGGCCGTCGCGGCGGTGACGATGCCGGCCTGCCCGATGTCGTCGATGTCGTCGTGGAGGGGAGGCACCTCGGGGAGGTCGTCCCGGTCGGCCGGCACGGAACGACAGTAACCGCGGCTCGTCGGTGTCGGCCAGCACCGGGACGCCGCTGACCTGCGGTTCCGTCGGTGCAGGTGTGGGCGGGCGTGGCGCGGGAACCCAGCGACGGGGCACGTCGTGCTCCAGGTGGAGGGAGACGATCGCCATGGGACTGCTCGACCGGCTCTTCGGCCGCCGCCGGCCCGGACACCAGTACGGCAGCGAACACGGGTACGACGCGCCGCCGCCACCGCCCCGCGGCGGCTCGGACGACGAGCGCGCCATCGAGCGCTACCGCTACCTGCTGCGGACCGCGCCACCGGACAAGATCGAGGAGGCGCACGCCGAGGCGTTCGCGCAGCTCAACCCGGAGCAGCGGCGGCAGGTCCTCGACCAGCTGGCCGCCGCGGGCGAGCAGGCGCGCGGCGACGACCCGCGCAGCCTGGCCCGCGCCGCCACCCGGGCGGAGATGCGCCAGCCCGGCATCCTCGAGCGGGCCTTCGGCGGCGGGTACGGCCCCGGGTACGGCCCCGGCCCCGGCTACGGGGGTGGCTACGGCCGCGGGGGCTACGGGCCCGGCATCGGCGGGCCGAGCTTCGGCAGCATGATGGGCGCGAGCCTGCTGGGCACCGTGGGCGGCCTGGTCGTGGGGACCGCGGTCGCCGACGCCCTGTTCGACACCGGGCTCGGCGACGGCGGCCTGTTCGGCGGCGGGGACGAGGAGGCCTACGCGGAGGGCGCCGACTCCGGGGACCCCGGCGGGGACCCGGGCGGCGACTTCGCCGGCGGCGCCGACAGCGGCTGGGGGGACTCCGGCGGGGACTTCGGCGGCGGCGACTTCGGTGGGGACTTCGGCGGGGGCGGCGAGTTCTGAGCCCGCCGGGAGGCCGCGACCGTCAGCCGGTCGCGGCCTCCCGCCCCACGCGCCGCAGCCACAGCAGGCCGACCACCGGCAGCACCAGCGGGATGAACAGGTAGCCCCTGCCGTAGGCCGACCAGACGGTCTCGTCGGGGAAGGCGGCCGGGTCGGCCAGGGAGAGCGTCCCCACCACGAGCACGCCGGCCAGCTCCACCGAGATGGCGGTCAGCGCGGTGGGGCGGCCGCCGCGGGCCAGCGCCACGGTCGCCACGAGGTAGACCACCGCGGCCAGGGCGGAGAGCAGGTAGGCCACCGGCGCCTCGGCGAACCGCGTCGCCAGCTGGACGACGGCCCGCGACCCCGCGGCGAGCGTGAAGACGCCGTAGACGGCGACCAGCACCCGCCCCGGGCCGCCGCCGGTCGAGCCGGCCGTCTGCTCCCCCGCGTCGTCGACGCCCCGCCGTCCCGGTTCAGCCACCCGTCGCCTCCCACAGCTGCAGCAACCGCCAGATCATGACCCCGACCGCGCCGGCGGCGATCGCCAGCACGGCGCCGGACCAGCGGGTCGGCTCGGAGCGGGCCCACAGCGCGCCGGCCACCGGCACGAGCACGATCCCGCCCAGGTAGCCGAGGAAGGTGGCGGTCTCGGCGGGGCGGTCGCCGGCCACCAGCGCAGCGACGGCGATGCCCGCCTGGACCAGCAGGAGCACCTCCAGCAGCGCGGTGCCCCACAGGTGCAGCAGGCCGATCCGCCGGCGGGCGACGGTGGAGGCGAGGCCCGCGAGGGCCACCGCGGCGGCGAGGACGGTCACCGCCACGACCAGCACCGGGGTCACCGAGGGGACCTCGGTGGGACGGCGGCGCGCACGGATGCCATCCTCCCGCGTAGGGGGAACGTCCCGGACACCGCCCTCGGCCGGGACGGACACCACGGGGGCGCGCTCAGTGACGGGCGTGCCGAAAGGACCGCCATGACCGTCCGCGACCTCGTCGTCGACCTGTTCTCCGAGCACCTGGACGCCGTGACCGAGCAGCCGGTGCGCCTCCAGGCCCTGGTGGGCCTCCTCGAGGCCTTCGACGTCGCCGAGCCCACCACGCGCATGACGACGGCCGCGCTGCGCCGGTCCGGCTGGCTGGCCGCCTCCCGCCGCGGCCGGGAGACCCTCTACACCCCGACCGAGGACCTGCGGGCCGCCGTCCGTGCCCGGTGGGCCCGGCTCGACGAGCGGCTGGGCCCCTGGGACGGCCGCTGGCGGATGGTCATCTACACGGTGCCCGAGACCGACCGGTCGGCCCGCGAGCGGGTGCGCCGCACCCTGACCCGGCACGGGTTCGGCCCGCTCGCCCCGGCCACCTGGCTGTCCCCGCACAAGGTCGCGCTGGACGACGTCCGGACCGCACTGGCCCGGGAGCCGCTGAGCCGGCTGGACGTGCTCACCGCCCAGGTGACCCCGGAGACCGGCGGCTCGGACGTCGACCTGGCCGCCCGCTGCTGGGACCTGCAGGGGGTCGCCGCCGCGTACCGGCGGGTGATCGACCGGATCCGCGCGGTGCTGGCCGATCCGCCGCCCGACGGGAGGCCGGCGCTGGTGACCCACCTGCGGGTCCTCGCCGAGATCCGCCGGATCGGGGTCAGCGACCCGATGCTCCCCGACGCGCTGCGGCCGCACGGCTGGCCGGGCGCGGAGCTGTGGGAGGCCTGGGAGGAGCTCTGCGCCCGGTTGCACCCCCCGGCGCGCGAGCACGTGGCCACCGTGCTCGCGCAGCCGGATCGCCCGCGCTCGGGTCAGCGGTGCACGGTGGACATGTCCGGGTAGCGGTCCCCGGCCGTGGCGCCGGCGGGGGCGGCCTCGTCCAGCCGGCGCAGGTCGTCGTCGGACAGCCGGACGTCGGCGGCCGCGGCGTTCTCCTCCAGGTAGGTGACCCGCTTGGTGCCGGGGATCGGCACGACAACCGGCCTACCCACCCCGCCACCCCCGACCGGCCTGCCGTCCCGCCCGCTCTGCGCCATCACCCACGCCAGCGCCAGCTGGGTGGCGGTGACGCCCTTCTCCTCGGCGATCTCGCGGACCCGGTCGACCAGTTCGAGGTTGCGGGCGAAGTTCTCGCCCTGGAAGCGGGGGTTGTGCCGCCGGAAGTCGTCGGGCGCGAGGTCGTCGAGGCTGCGGATCTGCCCGGAGAGGAACCCGCGGCCGATCGGCGAGTAGGCGACGAAGCCGATGCCTAGCTCGGCGCAGGTGGCCAGCACGCCGTCGTCCTCGGGGTCGCGGGTCCACAGCGAGTACTCGGTCTGCACGGCCGTCACCGGCTGTACGGCGTGCGCCCGGCGGATCGTCTCCGGTGCGGCCTCGGAGATGCCGACGTGCCGGACCTTGCCGGCCTCGACCAGCTCGCGCAGGGCACCCCAGGTGTCCTCGACGGGTACCGCGGTGTCCACCCGGTGCTGGTAGTAGAGGTCGATGACGTCGACGCCGAGGCGCTGCAGCGAGGCGTCGCAGGCGCGGCGGACGTACTCGGGCCGGCCGTTGATGCCGCGGAAGGAGCCGTCCTCGCCGCGCTCGTTGCCGAACTTGGTGGCCAGCACGACCTCGTCGCGGCGACCGGCGATCGCCCGGCCGACCAACCGCTCGTTGGTGAACGGGCCGTACATGTCGGCGGTGTCGAGGAACGTCACGCCGAGGTCGAGCGCCCGCTGGATGGTCGCCTCGGCCTCGGCCTGGTCACCCGTGCCGTAGAACTCGCTCATCCCCATGCAGCCCAGGCCCTGGGCGGACACGGTCAGGTCTCCGATGGTGCGCGTCTCCATGCCCCTGCCCCTGCCCGTGTGACCCGGCACTCAACCGGCAGGCCGGGACCCGGTTGACAGCCGGCACAGGCCGTGTGGCACGTTAGGGCGCCCTCAGTTAGCCAAGCCTTACCTCAGGAGCACGATGCGTACCGCCGCCCGGCCGCTGGCCGCCTTCTCCCTCACCGTGGTCACCGCCCTGACCCTGTCCGCGTGCGGCGAGGGCGAGGACACGGCCGAAGCCGGCGCCGCGGAGACCGAGACCGTCTCCTTCACGTGGGACCGGAACACCGCCGCCGAGGACGCGGAGCCCGTCCTCGAGGAGACCACGGTCGAGGTCCCCAAGAACCCCGAGAACATCGTCGTGTTCGACATGGCCAGCCTCGACACCATCGGCGCCCTGGGCGGCGAGATCGCCGGCGCCCCGCTGGACTCGGTGCCCGACCACCTCCAGCAGTACCTCGCCGACGACGCCTTCAACGCGGGCACGCTGTTCGAGGCCGACCTCGTCGAGATCGAGTCGCAGCAGCCCGACCTGATCGTCATCGGCGGGCGCTCCTCGGCGCTGTACGAGGACCTCAGCGAGATCGCGCCGACCGTCGACCTGAGCCTGCGCGGCTCGTACACCGAGAACCTGGAGCGCAACGCGACCTTCCTCGGCGAGGTCCTCGGTGCCGAGGACGAGGCCGCCGCCGCGATCAGCGAGATCGAGGCGGGCATCGAGCAGGCGCGCGCCGCCACCGCCGAGGCGGGCACCGGCCTGGGCCTCATGGTCTCCGGCGGCGAGCTCAGCGCGATGGCCCCGGCCGGCGAGGACGCGTCCGGGCGCGGCGCGCGCGGCGGCCTGATCTACGACGCCTTCGGCGTCCAGCCCGTCGTGGACGACGTCGAGGCCGCCACGCACGGCGAGCCGGTCTCCTTGGAGTTCCTGCTCGAGACCAACCCCGACTACCTGTGGGTGGTCGACCGGGACGCCGCCACCGGCGCCGAGGGTGCGCAGGCAGCCGCGGCGGTGCTCGACAACGACATCGTCAAGCAGACGAAGGCCTACCAGGACGACCACATCGTCTACCTCGACCCGGTCGCCTGGTACATCGTGTTCGGCGGCATCGACACCACGAAGATCATGATCGACGACGTCCTGCAGATCGCCGCATGACCGACGCGGCACCGGCCGAGCGCCTCCCCCGTCGTCCGTGACGGCGCTCGCTCCTCCCGCCACGAGCACCCCCGCCCGCGCGCGCCCCCGCCGCGCCTGGGTGGGGGTGCTCGTCGGCGTCCTGCTCGCGGTGCTCGCCCTCGCGAGCCTGTTCGTCGGCGTCTCCGACGTCTCCCCGGTCTCGGTCCTGGCCGGCGGGCCGGAGAGCAACGCCGCCTTCCTGCTCGTGGTCAGCCGGATCCCGCGCACCGTCGCCGTGGTCCTCGTCGGCGCCTCCCTGGGCATCGCCGGCCTGATCATGCAGATGCTGGTCCGCAACAAGTTCGTGGAGCCCGGCACCACCGGCGTCAGTGAGTTCGCCATGCTCGGCGTGCTCGTCACGACGGTGTTCGCCCCGGGCCTGGCCGTCATCGGGAAGATGGCCGTGGCCGCCGTCTTCGGGCTCGTCGGCACCTGGCTGTTCCTCCAGGTGGTCAGGGTCGTGCCGGTGCGCCAGCTCGTGCTCGTCCCGCTCGTCGGCATCATGCTCGGCGGTGTCGTGGGTGCCGTCACGACCTTCTTCGCCTACCGCCTGGACCTCCTGCAGTCCCTCGGGCAGTGGTCGCAGGGCAGCTTCGCCAGCATCATGCAGGGGCGCTACGAGTTCGTGTGGCTCGCAGCAGCCATGGTCGGGGTCGCCTGGCTGGCCGCCGACCGCTTCAGCGTCATCGGCCTCGGCGAGGAGTTCGCCACCAACTTGGGGCTCGACCACCGCCGGTGGGTGGCCGTCGGCATGGTGGTCGTCTCGGTGATCACGGCGGCGGTGCTGGTCACGGCCGGGCTCATCCCCTTCCTGGGGCTCGTCGTCCCGAACGTCGTCAGCCTCCTCATCGGCGACAACGTGCGCCGCTCGATCCCCTGGGTGGCCGGGCTGGGGGCGGTGTTCGTCCTCGGCTGCGACATCCTCGCGCGGGTCGTGCGCTTCCCCTACGAGATCCCGCTGTCGGTCATCGTCGGCATCATCGGCGCGGCGCTGTTCCTGTGGCTGCTCCTGCGGAGGCGGAGCCGTGCTCACTGACGTGCCCGGGACGACGTCCCTCCCCCGCACCGAGCGCCCCGGGATCCGGGCGCGCTGGGCCCGGCCCGGGGTGCGCCTGGCCGCGCTCGGCGCCGCCGTCGTGGGCCTGGCCGCCGTCTACTGCCTCACCGACGTCCCCGGCTCCCTCGCCTTCGCGCTGGAGATCCGCAGCCTCACGGTGCTCGCCATGCTGGTCGTGGCGGCCGCGGTCGGGGTCTCCACGGTGGTCTTCCACACCATCACGCAGAACCGCATCCTCACCCCCTCGATCATGGGGTTCGACGCGTTCTACGTGCTGATCTCGACCGTTCTGGTGTTCACCGCCGGATCGGCCTCGTTCCTGGCGGTCGACCCGCTCACCCTGTGGCTGGTCCAGGTCGTCGTCATGGTGGCCTTCAGCGTCGTGCTGTTCACCTCGCTGTTCGGCGGCAAGCGACGGTCGATCCACCTCATGCTGCTGGTCGGCATCGTGCTGGGCACGTTCTTCCGCGCCTTCACCGAGTGGATGCAGCGGATGCTCGACCCGCTGGACTTCCAGGTGCTCTCCGACGCGATGTTCGCCTCGCTCACCCGGCCCGACGAGACGCTGCTGCTGCTCACCGGCGTCCTCGTCGTCCTCGGCTGTGCCGCGGTCGTGCCGCTGCTGCGCACCCTGGACGTGCTGACGCTGGGCGAGCCGACAGCCGTGGGCCTGGGGGTCGACCACCGGCGCGTGGTGATGACCCTCTTCACGATCGTCTCGGTCATGATCGCCGCGTCGACCGCGCTGGTGGGGCCGATCCTGTTCCTCGGCCTGATCGTCGCCAACCTCGCCTACTCCTACGCGGGGTCCTTCCGCCACGTGTGGACGGTGCCCACCGCGGTGCTCATCGGCGTGGTCTGCCTGCTGGGCGGGCAGCTGGTCCTCGAGCGGGTGCTCGACCTCGGCGGCACCCTCTCCACGGTCATCGACTTCGCCGGCGGCCTGTTCTTCCTCTACCTCGTCCTGCGAAAGGGGGCGCGATGATCGCGCTCGAGGGCGCGACCAAGCGCTACGACGGCCACCCGGTGGTCGACGACGTCTCGATCGGCTTCGGCGGGGAAGGCGTGACGGCGCTCATCGGCCCCAACGGCGCCGGCAAGTCCACCCTGTTCGGCCTCGTCGGCCGCCTCCTCCAGCCCGATGCCGGCCGGGTCACGGTGGACGGGATGGACGTCGCGCGGACGCCGTCGAAGCAGCTGGCGAGGACCCTCGCGGTGCTGCGCCAGGACAACCACGTCGCCGCGCGGCTGACCGTGCACGACCTCGTCGAGTTCGGTCGCTTCCCGCACTCCCGGGGGCGGCTCACCGTGGAGGACCGCGCGCACATCGAGGGCGCGATCGACTACCTCGGCCTGGACCCCTACCGGAACCGGTTCCTCGACGAGCTCTCGGGGGGTCAGCGCCAGCGGGCCTTCATCGCGATGGTGCTCGCCCAGGACACGAAGTACGTCCTCCTTGACGAGCCGCTCAACAACCTCGACCTGCGGCACATGACCGAGATCATGCGGCTGGTCCGCACGATGGCCGACGACCTCGGCAAGCGGGTCGTCGTCGTGCTGCACGACATCAACTTCGCCGCGACCTGGTCCGACCGGATCGTCGCCATGCGCGACGGCCGGGTCGTGGCGGACGCACCGGCGCGTGAGGTCATGCGCCCCGAGGTGCTGGCGGCCGTGTACGACACGACCGTCGACGTCCGGGAGATCGACGGCCGGCCGGTCGCCCTGTACTACGGCTGACCGTCGGGCCGGCCGGCGTGGGCCCGTCGGCTCACCACGGCGCCACGCCCGGCCGGACGGCGGCGGCGACGGCCGGCACCGGCACCGGTTCGAACGCGCCGTGGTCGGCCGCGCAGACCGTCCCCGCCGGCGGGGTCGCGCCGGTGAGCAGGTACTGCGTGGTGAGCGAGGCGGCGCAAGCGCTCCTGCCGAGCGAGGTGTGCCCGACGCCGTCCACGGTCAGCAGGGTGCTGTTCGGCAGCAGGTCGTGCACCGCCACCGCGTTGCGGTAGGGGGTGGCGGGGTCGTATCGCGTGCCGATGACGAGCACCGGGTTGCGGGTCCAGCTGTCCCAGGGGCCGGTGTGCCGCTCGGTCGAGCGGCCGGACCACGGTGCGCAGACCAGTCCGAGGTAGGCCCAGCGGGAGCCGACGTAGGGATCGGTCGTGGCGTCCAGCTCGCGCGCGACCTCGCCGTAGCGGTGGGGGTCGACCGGGTTGTCGGTGTCGGCGCAGGTGATGGCGGCGTTCGCGTCGGGGTAGTTGTCGTAGCCCTGCGGGGTCGGCTGGGGCAGGGTCCCCAGGACGTCGGCGACCGCGGCGCCGTCCCCGCTGTAGGCCGCCTGGAGCAGCCGGCCGAGGTCCGGCCACGTGCCCCCGTCGTAGAGCAGGGCCACGGTCAACCCGACCACCGCCGAGTAGGTCAGCGGCAGCGGCGGCTGGTCGGGCACCGGGACCGGCAGCGGCTCGGCCCGCAGCCGGGCGGCGAGCTCGGCGTACTTCTGGGCCGGAGCGCCGTCGGCGGCGAAGGCGCACAGCGGCGGCCCGGCCTGCGCGCACAGCTCGAAGAACCGGTCCAGGGTCTCGGTGCTGCCCGCGGCCGCGCCCTCGCGGACCCAACTGACGGAGTCGGGCGGACCGACCGCCCAGCCGGGGTCCACCACGCCGTCGAGCACCAGGGCGCCGGTGCGCGTGGGGAAGGTGTTCGCGACCACCTGGCCCAGGAAGCTGCCGTAGGACAGGCCGTAGAGGTTGATCCGCGCGTCGCCCATCGCCGCGCGCAGCACGTCGAGGTCGCGGGCGAACTGCAGGGTGCCGACGTGGTCGAGCAGGTCGCCGTTGCGCGCCCGGCACTCCTCGGCGAACGCGCGCACCTGCGCGATCGCCTGCTCCTCCTGGACCCGGTCGGTGGGGAAGTCGGCGAGCGTGGCGTAGGGCAGGGCGGCCTGCTCCGCGGTGCTGCCCGTGCAGCGCACCGGCCGGCTCTCGCCGGTGCCGCGCGGGTCGACGCCGACCAGGTCGTAGCGCGCGAGCACCTCCGGTGGCACCAGGAGCGGGCCCGCCGCCCGCACGGTCGCCGCCGCGCCGGCGCCCGGACCCCCGAAGTTGACGAACAACGCGCCGATCCGGTTCGCCGGGTCGGTGGCGGGCAGCCGGACCGCGTGCAGGCGGAACGTCGGGCCGGTCGGGTCGGCGTAGTCGTAGGGGACGTCGATGTCGGCCTGTTGGAAGCCCTCCCCCGCGTCGGCCCAGACGATCGACGGCACCGGCACGCCCGGCACGCCGCCCGGTGGCGGCTCGCCGGGTTCCGCGGTGGCGGGCGTCTCCGGGGCGGCGGCCGCGACGCCGCCGAGCGGCACCGCGAGCAGGGCGGCGCACGTGGCGACCGCGCAGGCGGCGGCCGCGGCACGGCGCCGGAGGGGGGCGGGAACGGCGATGGACATGGGCACCTCCGCGTCCGGACCGGCCCCGGCACCGGCTCGGAACTCGGGCCGCCCGGGCCTCCTCCGGCCGCGTCCGGCCCTCCGGGGAGCACTGTGCCGGGAGGGCGACCGGCCGCGGAAGGGCTCCGCGGGCGCCGACCACGCGGGGTCACCGGACCGTTCCGGTGCGGGCACCCGCAGGTCCCCGGCGGAGCCGGCTGTTCCACGTGGAACCGGTCGTGTTGCGTCGGTGTGACGTTCTCCCCGCCCCGTCGCGGGGCCCGGACACGTGGGGTTGGATCGACGGCATGTGCGGCCTCTCCGGCGAGATCCGGTTCGACGGCTCCCTGGCCGACACCACCGCCGTGGCGCGGATGGTGGACGCCCTCGTCCCCCGCGGCCCGGACGGGCAGGGGATGTGGAGCAACGGGCGGGTGGCCTTCGGGCACCGCCGGCTGTCGGTCATCGACCTGTCCCCGCACGGCTCCCAGCCGATGGTGGACAGCGAGCTGGGCCTGACCGCGGTCTTCAACGGGTGCATCTACGACTACAAGGAGCTGCGCGCCGAGCTCGAGGGGCACGGCTACCGCTTCTTCTCCACCAGCGACACCGAGGTGATCCTCAAGGGCTACCACCACTGGGGCACCGACGTCGTCTCGCACCTGCACGGCATGTTCGTGTTCGTCATCCACGAGCGGGACACCGGCCGGGTCGTGCTCGCCCGCGACCGGCTGGGCATCAAGCCCCTTTACCTGGCCGAGGCCCCGGGCCGGCTGCGGTTCGCCTCGTCGCTGCCGGCGCTGCTCCGGGCCGGGGACGTCGACACCTCCATCGACCCGGTCGCCCTGCACCACTACCTGACCTGGCACGCCGTCGTGCCGGCGCCGCGGACGATCCTCAACGGGGTCCGCAAGCTCCCGCCGGCCACCGTGCGGGTGGTCGAGGCCGACGGCACCGCCCGCGAGGAGCGCTACTGGAACGCGACCTACGAGCGCCGCCCCGAGCACGCCTCCTGGTCCGCCCGCGACTGGGAGGACGCCATCGAGGAGGCGCTGCGGGTCGCCGTCCGCCGGCGGCTGGTCGCCGACATCCCGGTCGGCGTGCTGCTGTCGGGCGGGCTGGACTCCAGCCTGATCGTCGGCCTGCTCGCCGAGGAGGGGCAGACCGGGCTGGCCACCTACTCCATCGGCTTCGAGGCGGTGGGCGGCCGCGAGGGCGACGAGTTCCAGTACTCCGACGTCATCGCCGAGCGGTTCGCCACCGACCACCACCGCATCCGGGTGGCCTCCGACGAGCTCGCCGCCGCGCTCGGGCACGCGATCGGCGCGATGGCCGAGCCGATGGTCAGCCACGACGTCGTCGCCTTCGACCTGCTCTCCGAGCGGGTCAGCCAGTCCATCCGGGTGGTGCAGTCCGGCCAGGGCGCCGACGAGGTCTTCGCCGGCTACCACTGGTACCCGCCGCTGGCCGACGTCGACCGCGAGGAGGCCGTCGAGCGGTACGCCGCCGCGTTCTTCGACCGCGGCGCCGCCGACATGGCCCGCCTGGTGACCGACCGCTACACGGTGGACGGCGACCCCAGCCTGGAGTTCGTCCGCCGGCACATGTCGATGGCCGGCGCGCAGACGGCGGTGGACGCCGCGCTGCGGCTGGACAGCGAGGTGATGCTCGTCGACGACCCGGTCAAGCGGGTCGACAACATGTCCATGGCATGGGGCCTGGAGGCCCGGGTGCCCTTCCTCGACCACGACCTGGTCGAGCTGGCCGCGATGTGCCCGCCGGAGCTGAAGCTCGCCGACGGCGGCAAGGGCGTGCTCAAGGCGATCGGCCGGCGGATCATCCCGCCGGAGGTCATCGACCGCCCCAAGGGCTACTTCCCGGTGCCGGCGATCACCCACCTCGAGGGCAAGGTCCTCGACCTGGTGCGCGACGCGCTCACCGGCGAGGCGGCCCGCGAGCGCGGCCTGTTCCGCCCGGAGTACGTGCGCGCGCTGCTGTCGGACCCGAACGGCGAGCTCACGCCGCTGCGGGGCAACAAGCTGTGGCAGCTGGGCCTGCTCGAGCTCTGGCTGCAGACGCACGGGGTGGGCGCCGGGTGAGTCCTCGAGTCGCCGGCCACCGGCGCCGGACGGCGGTGACCGACACCCCCTCGTTCACCAGCCGGTCCTGGCAGCAGCCCTCGGAGCACCAGCGCCAGGGCATGGGTACCGACGTCGTCCTCGACATGGGCTGGGGGCGGCTGGTCTTCGGCCAGACCTTCGCGGACCTGCGCGGCATCGTCGACGCCCTGCGCGCCGAGGAGAGCGGCCGCCGCGACATCTGCATCTACGCGCGCGACCCGCACGTGCTCGTCGGCCTGGCCCCCGACGAGCTGTTCGTCGACCCGAGCTACACCTACCGGCTGGACCTGCACCGCTACCGGCCGCGCTCCGAGCTCATCCGCGGCGTCTTCGTGCGCACGGTGACCGCGCTGGCGGAGATGGAGGCGATCAACGGGATCTACGCCCGCAACGGCATGGTCACCGGCGACGCGGAGACGATGTGGGCCAACCACCGGACCCGCACGTTCACCTACCTGGTCGCCGAGGACCGCCGGACCGGCGCGATCGTCGGCACGGTCACCGGCGTCGACCACGTGCTCGCCTTCGACGACCCCGAGGGCGGCACGAGCCTGTGGTGCCTGGCCGTGCACGCCCAGGACGCCCCGCCCGGCACCGGGGAGGCGCTGGTGCGGGTGCTCGCCGAGCGCTACGTCGGCCGCGGCCGGGCCTACCTCGACCTCTCGGTCATGCACGACAACGCGGGGGCGATCGCGCTCTACCGCAAGCTCGGGTTCCAGCGGGTGCCCGCGCTGTGCGTCAAGCGGAAGAACCCGATCAACACCCCGCTGTTCGCCTCCCGCCCGCCGGGCCTGGAGGAGCTCAACCCCTACGCCCGGATCATCGCCGAGGAGGCGCTCGAGCGCGGGGTGCGGGTGGAGGTCACCGACCCCGAGTGGGGCGAGATGCGGCTGGCCCTCGGCGGCCGGACGGTGCTCACCCGGGAGTCGCTGTCGGAGTTCACCACTGCGGTGGCCATGAGCCGCTGCGACGACAAGCGGGTCACCCGCCGGATCGTGGAGCGCGCCGGTGTGCGGGTGCCCCGCGGCGTCCGGGCCGCCGACGGCGACCTCGACGACGCCCGCCGGCTGCTCGGGGAGTGCGGGGAGGTCGTCGTCAAGCCCGCCCGCGGGGAGCAGGGGCGCGGCATCACCGTCGGGGTGAGCTCCCCCGAGGCGCTCGAGCGGGCGGTCGGCCTCGCGCTGCAGTTCTGCCCCGACGTGCTCGTCGAGGAACTGGTCGAGGGCGACGACCTGCGCGTGGTGGTCATCGACCACGAGGTGGTGGCCGCCGCCGTCCGCCGTCCGGCCGAGGTGGTGGGCGACGGCCGCAGCCCGGTGACCCGGCTGGTGGAGTCGACCAGCCGCCGCCGCGAGCGGGCCACCGGCGGGGAGTCGCGGATACCGCTGGACGACACCACCGCCGAGGTGGTCGCCGAGTCCGGCTACGCGATGGACGACGTCCCGCCGTCGGGTGAGCGGATCCGCGTCCGGCGGACGGCGAACCTGCACACCGGCGGCACCATCGAGGACGTCACCGACCGGCTGAACCCGGCGATCGCGCAGGCCGCGGTGCGGGCCAGCCGGGCGATCGGCATCCCGGTGACGGGGCTGGACTTCCTGGTGCCCGACGTCGAGGGCCCCGAGCACGTGTTCATCGAGGCCAACGAGCGCCCCGGGTTGGCCAACCACGAGCCGCAGCCCACGGTCGAGCGCTTCGTCGACCTGCTCTTCCCGGAGACCCGCCGCCGGTGAACGAGGGCCCCGGCAGCTCCCGGCCCCGGCCAGAGGCTCGCCCCGAGCCTGCGAGGGGTGCGGGGGCCGGGGCCCCTTATCTGATGGCCGCGCTCGGCGGTGTGCTGGGGGCACTGGCGCGCTGGGGGGTGGCCGAGCTCCTCCCCCACCGCCCGGGTGCCTGGCCATGGGCGACGACGCTGGTCAACCTCACCGGGTGCCTGGTGCTCGGCGTGCTGCTGGGGGCGCTGTTCGCCCGGTACCACGGCCACCCGTGGCTGCGGCCGTTCCTCGGCACCGGCGTCCTCGGCGGGTACACGACGTTCTCCACCTTCGCCGTGGAGACCGTCGAGCTGGCCGACGTGGGCGCGTGGACGACCGCCGTCGCCTACGTGGCGGTGTCCGTGCTCGGCGGGGTGCTCGCCGCGGCCGCCGGGGTGGTGC
Source organism: Geodermatophilus sp. SYSU D00708 (assembly GCF_054050115.1). NCBI lineage: Bacteria > Bacillati > Actinomycetota > Actinomycetes > Geodermatophilales > Geodermatophilaceae > Geodermatophilus > Geodermatophilus sp. SYSU D00708. The sequence goes on along the minus strand of NZ_JBJGYS010000046.1, from coordinate 4,872 downwards.
TCGGCCGCGCGCTGGCCCCGCAGCCGGTGTCCGTGGGCGCGGAGGTCGCGGCCGAGGAGGAGATCGCGTGACGGCGCTGCTGGTAGCCGCCGGTGCCCTCGTGGGTGCGCCGTTGCGGCTGTTCGCGGAGCGGCTCGCGGTCGCCCGGCGCGGCCGGGGCAGCGTGCTGGGGACCCTCACGGTCAACGTCGTCGGCAGCGCCGTGCTCGGCGTCGTGCTCGGGCTGCGATCGGTCTCCCCCGCCGTCGTCGCCCTCGTCGGCACCGGCTTCTGCGGCACGCTGACGACCTTCTCGACGTACGGCAACGACGTCGTCCGGCTGGTGGAGGAGCGGGCGCTGGCCCGCGCGCTGGCCTACGCGGGCGGCACCGTCGTGCTGGGGCTGGGAGTGGCCGCCGGCGCCTACCTGCTGGTGCGGTGACGAGGGCCGCGGCTGCCGCCGGGCCCCGCGGTCAGTAGGGTCGGAGGCGGTATGGCTGGGACATCGGCAGGCAACGAGCGGGCGGACAGCCCCGTCGTCGTGGTGGCCAACCGGCTACCGGTCGACCAGGTGACCGACCCGGACGGGACGACGCGCTGGCAGCGCAGCCCCGGCGGTCTGGTGACCGCCCTGGAGCCGTTCGTCGCCGGCCGCGGCGGCGCGTGGGTGGGCTGGTCGGGGTCGGCCGGCGAGGCCCCGGAGCCGTTCGAGTCCGGGGGCATGTCGCTCATCCCGGTCGAGCTCTCCGAGGAGGAGGTCGACCGCTACTACGAGGGCATGTCCAACGCCTCGCTGTGGCCGCTGTACCACGACGTGGTCGAGAAGCCCGAGTACCACCGCACCTGGTGGGACACCTACGTCCAGGTCAACAAGCGGTTCACCGACCGCGCCGCGGAGGTGGCCGCCGAGGGCGCGATCGTGTGGGTGCACGACTACCAGCTGCAGCTGGTGCCGGCGATGCTCCGGCAGCGGCGACCCGACCTGACCATCGGCTTCTTCCTGCACATCCCGTTCCCGCCCTACGAGCTGTTCACCCAGCTGCCCTGGCGGTCGGCGATCGTCGAGGGCCTGCTCGGCGCCGACCTCGTCGGGTTCCAGCGCCCCAACGCGGCGACGAACTTCGTCCAGCTGGCCCGGCGGCTGCACGACCTGCCCGCCCGCGGGCAGACCATCGAGTACGACGGCCGGACGGTGACCGCCCGCGCGTTCCCGATCTCCATCGACGTCAAGGGCTTCGAGCAGCTGGCGGACTCCCCCGACGTCGTGAAGCGGGCCGCGGAGATCCGTGCCGAGCTCGGCAACCCCGACAAGATCATCCTCGGGGTGGACCGGCTGGACTACACCAAGGGCATCGTCGTCCGGTTGAACGCCTTCCAGGAGCTGCTCGAGGACGGCGCCCTGGAGGCCCCGCACACGGTGATGGTGCAGGTGGCCACGCCGAGCCGGGAGCGCGTCGAGCACTACGTGCACATGCGCGAGACGATCGAGCAGCAGGTCGGGCACATCAACGGCGTCTTCGGCAGCCTCGGTGGCCCGGCCGTCCACTACATCAACCAGTCGGTGCCCCGCGAGGAGCTGGCCGCCCTCTACCGCGCCGCCGACGTCATGCTGGTCACCCCGTACCGGGACGGGATGAACCTGGTCGCCAAGGAGTACGTCGCGGCCCGTACCGACCTCGGCGGCGCCCTGGTGCTGTCGGAGTTCGCCGGCGCCGCCGCCGAGCTCAAGCAGGCCTTCCTGGTCAACCCGCACGACATCGCCGGCGTCAAGAACCAGTTGGTGCGGGCCCTGCGCGCCGAGCCGGCCGAGCTCGCCAAGCGGATGCGGGCCATGCGCCGTCACCTGGCGAAGAACGACCTCGAGCACTGGGCCACCTCGTTCTTCGACGCGCTCAGCAGCGCCCGGTGACCGATCGTGCGAGGTCGGCCATGACGAGCACGGGCGCCGTCCCCGCGGACCTGACCGCCGCGCTCCGGCAGCTCGCCGGACGGCGGCCGGTGCTGGTCGCCAGCGACTACGACGGCGTGCTGGCCCCGCTGGTGGGCGACCCGTCGGCCGCGGTCCCCTCCCCCGGAATCGCCGAGGCGCTGGCCCGTGTGGCCGCCCGGCCCGGTGTCGTCGTCGCGCTGGTCAGCGGGCGCGGGGTCGCCGATCTGCAGGCGGTCAGCGGGCTGGCCGGTCCCTACCGCTGGGTGGGCAGCCACGGCGCGGAGTTCGACGGCCCGCTCACCGGCGAGCTGGCCGGACGGCGGGACGCCCTCGCCGAGCGGCTGGCCCCCCTCGTGGCCGCCGTCCCGGGTGCCCGGCTGGAGGTCAAGCCGGCCAGCGTGGCGGTGCACGTGCGGCAGGTGGCGGACCGCGCCGCGGCGGCCCAGCTGCTCTCCCAGGCCGATGCCGCCGCTGATCCGTCACTGACGAAGAAGCCCGGCAAGGAGGTGCTCGAGCTCGCCGTCACCGACGCCGACAAGGGGCGGGCCCTCCGGCGGCTGCGGGACGAGCTCGGGGTCGCCGGAGCCCTGTACCTCGGCGACGACCGCACCGACGAGGACGCCTTCCGCGCCCTCTCCGCCGGCGACGTGTCGGTGAAGGTCGGGGACGGCGAGACCGCAGCCCGGTTCCGGCTCGAGGGCCCCGCCGCGGTGGTGCCGTTCCTCGACGAACTGGGCGAGCTCCTCACCTGATCCGCAGTTCCGCGGAAATGGCGCGACCGCGGTCGACATGACGTCTCCCCGGAGACCGGTGACCGCCATTTCGGAAACGATCCGGTCAAGGCGCGTCGTGGGACCCTCGTCACACCTGGAGCCATTCCAATGATGGCTCCTGTCACCGGTTGCCCCGACCCGGGAAGTCCGCAGGAGGTCCTCGTGCACCCTCGGCCCGCTCCCCGTGCCGCTCGCCGTGGTGCGCCGGCCCGCCGCGGGTGGTCAGGTCCGGCCGCTGAGGACCGCCGGGGCGAGGATGCGCCGCCGTCCGCCCGGGAATGGTCGGCAGCCACGTGTGCAACATGTCGACAAAGGTGCCGGAGAAATGCGCTCGCCGACCTTTCTGGCGGAATCGGTGCGACACGCCTGGTGGATGTGGGACAGCGTCGTGCGGAAAGCCACACCATGACGCCGCACACCACGAGTCCAACCGGCACCGCCATTCCTGGAATGGCGGGTGGGGTGCAGTGCCACCGCTTCCACGCCCTCCGAGGACCGCCATGCCCCCCCGCTCCACCCCCTCCCCCGCCGCACGACCGGTGCCCTCCTCCCGTCGCGCCTGGTGGGGGGACCTCGGTGTCCGCACCAAGGTCCTGGCCGCCGTCGCCGTCGCCGCCGTGGCCGCCCTGGTCGTCGGCGTCCTCGGCCTGAACTCCCTGGGCAGCTCGGCCGACCGCACCGAGTACATGCACGCCCGGAACGTCGTCGGCGTCCAACTGGCCGAGGACATGCGCTTCCAGCTGATGAACATCCGGTTCGCCAGCACCAGCCGCTCCTACGCGAACACCCCCGAGCTCAAGCAGACGTACACCGAGCTCCGTGAGCAGGCCCGCACCGACCTGGGGGAGGCAGCCGAGGCGTACAAGCAGCTGCCGAACATCACCGCGGACGAGGCGGCGGCGGTCGACGAGTTCATCGCCGACCTGGACCAGTACTTCGACTACGGGCTGCAGATGGACGCCTTCGTCGCGGCCGGCCAGATGGAGCAGTTCAACGCCCTCCGCAAGGACACGATCACCCCGCTGACCGAGGAGATGGTGGCCGACCTCGAGGCACTCACCGCCCGCACGGCGGCCGATGCGGAGGCCGATGCGGTGGCCGCGCAGGACAGCTACGAGAGCACCCGCACGACGCTGCTCGCGGTCCTGGTCGTGGGCCTCGTGGCGGCGCTGGGCGTCGGCTTCCTCATCGCCCGCTCGTTCGCCCTCGGCCTGCGCCGGATGCAGGACTCGGCCGAGGCCCTCGCCCGCGGCGACCTGACCCGCTCGACCGGCCTGCGCACGCGGGACGAGGTGGGCCGCGCCGGCACCGCCCTGGACGAGGCGGTCGACTCGATGCGCGACGTGCTGGCGTCGGTGGCCGCCTCGGCGGACGCGGTGGCGGCGTCCTCGGAGGAGCTGAGCGCGTCCTCGGCGCAGATCTCGGCGTCGGCGGAGGAGACCTCGGCGCAGTCCGGTGTCGTGGCCGGCGCGGCGGAGGAGGTGTCCCGGAACGTGCAGACGGTGGCGGCCGGCGCCGAGCAGATGGGCGCCTCGATCCGGGAGATCGCGACCAACGCCGCGGAGGCCTCCGACGTGGCCGCGCGGGCGGTGACCGCGGCGGAGACGACCACGGCGACGGTGGCCAAGCTGGGCGAGTCCTCGGCCGAGATCGGCAACGTCGTCAAGGTCATCACCAGCATCGCCGAGCAGACCAACCTGCTGGCCCTGAACGCGACCATCGAGGCGGCGCGGGCCGGGGAGGCCGGCAAGGGCTTCGCGGTGGTGGCCAACGAGGTCAAGGAGCTGGCCCAGGAGACCGCCAAGGCGACCGAGGACATCGCCAAGCGGGTGCAGGCCATCCAGGGCGACACCACGGCGGCGGTGGCCGCGATCGGGGAGATCTCGCAGATCGTCGCGCAGATCTCCGACCGGCAGACCACCATCGCCTCGGCGGTGGAGGAGCAGACCGCGACCACCAACGAGATGTCCCGCTCGGTGCAGGAGGCGGCGCAGGGGTCGGGGCAGATCGCGGAGAACATCACCGGGGTCTCCACGGCGGCCGACTCCACCACCCAGGCGCTCACCCAGACCCGCACCGCGGTCGACGAGCTCTCCCGGATGGCGGCCGACCTGCGCAGCAGCGTCGCCCGCTTCACCTACTGAACCACCCCGGTCCGTGCCGCGTCTTCCCCCGCGGCACGGACCGGGC
>NZ_JBJGYS010000045.1:0-30113 GCF_054050115.1 Geodermatophilus sp. SYSU D00708 | reverse complement strand
TGTCGCCTCCTGCGGGGCATTGCCGGGGTTCCTCGTCCAATGCCGGTGCTGCAGGACCGGCAACCCGCGAGGAACGCCCGCACGGCCCGCCGGCCCCGCTCAGGCGTCGGGGTGCTCGTCGAGGAGGGACGACGCCTCGGGCAGCAGCGGTCCGAGCTCGGGCAGCTCGTCGAGGCCGGCCAGCCCGAGCCGCTCCAGGAACAGCGGCGTGGTCGCGTACAGCCCGCCGCCGCTGTCGGGGTCGGTGCCCACCTCGTGCACCAGCCCGCGGGCGATGAGCGTGCGCATGACGCCGTCCACCCCGACGCCGCGGACGGCCGAGACCCGGGCCCGCGTGACCGGCTGCCGGTAGGCGATGACCGCCAGCGTCTCCAGCGCCGCCTGGGTCAGCCGGCTGCGCTGGCCCTCGCCGAGGTAGCGCTCGACGACGGGCGCGTGCTCCTCGCGGGTGTAGAGCCGCCACCCCTCCCCCACCCGGCGCAGCGTGATCCCGGCGCCGCGGCGGTCGTAGTCCCCGGCGAGCTCGGCGAGCAGGCGGCGCACCCGCGGCACGGGGCAGCGCAGGGCGCCGGCCAGGGTGACCTCGTCGACGGGGGTGTCGACGACGAACAGCAGCGCCTCCAGCCCCCCGCACAGCGCCGCGGGGTCGAGCTCGGGCTCGGGTTCCGGCTCCGGTTCGGGCTCGGGCGCGGCCGCCACCGGCGGGGGCAGCGGCGCGGGCTCGGGCACCGGCGCGGGCTCGGCCTCGTCGGGCGGCGCCGCCCGGTCGGCGACCCGCGCGGCGAGCTCGGCGGCGACGGCGTCCCACGTCGTGGGGTCCGGACCCTCCCGCTCCTCGGCCTCCTCCCGGGTGGCCGCCAGCTCCGCGGCCAGCGCCTCCCAGGAGACCGGCGGGCGCTCCTCACTCATCGGTACTCCTCGTCCGCGGCCTCGTCGTCGCCCGGGTCGGGCTCGTCGCCCCCGGTCCAGCGCACGTGCAGCTCCCCGAGCGGGGTCAGCTGCTCGAAGGTCACCCGCTGCTGGCGGTAGAGCTCCAGCAGCGCCAGGAAGCGGGCCACCACCTCGAGCGTGTGCCCGCAGTCGGCCGACAGCGCCCGGAAGGTCGCCGTCCCGGCCGTCAGCAGCTGGTTGCGCACCAGCAGCAGCTGCTCGGCGACGCTGACCGGCGGGGCGTGCAGGTGCGACACGCTGACCACCGCGGGGGCCTTGGGTGTGAGCGCCCGGGCGGCCAGCGCGGCGAACTGCTCCGGGGTCACGCCCAGCAGCACCTCGGGCACCAGGTCGGCGAAGCGCGGCTCGAGGCCGGCGTCCCGCGGGTACCGGCGGACCGCGTCGGCCTCGCGCGCGCGGAGGAACGCGGCGGCCTGCTTGTAGGCCCGGTACTGCAGCAGGCGGGCGAACAGCAGGTCGCGGGCCTCCAGCAGCTCGAGGTCGTCCTCGTCCTCGACGTCGGCGGCCGGCAGCAGCCGGGCGGCCTTGAGGTCGAGCAGTGTCGAGGCGACGACCAGGAACTCGCTGGCCTGGTCGAGGTCGAGCTGGTCACCGAGCGCGCGCAGGTGGGCGATGAACTCGTCGGTGACCTTCGACAGCGCGATCTCGGTGACGTCGAGCTTGTGCTTGCCGATGAGCTGCAGCAGCAGGTCGAACGGGCCCTCGAAGTTGGTCAGCCGGACGGTGAAGCGGCCCGGCGCGGCCTCCGGGGTCGTCTCGGAAGCCGCGCCGGGAGTCTCCACGTCCCCCGAGGGTAGAGAAAGGACCCGCCACCCTGGGCTTCCTGCAGGGTCCCGCCGCGAGCCTGCGAGCGGTGGGGGGCAGGAAGGTCCTTTCTCTCGCAGTCTCGGGGTGAGCCTCGGGACGGGGCCGGGTCAGCGGCCCTTGAGCCGCCGGACCAGCACCGAGTCCTCGCCGCGCTCGGAGAGGTCAGCGAGCAGGACGCCGATCGCCTCGCGCACGATGCGACCGCGGTCGGCGGCCACGCCGTGCTCGGCCCGCAGCGACAGCCGGGCGCTCTCCAGCGCGAGCAGCTCCTCGGCCGAGATGTAGACGGTGATCTTCTCGTCGTGCTTGACCCGCTCGGCGCGCTGGGCGCGGCCACGGGTCGGCCGCGACGGCGTGACCACCGGCGCCGGGGCCGGCGGCGTCCGGTAGGCCGCGAGCGCGTCGGCGGAGTCGGACGCCCCGCCGGGGACGAGCGTCAGCGGCGCGGTGGTCTCGGCCGGGGTCGGCTCGGCCGGCGCGGGACGCCGGGCGCCGGCCCCGCGCAGCGCCGGGGAACTCACCGTGGCGCTGATGCTGGGCAGCTCGGTGACCTCGGGGGTGGCCGGCGCGGTGTCGGTGCGGCGGAACAGCTCGGCCGCACCGGGCAGGACGGGACGCCGCGTCACGCTGCCTCCTCGCCGGCGCTCGTCGGGAGCGCGACGCAGCGTGCTGTGCTCGTCGGTGAGCTCGCGAGCTCGCTCACAGTGCCAGGACCTCCTTGGCCAGGTCGCGGTAGGCGGACGCACCCGAGGAGGTCGGCGCCCAGGTGGTGATGGGCTGCCCGGCGACGGTGGTCTCCGGGAAGCGGACGGTGCGCTGGATGACGGTCTGGAACACCGTGTCGCCGAACGCCTCGACCACGCGGGAGAAGACCTCGCGGCAGTGCACCGTGCGGGCGTCGTACATCGTGGCGAGGATCCCGGAGATCTCCAGGTCCGGGTTGAGCCGCTCCTTGACCTTCTCGATCGTGTCGACGAGCAGGGCCACGCCGCGCAGCGAGAAGAACTCGCACTCCAGCGGGATGACCACGCCGTGGGCCGCGGTCAGCGCGTTGACCGTGAGCAGGCCCAGCGAGGGCTGGCAGTCGATGAGGACGTAGTCGTAGTCGTCGCGCACGTCGGCGAGGACCCGCAGCAGGGTCTGCTCGCGGGCGACCTCGCTGACCAGCTGCACCTCGGCGGCGGACAGGTCGATGTTGCTGGGCACCAGGTCCAGGCCGGCGATCTCGGTCTGCACGAGGACGTCGCGCAGCGAGGTCCGCCGCTCCATGAGCGCGTTGTAGATGGTGCGGTCCATGTTCTGCGCCGGCACACCCAGGCCCACCGACAGCGCACCCTGCGGGTCCAGGTCGATGAGCAGCACCCGGCGGCCGTACTCGACCAGCGACGCGCCCAGGTTGATCGTCGACGTCGTCTTGCCGACGCCGCCCTTCTGGTTGCACATCGCGATGATCTTGGCCGGCCCGTGCTGCGTCAGCGGCTTGGGGTCGGGCAGGGGCCGCATCCGCGCGCGAGCAGGGTCCAGCCGCGAGGCGGCGGCGCCCATCTCCGGTCCGGTGTCGGTCGGGAGCGCGACGGCCTGACCGGCCACGTCCCCTCGCATCGCCATCGGTCTGTTGCCTCCACCTCGTACCCGTCCCGGCTCGTCGCCGGTGCGGTCAGCCGTTCTGCCGCTCGGGTGATCACGAAGGTAGGGACCTGGCAGCGATTTGCCGCGGAGGCACGCCGCGTGCCGTGTCGACTTGGCGACCCCTGACAACTCCTGTGACCGCGCAAGCCGAACGGCATGGCAACCTGCGCCGATTCGGTGGTGGCCAGCCTGTCAGCTCAGCGCTCGCGGATGGCTGCTGGCGTAGACCTCGCGCAGCCGGTCGACGGTCACCAGGGTGTAGACCTGCGTCGTCGTCACCGAGGCGTGGCCGAGCAGCTCCTGCACGACGCGGACGTCGGCGCCCCCGTCGAGCAGGTGGGTGGCGAACGAGTGCCGCAGGGTGTGCGGGGACACCTCCGCCGTGAGCCCCGCCCGCTCGGCGGAGGTCCGCAGGATCGCCCAGGCGCTCTGCCGGGACAGCGCGCCGCCGCGGGCGTTGAGGAACAGCGCGCCGCGGACGCCGGAGCGGCCGGCCGCGGCCAGCGCCGGGCGGCCCCGCACCAGGTACTCCTCCACCGCGCGCACCGCGTAGCTGCCGACCGGCACCACCCGCTGCTTGCCGCCCTTGCCGGCCAGCCGCACCGTCGCCTGGCCGTGGTCGAGGTCGTCGACGGCGAGCCCGACGGCCTCGGAGATGCGCGCGCCGGTGCCGTAGAGCAGCTCGAGCAGCGCCCGGTCGCGCAGCCCGCGCGGGCCCTCGACCGCGCCCGCGGCCTCGATCAGCGCCGCCACCGACTCGACCGGGATCGCCTTGGGCAGCCGCCGCGCCGGCGTGGGCGGGCGGACCTCGTGCGCGACGTCGTCCGGGACCAGGCCGTCGAGCAGCGCGAACCGGTGCAGCCCGCGGACGGCGACCACCGCGCGCGCCGCCGACGTCGCCGACAGCGGCGGGTGCTCGTCGTCCCCCTCGCGCAGCGCGGCGAGGAACCCCGCGACGTCGGACTCGGCCACCTCGGCCAGCCCGCGCACGCCCGCGGTCTCCAGGAACTCCGTGTACCGGCGCAGGTCGCGACGGTAGGAGGCGATCGTGTTCGCGGCCAGGCCGCGCTCGACGGTCAGGTGGTCGAGGTAGCCGGTGACGACCCGTTCGACGGCGCTCGGCGGTGCGGTGACGGTCAGCGGAGCACCTCCTCGAGCGGGACCGCGGTCATGCCGTGCGCCTGCGCCACCTCGGGCAGCACGACCTGCCCGGCCACGACGTTCACCCCGTGGGCGAGCGCGCGGTCGGCGCGGACCGCCGCCGCGGTGCCCTCGTTGGCCAGCGCCATGACGTAGGGCAGCGTGACGTTGGTCAGCGCGTGGGTCGAGGTGTTCGGCACCGCGCCCGGCATGTTCGCCACGCAGTAGAACACCGAGTCGTGCACGCGGAAGGTCGGCTCGTCGTGCGTGGTGGGCCGCGTGTCCTCGAAGCACCCGCCCTGGTCGACGGCGATGTCGACCAGCACCGACCCGGGCTTCATCCGCGCCACCAGCTCGTTGCTCACCAGCGTCGGGGCCTTGGCACCGGGCACCAGGACCGCGCCGATCACCAGGTCGGCGTCCAGGACGGCGCGCTCGACCTCGTAGGCGTTGGAGGCCACGGTCTGCAGGTGCCCCTGGTAGATGCGGTCGGCGGCGCGCAGCTTGTCGATGTCCTTGTCCAGGACGACGACCTCGGCCTGCATGCCCAGCGCGATGGCGGCGGCGTTCATGCCGGAGACCCCGGCGCCGATGACCACGACCTTCGCCGCGTAGACCCCGGAGACGCCGCCGAGCAGCACCCCGCGCCCGCCGTGCGCCCGCTCCAGGCTGTGCGCGCCCACCTGCGGCGCCATGCGGCCGGCCACCTCCGACATCGGCGCGAGCAGCGGCAGCGCGCCGTCGGCGGTCTGCACCGTCTCGTAGGCGATCGCGGTGGTCCCGGAGGTGACCAGCGCGTCGGTGCACTCCTTGGAGGCGGCCAGGTGCAGGTAGGTGAACAGCGTCTGCCCGGCACGCAGCCGCCCGTACTCCTCGGCGACCGGTTCCTTGACCTTGAGCAGCAGGTCGGCCTCGGCCCAGACGTCGTCGGCTGCGGCGAGCGTCCGCGCGCCGGCCGCGGTGTAGTCGGCGTCCGGGATGGAGGACCCCTCCCCCGCCCCGCGCTCGACCAGCACCGTGTGCCCGGCCCGCACCAGCTCGGTCACCCCGGCGGGGGTGAGCGCCACCCGGTACTCCCGGTTCTTGACCTCTCGGGGAACCCCGACCCGCATCGTCCGCTCTCCTGGTCCCGGCGGGGGCTCCCGAGGGTGACGGGACGCCCCGCACGTGTCTGGGCCGCCCGGTCGGGGCGGGCCTCGCGCGGAGTCTAGGGGGGCGCGGGCCCTCCGCCCGGCTGCGACGTGTGCCGCGCCACCTGGCCGGGTGATCGGCCGCCGCGTCCGGGTAGGGGGTCCGCACCCCGCCCGCGACCCGGAGGACTCCCTCATGCCGCTGTACGCCGCCCGCCCCGACCTCCGGGCCCGCCAGCTCGCGGCCGACCTCGGCCTGCTGGCCTGGGCCGTCGCGTGGGTGGTCGTGGCCCGCGTGGTGCACGGCGCGGTCCTCGCCCTGGCCGAACCGGGCCGGGCGGTGGAGGACCTCGGCGCGTCCGTGGCCGGGAGCATGGCGTCGGCGGCCGAGGCGGCCGGGGACGTCCCGGTGGTCGGCGACGACCTGGCGCGCCCGTTCGACGCGCTGGGCAGCGCCGGCAGCTCCGTCGGCGGGGCGGGCCAGGCCGCACAGGACGCCGTCGGCACGCTGGCCGCGGTGCTGGCCGTCGTCCTCGTGCTGCTGCCGGTGGGCTGGCTGCTGCTGCGCTGGGCGCCCTGGCGGCTGGGCTGGGTGCGGGAGGCCCGCGCCGCGCGGGAGGTCGACCCCGAGGTGCTGGCCGCACGGGCGCTGGCCACCGCCCCGCTGTCCCGGCTGGCCGCGCTGCCCCCGGGCACCGCGGCGGCCTGGCGCGCCGGCGACCCGGACGCCACGCGGTCGCTGGCCCGCCTCGAGCTCGACCGGCTGGGCCTCGCCGCCCCGGACACGGCGGCCGCGCCGGTTCCCGGTTGGCGTTGAGGACGGCCCCGCCCGTGCCGATGACTCCCCCGGACACGGGAGGCGGTTCATGGCCGGATCGGCGGGACGGCGACGGGGACGGGGACGGCGGCGCGACGGCCGGTACGGCACCGCCGTCGGCGTGCTGGCCGTCGGCCTGGTCGCGTTGAGCGCGCCGGCCGGCTCGCTCGCCGCCCAGCTCGCCGCGGTCACCGGCCCCTCGCGGCCCTCGGTCCCGCAGCCGGTGACCCCGCCGGCGGCGACGCTCGCGCCGGCTCCGGAGCCGGTCGTCGAGCCGCCCGTCATCGCCACCGGTCCCGCGCCGGTCGCTCCGCGCGGGGTCGACCTGGACGTGCCGCACCCGGTCGTGCCCCGCGGCAAGCCGATGGAGACCGAGCCGCCCCCGGCGACGTGCGGCAGCAACGCCTACCCGCGCCGCATCCTGCCCACGGTCGTGCCCGGGCCGGGGACGGCCACCCTCACCTGGCCGGCCGACAGCGACGACGACGTGCAGCGCTACCGAGTGCAGGCGGTCAGCCAGCGGCTCGTGCCCGGCGCCCAGGCCGAGCCCCCGACGCAGGTCGCCGCCCAGGTCGAGGGCTGCGAACAGGTGACCGTGCGGTTCGCCGGCCTGGAGCGCGGCGGGACCTACGTCTTCTGGCTGGAGGAGGAGGTGCTCGGCCGCTGGGCGGCGCGCTGGGTGCAGGTGGGGACGACCCAGCCCGTCGTCATCGGCTGAGGCCCAGGACCCGAGCGGCCCCAGCGCCGGGCGACCGGGTGCGCGGATCGGCAGGTCCCGGCGCGGGGCCTGCCGATCCGCGCACGCAGTCGGGGGACGCGCGCGGCTACTCGGCGTCGGCCGGGCGCAGCTCGGGCTTGGTGGCCCGCACCTGCGCCGCGGCGAGCACCCCGATCACCGCCGAGGCGTTGCGGATCCCGCCGGAGAACACCCGGGCGACCGCGTCGGCGAGCGGCACCCGCTCCACGGTCATGTCCAGCTCCTCGTGCTCGACGACGAAGCCCTCCGGCCGGTCGGCCTCCGACAGCCCCTCGGCGAGGTAGATCAGCACCTGCTCGCTGCAGAAGCCGGGGGTGCTGTAGTTGTTGACCAGCAGCGACCACCGCTCCGCGGAGAGGCCGGCCTCCTCGGCCAGCTCCCGCTGCGCCGTCGCCAGCGGGGCCTCCCCGTCGGCGTCGCGCAGGCCGGCCGGCAGCTCCCACAGGTAGCCGCCGACCGGGTGCCGGTACTGGCGGACCATCACGATCCGGTCCTCGTCGTCCAGGGCGGCGACGCAGACCGCGCCGATGTGCCGGACCACCTCACGGTCGCTCGTGCCGCCGCCGGGCATGGCGACGGTGTCGCGGACCAGCGTGATGATCCGGCCCTCGTGCAGCGTCTCGCTGGCGACGACCTCGTAGTCCCCGGGCCGGGCGGGCTCCACCACTAGATGCCCACCTTCTCCGCCTCGTCGACCGGCACCGGCAGCCGCGCGGACTCGGAGAAGTCGATCGCGGCCTGCACGAACGCGGCGAACAGCGGGTGCGGCCGGGTGGGGCGGCTCTTGAGCTCCGGGTGGGCCTGGGTGCCGACGAAGAACGGGTGGACCTCCCGCGGCAGCTCGGCGAACTCCACCAGCAGGCCGTCGGGCGAGGTGCCGGAGAAGACCAGCCCGGCCGCGCCCAGCTTGTCCCGGTAGGCGTTGGACACCTCGTACCGGTGCCGGTGCCGCTCGGTGATGTCGGTGCTGCCGTAGGCCTCGGCCGCGACCGAGCCCTTCTGCAGGCTGGCCGGGTAGCTGCCCAGCCGCATCGTGCCGCCCATGTCCCGCTGCCCGGCGACGACGTCGACCTGGCTGGCCATGGTCGCGATGACCGCGTCGGGGGTGTCCGGGTCGAACTCGGTGGAGTTGGCCTCCGGCAGCCCGGCGAGGTTGCGCGCGGTCTCGATGACCATGCACTGCAGGCCCAGGCACAGCCCCAGCAGCGGGACGCCGTTGACGCGGGCGAACCGGATGGCGCCGAGCTTGCCCTCGATGCCGCGCACGCCGAAGCCGCCCGGGATGCAGATCCCGTCGACGCCGGCCAGCGCCCGCTCGGCCCCCTCGGGGGTCTCGCAGTCGTCGGAGGGCACCCAGCGGATCTCCACCCGGCTGCGGTGCGCGAAGCCGCCGGCCCGCAGCGCCTCGGTCACCGAGAGGTAGGCGTCGGGCAGGTCGATGTACTTGCCGACCAGCCCGATGGTCACCGTCTGCTTGGGCGCGTGCACCCGGTCGAGCAGGTCGCCCCAGACGGTCCAGTCGACGTCCCGGAAGGGCAGGCCCAGCCGGCGCACGACGTAGGCGTCGAGGCCCTCGCGGTGCAGCACCTTGGGGATGTCGTAGATCGACGGCGCGTCGGGGCAGGAGATGACGCCCTCGGCGTCGACGTCGCACATCAGGCTGATCTTGCGCTTGAGCCCGGTGCCGATCTCCCGGTCCGACCGGCAGACCAGCGCGTCGGGCTGGATGCCGATGCTGCGCAGCGCGGCCACCGAGTGCTGGGTCGGCTTGGTCTTCAGCTCACCGGACGGCGCGATGTAGGGCACCAGCGAGATGTGCAGGAAGAAGCAGTTGTCCCGGCCGATCTCGTGCCGCACCTGGCGCGCGGCCTCGAGGAACGGCAGCGACTCGATGTCGCCGACGGTGCCGCCGATCTCGGTGATGACGACGTCGACCCGGCGGCCGTCCTCGTCCTGGTCGGCGCCGGCGAGGATGCGCCCCTTGATCTCGTTGGTGATGTGCGGGATGACCTGCACGGTGTCGCCGAGGTACTCGCCGCGGCGCTCCTTGGCGATCACGTCGCTGTAGACCTGGCCGGTGGTGACGTTGGCCCGGCCGGTCAGGTCGGTGTCGAGGAACCGCTCGTAGTGGCCGATGTCGAGGTCGGTCTCGGCGCCGTCCTCGGTGACGAAGACCTCGCCGTGCTGGAACGGGTTCATCGTCCCGGGGTCGACGTTGAGGTAGGGGTCCAGCTTCTGCATGGTGACCCGCAGGCCACGGCTGGACAGGAGCGCTCCGAGGGAGCTGGCCGTCAGGCCCTTGCCGAGGGAGGACACAACACCGCCGGTGACGAAGACGAACTTCGTCGGCTGCGAGTTGTGGAGGAGACCCCCGGGCCCGTAGTTACTGTTCCGCGTTCCAGACGGTCGATCCACGGGAGACGACCGTAACACGGTCGGGGCCCGCGACCGGGTCGGGACCGGGCGTGCCGTCGGCCACCTCTCGCGCCTCGGTGCCGCTCGCGCGCGGCGCGGCCGCCAGCCAGACCAGCAGCGGGACCAGCAGGGACGCCCCCGTCGCCGGCAGCGCCACGCCGGAGTCGTTGGCCGCCGCGCCGACCGCCAGGCTCAGCGCGGCGGCCACCAGCCCGGCCCGCAGCGCGGTCAGGTCGCCGGCCGGCAGGAGGTCGGCCCGGCCGCGCAGCAGCCCGGGCCCGCGGAGTGGACCGGGCAGCAGGCCCGCCCACCGTCCCCCGCCCGGGCGGACCAGCCACACCGCCGCCACCAGCGCCACCGGCAGCATCCAGGCCAGCGGGCTACCGAGCAGGATGCCCAGGTTGGCCTCGGCCTTGCGGCTGACCACCGTCCACGCCTCGCCGGTGAGCACCTGCTCGACGAACCGGCCCAGGTGGCTGCGCTCGGCCGCCGGGCGCAGCCAGTCGACCACCGCGAGCGTGCTCACCGCGACGACGGCCAGCGCCAGGACGGCGACCAGCCGGGACACCGTCACCCGGGTGCGGGTGAGCAGCATGGCCAGCAGCACGAACCCCGGCAGCGCGGCGAGCACGCCGCCGAAGTCCCGGCCGAGGGACGGCGCGCCGATCACCAGCACGGTGAGCACGCCCGCGCCCAGCACGGTGCCGGCCACGACGGCCCGGCTCCGGCCGGCGGGGGCCCGCCGTCCGGCCGCCGTCGCCGCGGCCGCGGTCAGCAGCAACGCGCTGACCGACAGCAGGCCGAAGGTGAGGTTGCCGTAGCCGGTGAACCGGCCGGCGACGATCGCGTCGTAGCCCAGCAGGCCGTTGAGCTCCAGGTGCGACCCGGTCAGCACGTCGCCCACCAGCGTGGCGAGGGTGATCGCGAGGACGGCGGCCGGCGGCCCCAGCCGGGAGGTGCGCCACGGGCCCAGCGCGGCGACGGCCAGGACGGCGAGCGCGGCGACGACCACCGCGCCGGCCAGCGCCAGCCGGGGCGCCCCGGCCCGCTCCCAGGGCAGCAGCCCGGCCAGGTAGGTGGCCACCGGCAGCGCCGCGACCCCCAGCGCGACCGGCCGGACGGCGCCGCGCAGCCGCTCCCCCACCGGCCGCGGCGCCCGGCCGCGACGGCGGCCCCCGGCCACCAGCAGCCCCAGCGCGACGACGGCGGCGTCGGCCAGCACCAGGCCCCAGAAGAACGCCCCGGTGCTGCGGTAGTGCACCGCGGCCGCGGTGTTGGCCTGGTCGAGGACGCCGACCGCCTCGGCGAGCTCCGGCCGCTCCCCGCCCGCCCCCAGCGGCTGGCCGTTCATCGAGGACGGCTCGGCCAGGCCCAGCGCGTCGAGCACGGTCGGGGCGACGTCGATGAGCTGGGTGTAGGGCGCCCGGCCGGTGCTGGCCGAGGTGAGCCAGCCGGGGTCGTCCAGGCCGGGGCCCGACGCGATGCCCACGTGCAGCTGCGGCCGGCCGTCGTTGACCTCGGAGATCCCCTGCAGCAGGAGCAGCGTCTCCCCCGGTGCGGCCGCCACCGCCTCGACCAGCCGGCCGACGGCGGCGTCGATGAGCGCCAGGGCGGTGGCCCGCGGCTGCGGCTCGGTCCCGGTGTCGCTGCCCTCCAGCGCCGGCTCGCCCGCGTCGACCAGCGCGTCGAGCGAGACCAGGGTGAGCGGGCAGCCGGTCAGCAGCTCCCCGACCAGGACGGGGTCGGTCGGGAGCGCGTCGGTCTGCGACAGCGCCACCCCCGGCGCGGCGACGGCCAGCGCCGGGGCGCGGCCCACCACGGTGGCACAGCCGACCGCGCTGCCCAGCGCCGCAGGCTCGGCGCCGAACCGGGCGGTGCTCTCGTCGCCGGCGACCGCGGCGACCGCCGACTGCGGATCGGCCAGCCCCTCCGCGGCAAGCCGCTCCTGCAGCCCGCAGTGCGACAGCGCGGGGCTGGCCGGCGGCACCGGGGGCACCTGCTCCTCGGGCACCGCGTCGTCCCCGGGCGGAGCTCCCGGATCGGCCGGGTCGGGGTCCGCGCCAGGGGTCTCGCCGGGCAGCGGGACCGTCGGCAGCGGCACGGGCGGCACCGACTCGTCCGGCGCCGGGAAGCGGGCGCGGTTGCCGGCGCCCAGGGTGGCCCACCCGTCGAGCAGGCAGCTGGTGGCCCGGGCGGCGCGGACCGACACCGCGGAGATCGGCGAGCGCTCGGCCAGCGCCCACAGCTGCGGGGTCGTCTCCGGGTCGACGTCGCTCCACACCAGGCCGGGCACGCCGACGACGAGGACGCGGTCGGCGGCCGCCTCGCCGGCCGGGGCCGCGGCCGCGCCGCCGGCGACGGTCAGCAGCACGGCGAGGACCGCGAGCAGCAGGGCTGCGCAGCGGGCTCCGCCTCGCGCGACCGGGCTCATCGGGCGCCGGCCTCCGGTGGTCCGAGCAGCTCCCGGTAGACGGCCACCAGCTGCCGGGCCGTGGCCGCCTCGTCGGGCCAGCTGGCGGCCTGGCGGGTGCCCGCCTCGGCCAGCCGGCGGGCCCGCTCGGGGTCGGCGAGCAGGCCGGCGACGGCGTCGGCGAGCGCGGCGGCATCCCCGACCGGCACCAGTTCCGCGCCGTCGCCGAGCAGCTCGGGCAGCCCGCCCGTGCGGGTGGCGACCAGCGGCGTGCCCGACCGCAGCGCCTCCTGCGCGGTCAGGGAGCGCGCCTCCCAGCGGGAGGGCAGCACCGCGAGGTCGGCGGCGGCCAGCAGGTCGGCGACCTCGCGGCGCCGGCCGAGCAGGACGACGGGCAGCCGCTCGACGGCGATCCGCCGGTCGAGCTCCTCGTGCAGCGGGCCGTCCCCGGCGACGGCGACCAGCGGCGCGGCCGGCAGCCGCGGGTCCCCGGCCCACCGGGCGGCGGCGTCGAGCAGGACGTCGTAGCCCTTCTGCGGGTGCAGCCGGCCGACGGCGACCACCAGGGGGCGGCCGTCGGCCAGGCCCAGCTCGGCGCGGACCTGCTCGCGCGTCCGGACGGGAGCGGGCAGCGGCGGCGCGGACACCGGGGCGACGCGCACGTCGCGGGCGCCCTGCCGCCAGGCGTTGTCGGCGAGGTCGCCCGAGGCGGCCAGGACCACGTCGGCGCTGCGAATCGTGGCCCGCTCGGCGACGGCCAGCACCCGCCGCTTGACCCCGCCGCCCTCGGGCAGCGCGTTGTGCAGCGTGAGGACCAGCGGCCGGCTCCGGTCGCCCAGCCGGCGGGCCGCGGCGGCCACCAGCCCGGCCCGGAGCCCGTGGGCGTGCACCAGGTCGGCATCGGCGGTGGCCCGCCGCAGCGCGGTCACGGCGCGGGCGTCGGCCAGCGGGGCCAGCCCGGCGGAGATCTCCACCGGCGCGAACCGGGCACCGGTGGCGGTGAAGGCGAACAGCCGCTCGGTCGCCGCGGGCCCGCAGACCCCGGCAGCGGAGCCGGCCGCCATCAGCGCGGGGAGCACGGCGCGCACGTGCGTACCGACGCCCCCGGTGCTGGTCGCCAGCACCTCGGCGACCCGGCGGCCCGCCAGCGGCAGCGGCTCAGCCACCGTGCACCTCCTGCCGATCCGACGTTCGCAGCCCGCGCACGGCCGCCCGCAGCGGACGCCGCGCCGTGCCCATCATGACCGCCGCCGCGACGACGACGGCAGCCGCC
This sequence comes from Geodermatophilus sp. SYSU D00708, assembly GCF_054050115.1. Lineage (NCBI taxonomy): Bacteria > Bacillati > Actinomycetota > Actinomycetes > Geodermatophilales > Geodermatophilaceae > Geodermatophilus > Geodermatophilus sp. SYSU D00708. The sequence continues at coordinate 16,784 of NZ_JBJGYS010000045.1, read as the reverse complement.
GCGGCGAGGACGCCGGCTCCGACGACGCCGACCAGGCCGCCCTCGGCGACGGGGTCGGCACCCAGCAGGCGGGCGACGGCGAGCCCGGCCGCGGCGCCCAGCCCGGCGGCGAGCAGGGCCGGGACGCCGGTCCGCAGCACCCCGGTGAGCCCGGCCGGGCCGACCTCGCGGGCGACGACGGCGAGCAGCGCGAGGCCGGCGACGGTCACCCCGACCGTGTGGCCGGCGCCCAGCGCCACTCCGCGGGAGGACGCCGGCAGCACCCCGGCGAGGACGACGTCGGCGGCGACCGCGAGCAGCCAGCCGCCGAGCACGCAGACGGTGGGCGCCTTCCACCGGCCGCGGGCGTAGAGGGCGCGGGTGAGCAGCGCGACCAGCCCGTAGCCGAGCAGGCCGGGCGCGAAGGCGATGATCGTGTCCCGCAGCGCGGCGACCTGGACCGGCGGCTCGGCGGCCAGGAAGACCCGCGCCATGGGGCCGGACACCGCGACCAGCACCGCCGCGGCGGCGAGCGAGCCGACCACCACGAGGACGGTGACCGGGGCCAGCGCGCGGCGGAAACCGGCCTCGTCCCCGGACTCGGCGCGCTCGGCCAGGCCCGGGTAGGTGGAGGTGGCCAGCGGCACGGCCAGCGCCGCCCAGGGCACGAGGAACAGCGTCAGCCCGGCCGTGTAGACCACCTGCGTGCCGTCCGGGGCGCCGGCGCTGGCCAGCCGGATCGCGACCACCGCGACCAGCTGCTGCCCGGCGAGGGTGAGCACGCCGGCCACCGCCAGCCGCCGCACCCGGGGCGCGGCGCCGACCGGGAAGCGCAGCGACGGGCGCAGGCCCAGCCGCAGCCCCCGCAGCGGCACGAGCAGGCTCAACGACAGGGCGGCCACGCCCAGCGTCGTCCCCACCGAGAGGACCAGCTCCGCCGGGGTCGACAGGTCCTCGGCCGACCGGCTGCCGCCGATGGCCGCGAAGGTCAGGTACGCCGCCGCGACCACGACGCTGGACAGCAGCGGCGCCAGCGCCGGGCCGCCGAACCGGCGATGCGCCTGCAACACGCCGGTCAGCACGATGCCGATGCCGTACAGCACGATCTGCGGCGCGAAGACCAGCAGGAACCGGGCGGCGAGGTCGACCTCGACGGGGTCCGCGCCGCCGAGCAGCGCCCGGGCGATCGGCTCGGCCAGCACCGCGACCAGCACGGCCAGCGGGGTGAGGACCAGCAGGCTCCAGCCGAGCAGCGCCGAGGCGGTGCGCCGCACCTGCTCCCGGTCGCCGGAGGCGATCCCCCCGGCCAGCATCGGGACGACGAGGCTGGCCAGCGCGCCGCCGGCGACCACCTCGAAGACGATGTTGGGGACGTTGTTGGCCGCCACGTAGGTGTCGCCGGTGCTGTCGGCGCCGACGGCGTTGGTGAACACCAGCGTCCGGCCGAACCCTGCCAGCCGCGCCAGGATCGTGAGGACGGCGATCAGCGCGGCGGCACCGGCCACGCCGGACGCCAGCCGCCGGCGGCGTGCCCGGCCTCCTCGCCGGGGCTCGTCGGCTGCCGAGGTGCGGCTCGCTGCCTCCACGAGCTCGCTCACGCCGGCCGGCGGCCGAGCCGGTCCAGTTCCCGCAGCCCCGGCGTGGCCTCGATGACCTGGGTGAAGCTGACCTTCTCGCTGGCCAGGGTCAGCGCCACGACGCCGGCGAGGAGGCCGGCGCGGGCCGGGCGTCCCGGCAGCGCGGCCAGCCGCAGGCCGAGCAGCGCGCCGACGGCGTTGGCGCCGCAGTCGCCGAGCATGACCCGCTCGCCGAGGTCGGCGGGCAGGACCGCCAGGCTCGCACCGAGCGGTCCGGCGACCAGGGAGCCGGCCGGCCCCCCCAGGCCGGCGGCGGCGACCAGGCTCGCGGCCTTGGCCGCCCGCCCGGGGCGCAGGTCGAGCAGGTTCACCAGGTTCGCCGTGCCGGCGACCAACCCGGTGGTGAGGACGGCGTCGGCCAGCCCGCCGGCGCCCCGCTCCCGCCCGGTCAGCAGCGCGGCGGCCGCGGCGGCGGCGCCGATGCCGGCGACCTTGACCGCCCCGGCCGAGACGCGCCCGGCCCGCAGTGCGCGCAGGTGACCGGCCAGCCCCTTGTCGCGGGCCTGCTCGGGTCGCGCCCCGGCGAGGTCGTCGTAGCCGCCGACGAGTCCGGAGACGGTGCCGGCGACCGCGGCCGCGGCGCGCCACCCGGGGAGGGCGCCGGCGACCGCGCCGCCCGTGGCGGCGGCCGCCAGCGCGGGGCCGCCGAGCAGGGTGACCGGCCGGCCGGCGTAGTTGGTGCGCCGCCACGGCGCCCCGGCCGGGCGGGCGGTGACCGCGGCCCCCGCCGCCAGGCCCAGCCGCGCCGCGGCCGCGCCGCCGAGCGCGAGCAGCAGCCGGCGCCGCGCGCCGCCGTCCGCGCGGCGGGTCACGGGGTCGCGGCCGGGACCGGCGGCACCGGCTGGGTGTCCTCGCTGGTGCCGTACTTGCCCGAGGTGCCCTCGCGCTCGCGGGTCAGCGCGAGCACCGTGCTGATCCGGCCGGCAGCGGCCTGGACGTTGTCGACGGTGGACACCGCGGCAGAGGTCTCGGGGTCGGCCCGGATCACGCCGACCAGCCCGGTCCCGCGGGCCGACGGCGTGTCCCCGGCGACGACCGCGCCGGAGCCGCGGGCGTCGAGGGCCAGGGCCAGGTCGACCAGGGTGCCGGTGCGCTCCTCGGCCTCCTCCTCGGGGAAGTCCCCGGCGGTGAGGACGACGGCGTAGTCGGCCGGGGTCACCGCCGGCGACTCCTGGGTGAGCACCTCGAGCGCGGACAGGCCGGCGAGCACCGAGGAGAGCGCGGCGGTGTCCGGCGCCTCCCCGGCGGTCGGGCGCATGAGCACCTGGGACAGGAGCGCGGCCACGAGCTGGCCGGTGTCGTCGGTCTCGGGGAGGGTGATGCCGGTCGGCAGCCCGGGGCCCGTGACGTAGCTCTGCAGGCTGCTGGCCGTCGCCGGGTCGGTGTACTCGGGCTGGAGCTGGACGGTGCCGGTCACCGTGCCGCCGGCCTGGCCGACCAGGGTCGAGACCTCGTCGACGGTGTCGGCGGCGACCTCCTCGCCGGTGACGACGAGGACGACGCTGCGGCCCTCGAGGCTGCGCGCCACCAGGGCAGGGGCGACCGCCTCCTCGAAGGCGTCGCCGGAGTCCAGCTGGGCCTGCAGGGCCTGGTTGGAGTCCTCCAGGTCGCGCTTGTCCTGCGTCAGCGCGCCCACCTGGGTCTCGAGGTCGGCGAGGATCGGCTGGTTGAGCGCCGTGGTGCCGATGACGATGCCGAGGGCGACGGCCAGGAACACCGCGATCAGCGAGACCAGGTGGTAGCGGAAGTCGATCACGAGAAGAGGTTCTCCAGCCAGAACACGAAGCTGTTCCATTGGTCGAGCAGCAGGTCGAAGTAGACCCGGCCGGCTGCCGAGACCGCGAGGGCCGACCCGATGGCGATGAAGGCGGCGAGCACCAGGATGACCAGCGCGGTCGTCGAGATGCGGCTGCGGTAGAGCCGGCTCACGCCCTTGGCGTCGACGAGCTTGCCGCCCAGCCGCAGCCGGGTGAGGAAGGTGGAGGCCATGCCCCCGCGGCCCTTGTCCAGGAACTCGACGAGGGTGGCGTGGGTGCCGACGGCGACGATGAGCTTGGCGCCCTTCTCGTCGGCCAGCAGCATCGCGATGTCCTCGCTGGTCGCCGCGGCCGGGAAGGTGATCGCGTCGACGCCGAGGTCCTGGACGCGGGCCAGGCCGGGGGCGCGCCCGTCGGCGTAGGCGTGGACGACGACCTCGGCGCCGGAGCGCAGCACGTCGTCGCTCACCGAGTCCATGTCGCCGATGATCATGTCCGGCTGGTAGCCGGCCTCCTTGAGCGCGTCGGCCCCGCCGTCCACGCCGATGAGCACCGGCCGGTAGTCGCGGATGTAGGACCGCAGCGCCTGCAGGTCCTCCTTGTAGTCGTAGCCGCGGACGACCACGAGGACGTGCCGGCCCTCGATCTGCGTGGCGACGTCGGGCACGCCGACGCCGTCGAGCAGCAGCGCGCGCTCGCGCTTCATGTACTCCATCGTGTTGGTGGCGAACGCCTCCAACTGGGTCGACAGGCCCGCCTTGGCCTCGGCCATCGCCTCGGCGATCGTCTCCGGGGTCTGCTCGGTGCCCTCGGCGACGACGGTGCCGTCGTCGAGCACCAGGCGGTTGCCGTCGAGGCGGGCGTGGGTCCCCTCCTTGACCGCGGCGAGCACGTCCTTGCCGACACCGTCGACCAGCGGGATGCCGGCGTTGGTGAGGATCTCGGGACCGAGGTTGGGGTAGCGGCCGGAGATGCTGGCCGAGGCGTTGACCACAGCAGCGACCCGGCAGGCGACGAGGGAGTCGGCGCTGACCCGGTCGATGTCGACGTGGTCGATCACGGCGATGTCGCCGGGCCGCAGCCGCTTGGTGAGGTTCTTCGTGCGGCGGTCCAGCCGCACGGTGCCGGTCACGCCGGGGGCCGCCTCGGGAGCCCGGCCGCGACGCAGGGAACCGATGCGCATCCCTGCACTCTCCCACGGTGCCGGAGGGGGGCCGCCCACCGACTCGCGTCCTCCGCGGCGCACGTGTGCAACGTCTCGCTCACGCTGAGTGTCCGACACCACGGGGATCGCGACACGCCGGACACGCCGGTCGCGGTGGCCCTACCGGGCTCCCCATCGGCGCTGTCTAGCGTTGCGCGGGTGACACGAGGGGCGCATGCGATCGACCGGACGCACGAGGACGAGGACCTGCGCACCGACGTCCCGCCCGCGGCGGGCGACGTCGCGCCCTCGGCTCACGACGACGACGCCGCCCCGGACGACGACGCGCACGACGCTGCCCCGCACGACACTCCCCCGCCGCCGCTGCCCGGCGCCGCGGCGGTGTCCGCGAACGCCTCGCCCGCGGCCGACGCCGAGCCGGCCGCGCGGGGCCGCCGCGGGCGGCGCGCCCGGCGCGGCCCGGGCCTGCGCGAGCGCCGCCGCCAGCAGACCCGGGCCGCGATCGTCGACGCCGCAGCGGAGCTGTTCGCCGAGCGCGGGTTCGACGCGGTCAGCGTGGTGGAGATCGCCCAGCGCGCCGGCGTGGTCGAGAAGACCGTGTTCAACCACTTCCCGGTCAAGGAGGGGCTGGTCTTCGAGGCCGACCCGCCGATGCGGGCGGCGCTGCTGGACGCGGTGCGGACCCGGCCGGCCGGCGAGTCGGTCACCGCGGCCGCCGGCACCTTCGTCGTCCGGGCGATGAGCGGCCTGGGAGCGCCCGAGGCGGCGGCCGGGGTGGCCGAGATGGCGCGGATCATCCGCGGCAGCCACACGCTGCAGGTGCGCGAGCGGGAGATCCTCGGGGAGCTCACCGGGGCGCTGGCCGAGCTGATCGCCGAGGAGACCCGGGCCGAGGCCGGGGAGCTGGCCCCGTGGCTGGCGGCCCACTCGGTTCTCGGCCTGTACGCGGCGCTGCTGGAGCTGGCCCGCGACCGCGTGCTCGCGGGGGTCACCGGTCCCGAGCTCACCGCGGAGCTGCGGGCCCGCGGCGAGCGCGGCCTGGCGCTGCTGCAGTTCGGCCTGGCGGGGTACGCCAAGCGTCGGTGACGCTGCGGTCCTCCGGACCGCACCGCGGTCACGTGCCGTCCCCGGCGTGCGTCGAGCCCTGTCCGGCGCTCGTCGCGGGAACCTCCGGCCCCCACTCCTCAGACCGCCTCGCAGCGCGGCTCCCTCAGGGAACCGTCCGGGTCAGCTACCGATCTGCAGGGCGCGCAGGAGCTGGGTGGACCGGTCGCCGGGGAGGTCCGGGTCCTGGGTGAACAGCGCGACGGCGACCATGTACTCGTCCTCGCCGGCCCAGCCGCGGCCCTCGCTGCACAACCGGCGGATGTGCTCGCGCACCTTGGGCTCGGCGCTGTACGAGCCGTAGTCCAGACCCATGGCGAGGAAGTTGGCGACCCGGTAGCCCAGGTCGCCGGCGGTGCGGACGGTGGTCTCCGGGTCGGAGTAGCTGGCGACGGCGACGACCACGTTGCGGTAGCCGGCCTTGAGCAGCTGCAGGACCAGGTCGTTGCCGTGCACCCCGCCCCAGAGCTCGGGCATGAGGATGTCGCGGTCCGGCGCCGGGATGTAGGGCGGGTTGGCGATCACCGTCGACACCTGCGGACCGCCCGCGGAGTCGGCGCGGTCGAAGAAGTCGCCGAGCTCGACGGTGTAGCGGTCGGCGACCCCGCGCGCGGCGATGTTCTCGCGGGCCGTCTCGACCGACGGCGCGCTGATGTCGAAGCTGCGCACCCGCAGCTCGGGCAGCCCGGCGACGACGTCGGCGATCGCGGTGGCGTCACCGGTGCCGAGCTCGACGACGCCCTCCTTCGCCCAGCCCAGTTGCTCGCGGTACTGCTGCAGCAGCATGCAGACGGAGAACCCGTAGTGCGCCGACTCGTCGGCGGACGAGAAGCAGCTCACCGGGCGGCGCCGGCGGTCGGACGGGGGGCGAGGCGGTCGTCGTCGACCCGAGCTCGGTTGCGCACGACCGACCCCTACCCCGGCCGTCCGACGTCCACTCCTGCCGTCGCCCGCGCGGGCGACGCGGCCCTCAGGCCGCGGCGCGGGCGGTCGCCGCGACCGCGAGCAGCTCCCGGGCGTGGGCCTGGCCGGTGTCGCTGTCGGTGAGCCCGGAGAGCATGCGGGCCAGCTCCCGCACCCGGTCCTCGCCGTCGACGGCGCGGATGTCGGTGGCGGTCACCCCGGCACCGGTGTCGGGGGACTTGTCCACGACCAGGTGGGTGTCGGCGAACGCGGCGACCTGCGCCAGGTGGGTGACCACGACGACCTGGTGGTCGCGGGCCAACCGGGCCAGCCGCCGGCCGATCTCGCCCGCGGCCTGGCCGCCGACGCCGGCGTCGACCTCGTCGAAGACCATGACCGGCACCGGGTCCGCGCCGGCGAAGACGACCTCGATGGCGAGCATGACCCGGGAGAGCTCACCGCCGGACGCGCCCTTGTGCACCGGCCGCGGCGGGGCGCCGGGGTGGGCGGCCATGAGCAGCGCCACCTCGTCCACGCCCTCGGGGCCGGGCTCGTCGGGGTGGCTGTCGATCGAGAACGAGACGCGGGCGCTCTTCATCGCCAGCCCGGCCAGCTCCCGGCCGACCTCCGCGGCGAACCCGTCGGCGGCCGCGCGCCGTCCCGCCGAGACCTGGGCGGCCAGCTCGTCGACCTCGGCCCGCGCGGTGTCGCGGGCGGCCTCGAGCGCCTCCAGCGCCTCGTCGGAGACGTCGAGCTCGGCCAGCCGGCTGCGCGCGTCCTCGGCCCAGGCCAGCACCCCGCCGACGCCCTCCCCGGCGTCGGCGTACTTGCGCACGAGGGCGGTGATCGCCGCCCGGCGGTCGAGGACCTCGGCCAGCCGCGCGGGATCGGCGTCCAGGTCGGCCACGTAGCCGGCCAGCTGGCCGGCGACGTCGGAGACCACGGCGACCGCGTCGGCGAGGTCCTGCGCGAGCATCACCAGGGTGGGGTCGTCGGACGCCGCCAGCGCGCGCTCGGCGATGGCCAGCGCCGCGGCGGCGTCCTGCGGCAGGTCATCCCCGCCGAGGTCGCCGGTGACGTCGCCGACCAGGGCCATGCGGGCCTCGTCGGCGGCCGCCCGGAGCGCGTCGGCGTCGCTGAGCCGGCGCGCCTGCGCGTCGAGCTCCTCGTCCTCACCCGGCTGCGGAGCCACCCCGTCGATCTCCTCGAGCCCGTGGCGCAGGACGTCGGCGGCCTGCGCGAGCTCGCGGGCCTGGCCGCGGCGGCGGTCGAGGTCGGCGGCGAGCTCCCGCCAGGAGGCGTGGGCCGCGCGGTAACGGTCGAGCAGCTCCAGGTGCGCCGGCCCGGCGTAGCGGTCCAGCGCGCGCCGCTGCTCGGCCGGGCGGGACAGCCGCAGCTGGTCGCTCTGCCCGTGCACGGCGAGCAGCCCCTCGGCCATCTCGGCGATCACGCCGACCGGCACGCTGCGCCCACCGAGGTGGGCGCGGGACCGGCCCTCCGCGCTCACCGTGCGGGCGAGGATGAGGCTGCCGTCGTCGTCGGGGTCGGCACCGGCCTCGGCGGCCCGCTCCCACACCGGCGAGTCGGCCGGGAGGGCCAGCCTTCCCTCGACCCCCGCCCGCCCGTTCGCGCGCACCCGCCCGGGGTCGGCGCGCCCACCGAAGAGCAGGGTCAGGCCGGTGACGACCATGGTCTTGCCGGCGCCGGTCTCCCCCGTGACGACGGTGAGCCCGTGACCGAGTTCGAGGGTGACGTCGTCGATGGCGCCGAGGCCGCGGATGCGCAGCTCCGTCAGCCGGCCCAACCGGTGGTCCTCCGCCGGCGCGACGTCACCGGCGGCCGGGGCCGTTCCGGCGTCCGCCGACACCTCGGCCGGGCCACGCTCCTCGACGGCGGGCTTCCCCGACCGGGGCGCCCGCTTCTCACGCGTCGTCGTCCGTGCCGCCACCGCGGCCCTCCTTCCCGGGGTTCCCGCGGACGAAGCCGCGGGTGAGCACGTTGCGGGTGGGGATCAGCTCGTGCCCGGGGTCGTGCCGGCGCGCGTCGCGGAACCCGCGGACGGGCAGGCCGAACTTGGCCACCAGCCGGTCGCCGAAGGTGGTCGCGTGCACGCGCGCGATGCGCACCGGCCGGGCGGCCCGGCGGACGTCGACCCGCCCGCCCTCGGGCACCTCCAGCGCCCGCCGCCCGTCGGCGGACACCCGCGCCCGGTTGCCGTCGGAGGGGATGGCCACCGTGAGCACCGAGTCCGGCGAGGTGACCAGCGGCCGGGCGAAGAGCGCGTGGGCGTTCGACGGCACCACGAGCATCGCCTCGACGTCCGGCCAGACCACCGGGCCGCCCGCGGAGAACGCGTAGGCGGTGGAGCCGGTCGGCGTGGAGAACAGGATCCCGTCGCAGCCGAAGCTGGTCAGCGGCCGCCCGTCGATGGCGAGCACGACGTCGAGGACCCGGGACCGCTCGGACTTCTCCACCGACGCCTCGTTGAGCGCCCACGTCCCGCCGACGACGGAGCCGGTCGCGTCGAGGACGTCCACCTCGATGGCCAGCCGCTTCTCCACGGAGTACTCGCACCGCTCGATGGCGGTGAGGGTCTCCTCGACCGCCTCGGGCTCGGTCTCGGCGAGGAAGCCGACGCGGCCGAGGTTGACCCCCATCAGCGCGGCGTTGCTGTAGCGCGCCAGCTCGGCGGCCCGCAGGAAGGTGCCGTCGCCGCCGAAGACCATCACGATCTCGGCCCCACGGGCGGCCTCGGCGTCCGCTGGCACGACCTCAGCGCCTTCGATGCCGAGCTCGGTGGCCTCCTCCTCGAGCAGCCGGACGGTGATGCCGGCCTTGGCCAGGCGGGCGGCTGAGCTGCGGGCGAGCTCGACGATGTCCTGCCGGCCGGTGTGCACGGCCAGCAGGACGTGCCGGCTGCCGCTCGGCGCCCACAGGGCGGGGCTGACCTCGCTCACGGTGCCTCCTCGGTGGTGCGTGCCGGCTCCGGTGCCGGCACGGCTGCGCTCGCGCGCTCCCTCACGATGGTCCTTCCTCGACCGCCCGGTGCGCGTCCTCCTCGCGGGGCGGCCCGGCGTCCCGGCGCAACCACAGGAAGAACTCGACGTTCCCGGCGGGCCCGGGCAGCGGGCTGGCGACCACCCCGGCCGTGCCCCACCCGAGGTCGGCGGCGGCCCGGGCGACGTCCAGCACCGCCCACTCCCGGTGCGCGGGATCCCGCACCACCCCGCCTGCGCCGAGCCGCTCCCGGCCGACCTCGAACTGCGGCTTGACCATGGGCAGCAGGTCGGCCTCGGCGGTGGCGCAGGCGGCCAGCGCGGGGAGCACCAGCCGCAGCGAGATGAACGACAGGTCGGCGACGACGAGGTCCACCGGGCCGCCGACCTGCTCGGGGGTCAGCGACCGGACGTTGGTGCGCTCGAGCACGGTGACCCGCTCGTCGGTGCGCAGGGACCAGGCCAGCTCGCCGTAGCCGACGTCCACCGCGACCACCTCCCGGGCGCCCCGGCTCAGGAGCACCTCGGTGAAGCCACCGGTGGAGGCCCCGGCATCGAGGGCTCGCCGGCCCGCGACGCTCACCGGGAAGGCCTCGAGCGCGCCGAGAAGCTTGTGCGCGCCGCGCGACACCCAGCTGGGCTGGTCGGGGTCGGTGCGCACGACCACGGGGGTGTTGGCGTCGACGCCGGTGGCGGGCTTGGTGGCGGCCCGCCCCGAGACGGCGACCCGCCCCTCGGCGATGAGCGCGACGGCGTGCTCGCGGGAGCGGGCCAGCCCTCGCCGCACGAGCTCCGCGTCGAGCCGGCTGCGGCGGACCATCAGAGCTGGTCGATCGTGGCCAGCTCGCGCTGCAGCCGCGCGTGCTCGGCCTCGAACACGGCCACGTGCTCGGCGACCGGGCGGTGGTCGAGGTCGGCGAAGCGCGCAGCCTCCTGCGGCGCGGGCACGGTCGTCGCGTCCTGCTCGACGGGGACGGCCGGACCCGGGACCGGGACCGCACCGCCCGGCGGACGCGGGCCGGACCGAGGAGGTCCCGGCACCGGTCGCGGTCGACTCGGCTCGGTCATCGTCCGCCTCTCGAGGAGTGGTGGTCGCGGCGGCGCCGCAAGGATGGGGAGGCGCTCGCCGCGGAGCACTGGACGGGGATCGGTCCCCGGCTGGCGAGGTTACCGGCCGGGGACGACGGGCACGGTTCACCGGCCGGGGATAGCCTCCGCCCGCCCCGTCCCTTCTCACCGTGGAGGCCTGCCCGCGTGGCCACGATGGAACAGTGCATGACCGCCCTCAAGAGCGTGCTGGGCAACCTCGCGGCCAGCCCGGCAGCGGAGGGCCTGGACCGGAGCCTGTCCTGCCGGCTGCCCGACCTCGGACAGGTCGTCCGCGGTCGGCTGGCCCGGGGACGGGTCCACGAACTGCGCGCCGAACCAGAGGACCAGTCGCTGGAGAAGGCCGACATCCGGCTCACCATGACCAGTGACGACCTCGTCGCGCTCACCGACGGACAGCTGTCGTTCGGTCCGGCGTGGGCGACGGGGCGGGTGAAGCTCGAGGCCGGCCTCCGCGACCTGCTGCGGCTGCGCAAGATGGTCTGAGCCGCCCGCCGCGTCCCGGGCAGCCGGCGGGCCCGGCACCGCCGGCTCCCGGGCGAGTGCTCCGCCGCGGCGCGCCCAGACTCCTCCGTCGCCACGTCAGCCTGCCAGCGACCAGCGGGCGAGCACCGCGGCGGCGCCCTCGTCGGCCGCCCGGACCGCTGCGGTGACGGCCTCGTCGGGGTGCTGGACCCAGTGGGCGACGCACAGGGCGCGCAGCCCGTCCAGCGCACCCCCGTCGCCCGTCTCGGCCGATCCGTCGTCGCAGCCCAGTTGGAGCGGGCCGCCCTCGCCGACGGGCCGCGCCCACCAGTGACGGCAGCGCCAGGCACCGCCGTCGCGCACGACCGCCGGGTGCACGTCGAGCAGCCCCGAGGCGTCGGCGGCCAGCAGGTCCGGCCGGCGCTGCGGCCCGGCCGCGAGCAGGGCCGCGGGATCGGTGACGCCGGAGAACACCAGCAGGCTGGCCGCCCCGGCCCGCCGTCCCCCCTCGATGTCGGTGTCGAGCCGGTCTCCGACCACCAGCGGTCGGCGGGCGGCGGTGCGGCGCACGCACTCGGCGTGCATGGCGGGATCGGGCTTGCCGGTGACCAGTGGGGTCCGGCCGGTGACGCCGGCGACCACCCCGACCATCGCGCCGTTGCCCGGGAGCGGACCGCGCGGTGAGGGGATGGTCGCGTCGGTGTTGGTGGCGACGTGCTGGGCGCCGTTGCGCACCGCGACGACCGCCTCGGCCAACTGCGCCCAGCCGACGTCCCGCCCGTAGCCCTGGACCACCGCAGCGGGGAGGTCCTCGGCGCGCTCCACCACGGTCAGCCCCGCCGCCCGGAGCGCCGCGGCGACCCCGGGGCCGCCGACCGGCAGCACGCGCGCCCCCGCGCCCAGCCGCTGCGCCACGACCGAGGCGGCTGCCTGCGAGCTGGTGATCACGTCACCGGGCGCGGCCGCGATGCCGAGGTCGGTCAGGTGGCCGGCCACCTCCTCCGGCGTCCTGGCCGCGTTGTTGGTGACGAACCCCAGCCGCATCCCGGCGGCGCGGGCGGCGGCCAGGGCAGTGGGCACACCCGGCACCGCGTCGGGGCCGACGTAGACCACGCCGTCGAGGTCGAGGAGGGCCACGTCGTAGACCGCGGTGGGCGGTTCCGTGGTCCCGGTCGCCAGGGACGGCTGCAGGAGCCCGCTCACGAGGTCGCCCCGGAGCGCCGGGCCCGAACGCCGCGCAGCGCCCGCGAGTAGTGGGTCACGTCGGGACGCATGGCCACGGCGAGCGCGAGGTGCTCGGCGGCCAGGTCCAGGTCCCCGGCGCGGCTCGCGGCCAGCCCCAGGCCGAACTGCGCGTAGTCGTCGGTCGGGTTCCGGCTGATCAGCTCCCGGAAGGTCACCATCGCCTCGTCGTAGCGGCCGGCGTCGTACTGGGCGCGGGCCAGTGCCTCGAGCAGGCTGCGCGACCCGGGCTCGGCCTCGCTGGCGCGGGCGAGGATGGTCGCCGCCGCGGCCGGATCGCGATTGGCGAGCAGGTGCAGCCCGCGCTGGTACCACTCGTACACCCCGCCTTCGGGAGCCCCCGTGTCGTCCACTGCTGCCCCCTCGGTCCGGGTGCTCCCCGTCGGCGCGCGCACCGCCGGTCCCTGGTCGGGACCGGCCGCGACGGCGGACCGGGCGGCACCGCTCCTACGATCCCCATCGTGCCCTCGTCGACGGCGGACTCCCCGCACCCCGCAGCGACAGGGCTCGAGGTCCGGCCCTTCCGCGCCCTGACCTACCGGCAACGAGACCCCGGGCACCTGGCCCGGGTGAGCTCGCCAGCCTACGACCTGGTGACGCCGGATGGGCGGGACCGCCTGGCCGAGGCCGATCCGCACAACGTCGTCCGGCTGATCCTCCCGCGCGTCGCCGCAGCACCGGGGAACACCGCCGCGGACGCGCTGCGCCGGTCGGTCGAGCAGGCGGCCCGGACGCTGCAGGACTGGGAGTCCGGGGGCGTCCTGGAGCGGGACGCGACCCCTGCGATGTGGGTGTACGAGATGCGGCCGCCGGACGGGGCGGCCACCGTCGGCTGGCTGGCCGCAGTCGGCCTGCCGTCGGCCGGCTCCCGGGCCGTCCTTCCGCACGAGGACACCTATCCGGTTGCCGTGGAGGGACGCCGTGCCCTGCTGGCCGCCACCGGCACCGACCTGGAGCCGATCATCCTGGCCCACGACCCGGACCCGGAACTGCCCGAGCTGACCGCCGCCGCCTGCGAGGGTGAGCCGACCCTGGCGGTGGTCGACGGCGACGGCGTGCGGCACGCCCTGTGGCGGGTCACCGACACCGATCTCCTGGACCGGGTGCAGGCCGCCCTCGCCCGTACCGGTGCGGTCATCGCCGACGGGCACCACCGCTTCGCCGCCGCACAGGCCCACGCCCGAGCCTCCTCCGGCGTCCCCGGGGCGCAGGCCATCCTCGCCCTGGTCACGCCGATGGGCCCGGGCGGCCTGCGGGTGCACGGCATCCACCGGGTCGTGCCGGACCTCCCGCTGGAGGACGCGCTGGACCGGGCTGCCGGCGGCTTCACCGTCGACGAGTTCACCGTGCCGGACGGCGGCGTCCCCGACACCGCCCGCGGCTGGCTGGCCGAGCCCGGCGTGTCCGGCCTGCTGGTGACCGACGGCCGCCGCCTGCTGCGGCTGAGCGACCCGACGGAGGAGATGCGGGCCACCGCCCCTGCGGGGGCACCGGCCGCGTGGCGGGCGCTCGACGTCGTGCTCGCTCACCACGGGCTGTTCCAGCGGCTGTGGGAACGCGGCGACGACCCGCGGTCGGTCGTGGTCGTGCACACGGTGGACGAGGCGCTCGCCGAGGCGCGGGCGCGGCACGGCGTCGCCGTCCTGCTGCGGGCCCCGTCGCCGGCGGACGTGGCCGCGGTGGCCCGCACAGGTGCCCGGATGCCCAGGAAGTCGACGCTGTTCGTCCCCAAGCCCCGGACCGGGCTGGTCCTCCGCCCGCACACGGACTGACCGCCGGTCACGCGCTCGCGACCGTCGTCCCGGCGGACGATCGCGGCACCTTCCGCCCCCGTCGGCAGTTGACCTCGCACACCGACGCGGTGCCGTTGGGCGTCCGCCAGAAGCGGCGTTGCAGCGCCCCTTCGATCTCCACGACGTCACCCGGTTCCCAGGCGGCGACCCGCCGCTGCAACGCCCGGTCGTAGGTGATGCAGCTGAGGACGTCGACCGACTGCCCTCGCGCCCGGGGCTCCGGCCGGCGCACCACCAGCCGGAAGGTCACCAGCGTGTCCCCGCTGGGGAGGGTCCGCAGCTCCGCGGGGGCGGACAGCCGCCCGCGGAGCACGACGTCGTTCCGGTCGATCACTGCCACGCTCATGAGGGCAGCCTCGCGACCGGCGCGCCCCCGGCACAGGCTCGGCGCCCGTCTGTGGAACACCGCGGTGGGTGTGGACGGACGCCGGGCCGATGTCCGTGGTCAGTGCTGCGCGGGGCCCTCGGGCGGCTCGATCTCGCCGAGCAGCTCGGCCACCTCGGCCTCGATGTCGTCGTCGAGGTCGAGTTCCTGCTCGTCGTCCGCGGCCGGTACCGGCTCCACGAAGGCAGCAGGACCCGGCTCCACGAACGCAGCCGGACCCGGCTCCGGGGCGACGTCGTCGTCGGCCGGTGCCCGCGCGGCGGGGAGTGTCTCCTCGGCCCGGAGCTCCTCCTCGACGGGGAGCTCCTCCTCGGAGAACTCGACCTCGAGCTCCACGGGACTGTGCGCCGTGAGGGCCGCAGCCCAGGCCTGCGCCGGCCCATCCTCCCCCGCCGCTGCCAGCAGGTCGGCGTAGGCGCCGGCCAGCCGCAGCACGCCCGGGTCGGTGAGGTCCACCGACTCCGGGCGCGGACGGCCGCCGAGCGCGTCCTCGAGCACCAGGCGGGCTGCCGCGAGCTCTCCGAGGTCCTGCCGTGCACCGGCCTCCACCAGCCGCAGCTCGACGGTCTCGGCGGCGTCCGGCCCCTCGTCCAGCGACTCACGCACCAGACGCAGCGCCACCTCCGGCCGACCCAGGGCCCGCTCGCAGTCGGCGAGGACGGCGCGGTAGACCTCGTCACCGCTCATCCGCCGGTAGGCCCGCAGCTCCCGGGCGGCCTCGGCGTAGTCACCGGCGTGGTAGGCCGCCACCCCGACGGCCTCCCGCACGACCGCGATCCGCGAGGCCCGGTCACGCGCCGCACGGGCGTGGGCCAGCGCCTCGACCGGGTCCTCGTCGACCAGCGTGCCCGCCGTGACGAGGTGCTCCGCCACCCGGGTGGCGTTGCGCGGGTCCAGGCCCCGCAAAGCCTGCCGGACCGACGGGTCGAGGTCCCGCGGATCGGCCCACTCGGGCACCGCCGGGCCGGTCGGTGCCGGCGGTGTGCGGTCGGCGCCGGCGGCCCTCGGCGGACGCCCGCGCCGGTCGTCGGAGGGACGACGGTCCCGCCAGTCCCCCCGTGCACCACCGGCACCAGCTGCCCGCTGCGGACGACGCTCCTGCCAGGAGCCGCGCTCCGCCGCCTCAGGACGCCGAGGGCGCTCCCCGGACACGCCCCGGTCCTGCCAGGAACCACGCTCCGCCGCCTCAGGACGCCGAGGGCGCTCCCCGGCCGTACTGCGGTCCTGCCAGCTGCCACGCTCCGCCGCCTCAGGACGCCGAGAGCGCTCCCCGGCCGTACTGCGGTCCTGCCAGCTGCCACGCCCTCCAGCGGCGGGCGCACGGCGCTCGCCGGCCGGTCGGCCGGCGCCGGGCCGCCGCTCCTGCCAGTTCCCCTGCGATCCGCCGGCCCGCTGCTGCCGGCCGCCCTGCCAACCGCCACGGGCGCCGTCGGGGCGGTCTCCCTCGGGCCGACGGTCCCGCCACTCTCCGCGGGCGTCGTCGGGCCGCTGGGGGCGGTCTCGCTGCGGGCGTCGGTCCTGCCACTGGGGCCGGGAGGCCCCGGGGTGCTGCGCGCCGCCCCGGTCCGGTCGGTCCTGCCACCGCGAGCCCTGCCCCGAGGGGCGACGGTCACCCTGGGGACGGCGGTCCCGCCAGTCACCACCGGAGCTCCCCGACCGCTCACCCCGACCGCGCTCCGGGCGACCGCCCTGACCGCGCTCGTCACCGGGACGACGGTCCCGCCAGTCGGCACCCGAGCCTCCGGACCGCTCACCCCGACCGCGCTCCGGGCGACCGCCCTGACCGCGCTCGTCGCCGGGACGCCGGTCCTGCCAGTCGTCGCGCCTCGGGCGACCGGTTCCGGCGGGACCGCCGCCGGTCGGACGACGTCCCTGATAGGCGCCCTGGCCGCCGGTGGCGCCGCCGCTTCGGGGAGTCCCCGGTCGCTGCGGCCGACCCTGACCGCCACCGCGACCACCGCGAGGACCGCCCTGTCCACCGGCGCCACCGGCGCCTCGACGTGGAGAAGTCATGACTGTGTGCGTACCTCGATGCTCACTACAGCACTCACGAGTGCCGACGAAAAATGGCAGAAAGCACGAAAACGGGGGTCAGAGCGCGTGGCTCTGACCCCCGTTTTCGTCAATGGTTGTCCGGCGGCGTCCTACTCTCCCACCCCGTCTCCAGGGCAGTACCATCGGCGCTGAGAGGCTTAGCTTCCGGGTTCGGAATGGATCCGGGCGTTTCCCTCTCGCCATGGCCGCCGTAACG
>NZ_JBJGYS010000044.1:0-32154 GCF_054050115.1 Geodermatophilus sp. SYSU D00708 | reverse complement strand
CCCCCCCCCCCCCCCCCCCCCCCCCCCCCCCCCCCCCCCCCCCCCCCCGGCGAGGCGGACCAGGTCGGGGTGCTGGGCGAACCACGCGATGGTGTGCTTGAGCCCGTCGTCCAGGGACATCTGCGGCTCCCAGCCCAGGGCCCGGCGGGCCAGGCCGATGTCGGGCTGGCGCACCGTCGGGTCGTCCTCCGGACGGGGGACGAACTCGATGGGTGAGGCCGAGCCGGTCAGCTCCCGGATCCGCCGGGCCAGGTCGATCACCGGGATCTCGTGCGGGTTGCCGATGTTCATCGGCCCCGCCTCCGACGACAGCAGGAACCGGAGCAGCCCGTCGACGAGGTCGCTGACGTAACAGACGGAACGGGTCTGGGTGCCGTCCCCGGCGACGGTCAGCGGCTCACCGGACAGCGCCTGCCGGATGAACGTCGGGATGGCCCGGCCGTCGCGCGGCCGCATGCGCGGCCCGTAGGTGTTGAAGATCCGCACGATCGCGGTGTCGACGCCGTGCGTGCGCCGGTAGGCCGACGTCATCGCCTCGGCGAAGCGCTTGGCCTCGTCGTAGACACCGCGCGGCCCCACCGGGTTCACGTTGCCCCAGTAGGTCTCCGGCTGCGGGTGGACCAGCGGGTCCCCGTAGGTCTCCGACGTCGAGGCGAGCAGGTACCGCGCCCCCTTCTCCTTGGCCAGGCCCAGCGTGTGCAGGGTCCCGATCGAGCCGACCTTCATGGTGTGGATGGGCAGCTCGGCGTAGTCGATCGGCGAGGCGGGGGAGGCGAAGTGCAGCACGTAGTCGACCGGTCCGGGCACGTGGACGTAGTCGGTGACGTCGGCGCGGACCAGCCGGAAGCCCGGGCGTTCCAGCAGGTGCGCCACGTTCGCCGGCGTCCCGGTCAGGAAGTTGTCGAGGCACAGCACCTCGACGTCGCGGTCGAGCAGCGCTTCGCACAGGTGGGACCCGAGGAAGCCGGCACCGCCGGTCACGACAGCACGAGACATGGGGTGTCCTCTCACTCGGCCAGGGTCAGGGAGCCCACCGGCGAGGTGGCCTCGGGGTTGATCTGCTCGTCGGGCTCCAGGGGCTGCGGCCCGATCTCGTCGACCTCGTCGTCGGGCAGCACGATCCGCGAGCGCGGGTCCAGGGCGTCGGCCAGCAGGATCAGGTCGCCCACCTGCTTGTCCTGCTTCCACTGGAAGCCGGGCTTGAGGTTGAAGTAGGACTCCGGGTCCAGCGCCATGATGCCGAGGATCACCTCGGCGACGATCCGGCCGCCGACCGGGCCGAGCTTCTTGCCCTGGGCGAGCAGCTCGGCCTCCTTGAGCACGTAGTACCAGAGCGGCGCCTTGCCTCCCCAGCCCGGGGCCTTGAGGTTCAGCTCCTGGTTGGTCAGCGGGGTGATCCCCATCGCCTGGGCGACGTCCTGACCGCAGGGCAGGCCCAGCCGCTTGCCGCGCAGGAGGTTGCGCTCGGCGAGGGCGATGATCGCCTTGTCGGTGCGGGCCACCACCGTCGGCGGCAGGGTGAACAGCGGCAGCGAGAGCTGCGTGTTGATGAGGCGGGCGAAGTTCCGGTCGTCCGGTGGCTCGAGGCCCGGGATGTCGAAGAAGTAGTTCCAGTCCGCCCACAGGTCGTGCGGGATCGGGCGGTTGCCGCGGAGGTCCTCGAAACCGTCGGCGCCGAAGATCGGGACGGTGTGGCCGTCCTGCATCTCGTACTCGGCGCGGATCATGCTGTGCCCGAACCGGTAGGCCGCACCCGAGTACTCGATCGGCATGTAGGGGTTGTCGGGGTGCTCGGGCTTGTAGAACGTGCCGTGGAACTTGATCGGGCCGGCCCCGTCGCGCTTGATCAGGGTGTTGACGACGTCCTGACCGACGATGCGCGGCAGGTAGTCGTTGACGATCAGCCACTGGTAGTGCCAGCGACACTGGCGGCGGGCCTGCGCGAAGGTCATGCCCTGGTCCATGAACTTGTTGTGCAGCCGGATGAACACCGTGTGCAGCTGGGCGACGATCAGGTTCTCGTCGTTGCGCGGGTCGCCGAGGTAGGCGGCACCGACGTCGTCGCGCGGCAGGTCGACCAGGTCGTCGTGGTGCCAGAGCCTGAGGTAGCCGGGCTTGTCGGGGTCGTAGAGCTCGGGGCTGCCGTTCGCGTTCTTGCCGTAGACGCTGCCGAGGTCGAACCACGGGGTGTCGTAGTTCCGCATGGCCAGCGGGTCCTGCAGCCGGGAGCTCAGCGGGGTCTTGTCCAGGGTCATGTCGTGGTCGACGAACTGGCCGAAGTAGATGTAGCCGGCCGGGATCCCCCGGTTGTCGGCGGCCGGGTTGCTCAGCCGGACGTCTGTGAGCGGCTGGAGGCCGTCGTTCATGCTCGCGGCCAGCCACCGCAGCAGCCCGTCGGTGGGCGCGAAGGCCGGCAGGCCCGGGAACATGAGGCCGAAGCGCGCCTGCGCCCTCCGGTCGACGCGGACGGCGATGTCCGCTCCGCGCGGGTCGCCGACGGCGTGCGCCGCGGTCTCGGCGGGTGCGTCGGGGACCGGCGGCGGCTCGGTGGTCCCGGGTGCGGGGACGGGGTCCTCGGCCGCCCGCGCCGTGCCGGCGAGCCCGCCGCCGACGGCGGGCACCACCGCCGTGGCCAGCGCGCCGGCGAGGAAGCCGCGCCGGGCCATCCGCAGCGGACCGCCCGCTCCGCTGAACGGGCAGCCGCCCGCCGTCTGGTCGTCCTGGTCCACCCTCATCGCCCCCGGTCTCGTCCGGGCCCCCCGGCCCGCGTCGGGAGCAGCTTCGCCAGGACCGGCCCCGACGCGGCAGACGCGTCCGAGGGGGCGGCGAGCCCCTAGATGTGGGGGGCGCGACCGCCCGGGGACGGGCGGACGGGAGGCGACGCCGTCAGTCCGGCTGGCACGGGAAGGGGATCCACCAGATCCAGACGCGCTCGCAGTCCTGCGGGGCGATCCCTCTCTCGGCCGCGGTCGCCGGGGGTGCCACCAGCACGGCTGCCGCGGTGAACCCACCGACGACCAGGGCTCGGAGCAGTCGCATGGTCCCTCCCCAGGCCCTGCACCCCGGCGCCGAGTGCGGTGATCCTCGCCTCACCGGTGGAGTCGGATGCTGCCCACGTGGTGGGGTTCTCCCCAGGGCCCTTGGTCCCGGATGTCCGCGCCCCGCCGTCGGCCGCGGCGGGCGTCCCGACCGCGACGGACGCCATCGGCGACGCCGCGGTGCGGCACGTCCTGGACGCGCTCGACGGGCCGGCCGCCTCGCCGTCCGGACCGCACCGCATCGAGCACGTCGAGACACTGCCGGGCGCGCTCATCGGCCGCTTCCTGCGCCAGGGGGTCGCGGCCAGCATGCAGCCGACCCACTGCACCCACTCCACTCGCGCCGACCACACGGACGACTGGTCGGTCCGGCTGGGTGATGAGCGGGCCGACTGCGCCTGGCGTTGCCGCGACCTGCGCGACGCCGGGGTGCCCCTGGTGCTCGGCTCCGACTGGCCGGTCGCACCGTTCGACCCCCGGCGGGTGCTGGCCGACGCCCAGCTGCGCCGTCCGGCGGGGGAGCCCGGCGTCCACCGGTCCAGCCGCACCAGGGGCTGACCGCGCTGACGGCCCTGCAGGGCTACACGAGCCAGGCCGCCGACGCGGCGGGGGAGTCGCCGCGGCCGGGCGCATCGCGTCGGGATGCGGGCCGATCTCACCGCCTTCGCCGTCGACCCGCTGCGCGCGGACTCCGACGAGCTCGCCGACGCGCCGATCGCGCTGACCGCGGTCGACGGCGCCGTCGTCCACCGGCATGCGGGGGCGGACGCCTGACCGTTCCCTCCGGCGCTGACCGGTCGAGGGCAGCGTGCCGACCGTCACCCCCGGGACGCGTGCCCCGGGCCCGGGCGTCGTCCTACCGTGGGGAGGGTGCTCGGACGCCACCGGCGTCCCCCGGGTGCCCCATCCGATCGACGAGAAGCGCAGAAGAAGAACAGTGTCCGCAGAGCCCGAAGACCTCCGCACGCCTGGCCCCGACGCACGGCAGGACGCGAGCGGACCGCGGCCGACCCGGACGTTCGGATCGGTCACGGCGCGACGCTGGACCCGGCGCCTGGTGCGCAGCCTGGTGCTCCTCGACTCCTGGACCCCGACCACCCCCCGGCTGAGCTCTCCCCAGGCCGCACGCAGACACCTGCGAGCCGAGTGAACCCGCTCCGGTGACCTCACCGAGGCGCAGGCCGCTGCCCTCCTCGCCCTCGACGAGACGACTCCCTGGGAGGGCTGACCGCCGCCGCGGGCCGTGCGCTCGCCGCTCCCTGCCGGCGTCCAGGCCAGGGCACCGGTGGCCGGTAGCCGGTCCCCGTGGCCGGCGGTGCGGACCCGGACCGGCGTGTCCGACGGCCCGCCCGCGCGCCGCGCGGCGCACGCGCACGCGACGTCACGGAGGGGAGCCGTTGCGCTGGCGCGGCTCCGGCGGTCCGGCCCATCATTCTCGTGAGCTCACGCCCACCCCACCGACTCGTAGCAGGACGAGGGGAGCGGACATGGCACACGGCCCGACCGCCGAGGGCGGCAACCTCCACAAGGGACTCAAGCAGCGCCACCTCACGATGATCGCGATCGGTGGCGTCATCGGCGCGGGCCTGTTCGTCGGCTCGGGCGCGATCATCGGTGAGGTCGGCCCCGCGGCGTTCCTGACCTATGCCCTCACCGGCGTCCTGATCGTCATGGTCATGCGGATGCTCGGGGAGATGGCGGTCGCCAACCCCTCGACGGGGTCCTTCGCCGACTACGCGCGGCAGTCGCTCGGCGGCTGGGCCGGCTTCAGCGTGGGCTGGCTGTACTGGTACTTCTGGGTGATCGTGGTCGGCTTCGAGGCCGTGGCCGGGGCGGCGATCCTGCAGCGCTGGCTGCCCGACGTCCCGCTGTGGGTCATGGCCCTGGCCCTGATGGTGCTCATGACGGCGACCAACCTGTTCTCGGTGGCCTCCTACGGGGAGTTCGAGTACTGGTTCGCCGGCGTCAAGGTCTTCGCGATCGTGGCGTTCATCGCCCTGGGCGCGCTGTTCGTCCTGGGGCTGTGGCCGGGCCGCGACCTGGACTTCTCGAACCTGACCGAGCACGGCGGCCTGTTCCCCAACGGCGTCGGCACGCTCGTCTCGGGCATCGTGATCGTGGTCTTCTCGATGGTCGGCGCCGAGATCGCCACCATCGCCGCCGCCGAGTCCGCGGAGCCGGAGCGCGGCATCGCACGGGCGACGAACTCCGTCGTCTTCCGGATCCTGATCTTCTACGTCGGCTCCATCTTCCTGCTGGCCACCATCCTGCCGTGGAACTCCACGGAGCTCGGCGACTCGCCGTACGTGGCCGCGATGGAGGAGATGGGGATCCCGGCGGCGGCCGAGATCATGAACGCGGTCGTGCTCACCGCCGTCCTGTCCTGCCTGAACTCCGGCCTCTACACGGCCTCGCGCATGCTCTTCGTGCTCGCCGCCCGGCACGAGGCACCCGGCCGGTTGCTCTCGATCAACCGGCGTGGTGTCCCCGCGTGGGCGATCCTCGCGTCCAGCGTCGTCGGGTTCCTCTGCGTGATCGCCGCCTACGTGTCGCCGGACACGGTCTTCCTGTTCCTGCTCAACTCCTCCGGCGCGATCATCCTGTTCGTCTACCTGCTGATCACCCTGTCCCAGCTGCGGATGCGGCCGACGATCCCGCCGGAGCGGCTGCGGGTGAAGATGTGGTTCTACCCCGTCCTGACCCTGCTCACGGCGGCCGCCATCGTCGGGATCCTCGTGCAGATGTTCGTCCGGGACAGCACCCGGTCGCAGCTCCTGCTCAGCCTGCTCGCCTGGGCGGTCGTGCTCGTCGCCTACGCCGTCCGGCGCAGGGCCATCGGCGAGGCCCACCTGACCGACCAGGGGGTCGCCGCGGAGACCCGCGCCGACCGGTGGATGCACGAGCACGGCGCCGTCGTCGACGTCGAGGTCGACGCCGCCGTGGGGGAGGGGCGGCTGGACCCCCGCGTCATCCGGCGGATGGAC
The DNA here is from genome assembly GCF_054050115.1 of Geodermatophilus sp. SYSU D00708. Taxonomy (NCBI): domain Bacteria; kingdom Bacillati; phylum Actinomycetota; class Actinomycetes; order Geodermatophilales; family Geodermatophilaceae; genus Geodermatophilus; species Geodermatophilus sp. SYSU D00708. The sequence continues at coordinate 26,132 of NZ_JBJGYS010000044.1, read as the reverse complement.
GAGGAGGGCTACCCGAACGAGGCGCCGTGACCGCCGCGGGGGACGGCGTCAGGGCGCGAGGGGAGCCGGGGGACGGCGTCAGCCCATGTGCGGGTACCGGTAGTCGGTGGGCGGCACGAAGCTCTCCTTGATCGACCGCGGCGACACCCAGCGGAGCAGGTTGAGGACCGAGCCGGCCTTGTCGTTGGTGCCGCTGGCCCGGGCGCCCCCGAAGGGCTGCTGTCCGACCACTGCCCCGGTGGGCTTGTCGTTGACGTAGAAGTTGCCGGCGGAGAACCGCAGCACCTCCATGGCCTCGACGATCGCGGCGCGGTCCTGGGCGATGATCGACCCGGTGAGGCCGTACGGGGCGGCGTCCGCGGCCTCGCGGACCACCCGGTCGTAGTCGGCGTCGTCGTAGACGAACACCCCGAGGATCGGGCCGAAGTACTCGGTGGTGAAGACCTCGTGCTCGGGGTTGTCGGCCTGGACCAGGGTGGGGCGGACGAAGAAGCCCTCGCTGTCGTCGGCGGTGCCCCCGGCCAGGATCTCCACGCCGTCCTCCCCGCGGACCCGGTCCAGGACACCGGTCAGCCGGTCGAAGGAGCGCTGGTCGATGACCGCACCCAGGAACATCGAGAAGTCGGTGACGTCGCCCATCGGCATGCCCTCGACCTCCTCCAGGAACGGATCCCGGAGCCGGTCCCACACGGACCGGGGGATGTAGGCCCGGGAGGCCGCGGAGCACTTCTGCCCCTGGAACTCGAACGCCCCGCGCACCAGGGCGGTGCGCAGCACGTCGACGTCGGCGGAGGGGTGCGCGATCACGAAGTCCTTGCCGCCGGTCTCGCCCACCAGCCGCGGGTAGGCCCGGTAGCCGGTCAGGTTCTCCGTCACCGTCCGCCACAGGTGGCCGAAGGTCGCGGTGGAGCCGGTGAAGTGGATGCCGGCCAGGTCGGGGTGCACCAGCGCGACCTCGCTGACCGCCCGGCCGTCCCCGGTGACCATGTTGATCACCCCGGGCGGCAGGCCGGCCTCCTCCAGCACCCGCATCGTGTGGTGGGCGGCGACCTGCTGGGTGGGGGAGGGCTTCCAGATGACCGTGTTGCCCATCAGCGCCGGCGCGGTGGGCAGGTTGCCCGCGATGGCGGTGAAGTTGAACGGGGTGATGGCCAGCACGAACCCCTCGAGCGGCCGGTGGTCGAAACGGTTCCAGACCCCGGGCGAGCTCATCGGCTGCTCCTCGAGGATCTGCCGGCCGAAGTGGACGTTGAACCGCCAGAAGTCGACCAGCTCGCACGGCGTGTCGATCTCGGCCTGGTAGCAGGTCTTGCTCTGCCCGAGCATCGTGGCCGCGTTGAGCGTGTGCCGCCACGGCCCGGCCAGCAGCTCTGCGGCCTTGAGGAAGACCGCGGCACGGTCGTCGTAGGACATCCGCCGCCACGCGGGTGCCGCGGCGCGGGCCGCCTCCACGGCGTCGGCGACGTCCTGCGGCGTCGCGTTGCCCATCGTGCCCAGCACGGCGTCCCTGCGGTGCGGCTGGACGACGTCGATGGGCCCCCCGCCGCCGACCCGCTGCTCACCGCCGATGGTCATGGTCAGCTCGACCCGCTCGGCGGCGAGCTGCTTCAACCGCTCCTCCAGCGCCGCCCGCTCGGCGCTGCCGGGTGCGAAGTCGTGGACCGGCTCGTTGACCGGTGGCGGGACCTGGGTGACGGCGTCGAGCATCTCGGATCACGCTCCGGGTGTCAGGCGGTTCATCGACCGACGAGGGCGCGCAGGAAGAACAGCAGGTTGGCCGGGCGCTCGGCCATCCGGCGCGTCAGGTAGGGGTACCAGGCCGAACCGAACGGGATGTACACGCGCACGCGGTGACCGTCGTCCACGAGTTCCTGCTGGAGGTCGCGGCGGATGCCGTGCAGGAACTGGAACTCGTACTCGCCCGGGCCCTTGCCGGCTCGCGCGGCGGCCGCACGCGCGTACGCGATCAGCTCGTCGTCGTGCGTGCCGAACGCGGGATCGGAGCCGTGCTCGAACAGCCAGTCGGTCAGGTGCTTGAACTGCGCCCGGATCTCGGCCTTGCCCTGGTGGGCCCGCTCCAGGGGCTCGGCGTAGGCGCCCTTCACCAGCCGGACGCGCGGCTTCAGGGGCGCCAGTGTCTCCAGGTCCACGGGGGTGCGGCGGAGCGCGGCTTGCACGGCGAGCCGGGTCTGCGGGTGCGTGGTCGCGGCCTCCCGGAACAGGGCCAGCGTGTCCGGGACCAGGCTGCTGTCCTCCATGTCGATCTCGACGGGGACGCCCACGGACTTGGCCTGGTCGAGGATCTCGGTCAGGTTCGCGACGCAGGCCTCCCGGTCCACGGTCTGGCCGAGCTGGGAGAGCTTGATGGAGATCTCGGCGTCCAGACCCCGCCCGGCGATCGCCTGCGCGGCCGCCTCGTACTCCGCGACGGCGGAGGCCGCGCCCGACAGGTCGGTGACGCCCTCCCCGAGCAGGTCGAGGATGCTGCCGATCCGCCGGGCAGCCAGCGCCGTGGCCACGTCGAGCGCCTCGTCGAGCCGCTCACCGGCGACGAAGCGGTGTGCGGCCCGGCGGGCGATCGGGTTCTCGGTGACCTGCCGCTGGAGTCTCGGGCTGCCGGCCGCCCACATCAGCACTCGGTTGACCATCGCGCCTCCCGTTCCGGGTCGGCTCGCGTCGGCGGCTGGGGTACCGACTCTACCGACGTGTGACAGGTGCCACACCGACGGGACGGCGTGTCAGTCGGCGGTCATGGCCCGACGGCGGACGCGCTCGTCGTAGCGGTCCCGCCGGGCACTGACCGGCCTGCCGAGGTACTCACCCAGCGTGACACCGGCGGCGAGGGCCAGCCCGATGGCCGCCGCTCCGACGAGGTCGGCCAGTCCGCCCGGGATGTCGGCCTCCACGACGATGGCGAAGAGGCCTCGGTAGATCGCCAGCCCCGGCAGCAGCGGGACGATGCCGCACACGGCGACGAGCACCGGCGGCATCCGGAGCCGGTCGGTCAGCAGCTCTCCGCAGAACCCGACGGCGACAGCGGCGATCCCGCTCGCGACCGCAAGGCCGGTGCCCACCGCGCTGGCCGCCCAGAACGTCGTCCAGGCCAGCCCTCCGGCGAGCGCGGCGAGGCCGATGGCCCGCGGCCGGGCGTGGGAGGCCAGTGCCCAGGACCCGGCGATGCCGGCCGATGCCGCCAGCCCGAGGGCGAACGGCGCAGCCGAGGCCGGGACCGGGGCGACGTCGAGCAGCAACCGTGCTCGCCGGGCGAGGTCCAGCACGCCGGCGATGCCCACGACGATGCCGGCGGTCAGCGTCATCACCTCGAAGGCCCGCGCGGCCGCGGTGACGGGGAACCCGCTGATCGCGTCCTCGGCGGCACTGACCAGCGACAGCCCGGCGAGGAGCACGACGATGCCGGCGGCCACGACCAGCGAGCTGCGCACCTCGACGCGCCACGCGACGAGGAGGACGGCCACGCCGGTCGCGAGCGCGGCACCGGCCACCTGCTGGAAGAACAGCGGCAGGCCCCGGCGGTCGAGCACGCGCATCACCTGCGCGACCACCGCCGTGGTCAGGGCCGCGATGAGGGCGACGGGCCATCCACCGCCGAGGAGGAACCCCAGGGACCCCGCGACGCCGGCCCAGCCCAGCGCGTGGACGGTGCGGCGATAGGTGGCGGGGGCCGACACCACCCGGTCCAGCCGGCGGTGCGCCTCCTCGATGTCGAGGCCGCCGGCGCCGACCGCACGAGCCAGGTCCGTGACGCCCTGCAGGCGCGTGTAGTCCATCCCGCGCATCCGCACGGTGCGCATCGCGGTGAGCGGCACGGCGTTCTCGCGGTCGTAGCTGACCACCAGCGACGTGAACGTGACGTCGACCTGGCAGCTGTCCAGCCCGTAGGCGGCGGCCACCCGCAGCACCGTGGCGGTGACGTCGGCCGCGGCGGCCCCGATGGCCAGCATCGACTCCCCGATGCGCAGGGCGAGGCCCAGCGCGGCGTGCGCGGTGAGGTCGTCCATCGAGCTGGGCTGAGCCCGCAGGCCGATGGGCGCGGTCGGCGGCCCGTTGCCCCCGATGGCCCGCCATGCCCGGTCGGGTATGCGCGCGAAGGTCCTGCGGCGATGCCGGGGCCCGCTGGACACGCCGCCAGGCTAGATGTGCGCGACGCGGGACGGACCGGACGGCGCCCAGCCGTCCGACGGCGTCCGTGAGGGGGCGGGGCACGCGGTGCCCACGCTCACGCCCTGACCTCGGGACGTCGGGTCGGTGGGGGAGCGAGGCCGCTCCCGTGGTCGCTGCGGAACAGATCGCCGCAGACTCGGGCCATGCTGACGGTGGCCGGCGCGATCGCGACGGTGGACCGTCCGACGTCCCTCCGGCCCGAGACCACGAGGAGCGCGGGATGACCACCTCGATCGAGCAGCCCCCGGCCGGCGTGCCGGACGCGACGGCGGCGCGTGCAGCCGACCACCTGTGGATGCACTTCGCCCGCCAGGGGCGGCACCCTGACACGCCGATCCCGGTGGTCACCCGCGGGGAGGGTGCCTACATCTGGGACAACCGGGGTCGGAAGATCCTCGACGGCCTGTCCGGGCTGTTCGTCGTCCAGGTGGGGCACGGGCGGCGCGAGCTGGCCGAGGTGGCGGCGAAGCAGGCCGCGGAGCTGGCGTACTTCCCGGTGTGGGGTTACACCACGCCGGTGCAGGCGGAACTGGCCGAGCGGGTCGCCGACCTGGCGCCCGGCGACCTGAACCGCGTCTTCTTCACCACCGGTGGCGGTGAGGCGGTGGAGTCGGCGTGGAAGGCGGCGAAGCAGTACTTCAAGCTGATCGGCAAGCCGGGCAAGACCAAGGTGATCAGCCGCGCGGTGGCCTACCACGGGACGCCGCACGGCGCCCTGGCCATCACCGGGCTGCCCGCCATGAAGAGGGACTTCGAGCCGCTGGCCCCGGGTGGGTTCCGGGTGCCCAACACGAACCTGTACCGGCACCCGGAGTTCGCCGACGACCCGAAGGCCTTCGGCCGGTGGGCCGCCGACCGGATCGAGGAGGCGATCCTGTTCGAGGGCGCCGACACCGTCGCCGCGGTGTTCCTCGAGCCGGTGCAGAACTCCGGCGGCTGTCTGACCCCGCCGCCGGGCTACTTCGAGCGCGTCCGCGAGATCTGCGACCGGCACGACGTGCTGCTGGTGTCCGACGAGGTCATCTGCGCCTTCGGCCGGCACGGTGCGACGTTCGCCTGCGAGAAGTTCGGCTACACCCCGGACCTGATCACCTGCGCCAAGGGGATGAGCTCCGGCTACGGCCCGATCGGCGCGATGATCGCCTCGGAGAGGGTGATCGAGCCGTTCCTGCGCCCGCACGTGGCGTTCCCGCACGGCTACACCTTCGGCGGGCACCCGGTGGCGGCAGCCGTCTCCCTGGCCAACCTCGACCTCATGGAGCGCGAGGGGCTCAACCGCCGCGTGCTGGACAACGAGGCCGCGCTGGGCACGACCCTGTGCAAGCTGCTGGACCTGCCGATCGTCGGCGACGTCCGCGGCGACGGCTACTTCTGGGCCGTCGAACTGGTCAAGGACAAGGCCACCCGGCAGACCTTCGACGCCGCCGAGCGGGAGCGGCTGGTCCGCGGCTTCCTGCCCGGCGCGCTGTTCGACAACGGCCTGTACTGCCGCCCCGACGACCGCGGCGACGTCGTGGTCCAGGTCGCTCCGCCGCTCATCTGCGGCCAGGCCGAGTTCGACGAGATGGAACAGATCCTGCGGCACACCCTGACCGAGGCCCAGACGCGCGTCTGACGCCGCCGACCGCACCGGTGCCAGCACCGGGCGCCGACCGGAGGAGGCATCCCATGAGCACGCTCGTCGTCGGAGTTCCGAAGGAGATCAAGGACAACGAGAACCGGGTGGCGCTCACCCCCGACGGCGTCGTGGAGCTGGTGTCCGACGGCCACCGGGTCGTCGTGCAGGCCGGCGCCGGCGCCGGGTCCCGGTTCCTCGACGAGGAGTACGCCACCGCCGGCGCCAAGGTCGTGCCGAGCGCCGACGAGGTGTTCGCCGCGGCCGACCTGGTCGTCAAGGTCAAGGAGCCGGTGCCCGAGGAGTACTCCCGCTTCCGTGGAGGCCAGCAACTGTTCACCTACCTGCACCTGGCCGCCGACCGCCGGCTGACCGAGTTCCTGCTCGAGCGGCGGATCGACTCGATCGCCTACGAGACCGTGCAGACCGCCGACGGCAGGCTGCCGCTGCTGACCCCGATGAGCGAGGTCGCCGGCCGGATGGCGGTGCAGGCCGCCGCGCACCACCTGGAGAACCCCGCCGGGGGAGCGGGCATCCTGCTCGGCGGTGTCCCCGGCACCCCCGCGGCCAAGGTGCTCATCATCGGCGGCGGAGTGGCCGGCACCGAGGCGGCGAAGATCGCGCTGGGGATGCGGGCCATCGTCCGGGTGCTCGACACCAACCCCAGCCGGCTGGCCTACCTGTCCGACATCTTCGGCGGGCGGCTGGACCTGGTGACGCCCAACCGGGCCCGGACGGCGGCCTACGTCGCCGAGGCCGACGTCGTGATCGGCGCGGTCCTCGTGCCCGGCGCGAAGGCGCCCAAGCTGGTCACCCGGGAGATGATCGCCGCGATGCGCCCGGGCAGCGTGGTCGTCGACATCGCCATCGACCAGGGCGGCTGCTTCGAGACCAGCCGGGCGACCACCCACTCGCACCCGACCTACGTCGAGGAGGGCGTCACCCACTACTGCGTGGCCAACATCCCCGGCGCCGTCGCCCGCACCTCGACCCAGGCCCTGACCTCGGCCACCCTGCCCTACCTGGTCCGGGCGGCCCGGCACGGCGTGGCCCGCGCCGCCCAGGCCGACCCCGCCCTGCGCCACGGCCTGAGCACCCTCGACGGACACCTCGTCACCCGACCGGTCGCCGACGCCCACGACCTGCCCTTCGCCGATGCCGACGGGCTGCTCGCGACGAGGTGAGGCCCGGCGCGCTCGACCCGCCGAACGCACCGACGGTGGTCGATGGCGCCGTGGTGCACCGGGGCCCGGCCGCCGACGGGTGAGCGCCGGTCAGCCCGGGCCGACGAGCGGGCCGGTGTCGCGGGTGAGCCGCAGCAGCAGGTCGCGCGTGGCGGCGAGCTCGTCGACGCCCAGCGGCCCCTCGAACAGCGGGGCGATCGACACGCCGTCGCAGGCGCGGAGCACCACGACCACGCGCTGGCTGTCCAGACCGTCCTCGGCGAGGGTCTCGTTCCAGCGCCGGTAGCGCTCCTGGGAGCGGCGGGTCAGCTCGGGGAACGAGCTGAGGGTGGCCATGAGGGTCGTCTGCTCGACCGCGTCCTGGCCGTGCTCGAGCTCGTCGAAGGTCGCCCGGACGTAGGCGCGCAGCAGCCGCCCGGGCGCGGTGTCGTCGGGGTCGACGCGGTCCTGCACGGCCCGGTCGAACTGCTCGAACAGGTCGTCGGCCAGGGCGGTGAGCAGTTCGTCCTTGGTGCGGAAGTGGTGGATCAGGCCGCCCTTGGAGACGCCGGCCTCCCGCGCCACGACGTCGAGGCTGACCCCCGCGCCGTGGACGCTCACCGACCGGGCGGCCGCGTCGAGCAGCGCCCGGCGCGTCCGCGCCGCATCCCGCACCTGACCCGCCACCGTCTCCTCCTGCCCCGGCCCGCGGGAGGAGCTTAGGTCGATGGCTAACAAACCGTCTGGTCGGTACGCTACCCGCCATGAGCACCGCTCCGTCCACCGTCGCCGGTCCGGTCACCCCGCGGGAGGCCGCCCGCTCCGCCGGGCCGCGGGAGTGGGCGGCGCTCGCCGTGCTCGTCCTCGCCGTGGTGCTGCTGTCGGTCGACAGCACCGTGCTGGCCCTCGCCGTCCCGGCGCTGACCGCCGACCTGCGGCCGACGGCGGGGGAGCTGCTGTGGATCGGCGACGTCTACGGCTTCGCGCTGGCCGGCCTGCTGGTGCTCATGGGCGGCCTGGCCGACCGCTTCGGCCGCAAGCGGGTGCTGCTGATCGGCACCGCCGCCTTCGGGCTGGCCTCCGCCGTCGCGGCCTCCGCGCCCGACCCTGCGACGCTGGTCGCGGCGCGCGCGGCCCAGGGCGCGGCGGGGGCGACCCTGATGCCCTCGACGCTGTCGCTCATCCGCAACCTGTTCCCCGTCCCGCGGCAGCGGACCCGCGCCATCGCGCTGTGGAGCGCGGGGGCGTCCGGCGGCGCCGTGCTCGGCCCGCTGGTCGGCGGGGTGCTGCTCCAGGACTCCTGGTGGGGCTCGGTCTTCCTGGTCAACCTGCCCGTCGTCGCCGTCCTCCTGGTCGCCGGCTGGCTCCTCCTCCCGGAGTCCCGGGCTCCCCGCGCGGGGCGGCTGGACGTGCTCGGCGCGGTGCAGTCGATCGTCGCCGTCCTGGGGTTGGTCTACGCGGTCAAGGAGGTCGTCGGCCACGGCCCGACGCCGGCAGCGGCCGGGACGGCGGCGGTGGCCCTCGGCGCGGCGGTGCTGTTCGTCCGCCGGCAGCGGCGGGTCGACGACCCGCTCGTCGACCTCCGGCTGTTCGCCAACCGGGCCTTCTCCGGCGCCCTGGCCAGCCAGCTGATCGCGCTGCTGGCGCTGACCGGCCTGCTGTTCTTCTTCTCCCAGTACCTCCAGCTGGTGCGGGGCCACACGCCGCTGGAGGCGGGGCTGCGGGAGCTCCCGCTGATGGTCGCCTCCCTCGCCGTCGTGGTCGTGGTGGGCCCGCTGGTCTCCCGCGTCGGGACGGGCCGGGCGATCGGCCTCGGGCTCGCCGTCACCGCGGCCGGGATGCTCGGCCTGGCCGGGGCCGAGGCGCTGTCCGGCTACGCCTGGCTGGCCGCCGCCCTCGTCGTCCTCGGCTGCGGCTTCGGGGTGGCGTTCACGCTGAGCACCGACGCCGCCGTGGGGGCGGTGGACCCGCGCCGGGCGGGCGCCGCCTCCGCGCTGTCGGAGACCTCCTACGAGCTCGGCGCCGCGCTGGGCGTCGCGCTGCTCGGCTCGCTGCAGACCGTGCTGTACCGCAGCGCCCTGCCCGAGGACGTCGCCGGCCTCGGCGGGGGAGCGGTCCGGGAGTCGCTGGCCCGCGCCGGCGAGGTGCTGGCGCCGGGCGAGGGTGCGCTCGCGGTCGCGCGTGAGTCGTTCACCTGGGCGATGCAGCTCAGCGCGGTCGCCGCGGCGGCGCTGCTGGCGGTCGCCGCGGTCACGGCGTGGGTGGTGGTCCCGTCGGCGAGGACGCGCTCGTCGCACGGGTGACCGCCTCGTCGGGTTCCCTCGACCGGCCGGCGGGCACCCGCACCGGGGCCCGGCCGTCGACGACGGCCGGCCCCCGGTGCGGGTGGGTCAGGAACTGACGGGCTCGGCGGGCACCGGCGGGCGCGCCTCGCCGGCGAGGCGCCGGTCCCAGGTGGCCAGCACGTGCGGGGCCGTGGGTGGCGAGACGAGGCTGCCGACGACGTAGCCGACCAGGCCGGCGGCGAGCCCGAGGTAGACCGGCTCGTTGGCGTAGATGTCCCCGACGACGGCCATGGTGGCGAGCGTGGCGACGGTCCCCGCCGCCATCGAGACCAGCGCGCCGACGTTGGTCCCGCGCCGCCAGACCAGCCCGCCGAGGATCGCGACGAGCAGGCCGCCGACCAGGATGTCGTAGGCGATGGTCAGCGCGGCGACGACGTCCTGCAGCGCGCAGGCGATCACGATCATCAGGACGCCGAAGCCGGCCACGTAGAGCCGGTTGCTGCGGACGTGGTCGTGCTCGCTGCCCGCCTCGGGGTCACGGCCCCGCAGCCGCGCGACGATGTCCTGGCTGAACACGGTCGCGGTGGCGATCAGCGCGCCGCTGGAGGTCGACATCACCGCTGCCAGGGCGGCGGCGAGCACGAGCCCGGCCAGCAGCGGGTGCATGGTGGCCTCGACCACGGCGGCGAACGCGTCGTCCCGGGCGTCGAGCGTGGGCAGCACGACGCGGGCGGCCATGCCGATGACCGCACCCGCCACCCCGTAGAGCAGGCAGTAGACGCCGGACGCCGCGCCGGCCCACTTCGCGACACCTGGGCTGCGGGCGGTGAACACCCGCTGCCAGATGTCCTGCCCGATCAGCAGACCGAACGTGTAGACCACGAAGTAGGTGACGATCGTCCCGCCGCCGATGCTGGTGAGCGAGAGCGCGTCGACGGGCAGGCGCTCGGCCAGGCCGTCGACGCCGCCCGCCCGCCACAGCGTGACCGGCAGCAGGATGAAGAAGATGCCGATGGTCTTGATCACGAACTGGACGAAGTCGGTCAGGGTGATCGACCACATGCCGCCCAGCGTCGAGTAGATGACGACGACGCTGCCGCCGAGGATGATCGCCGGGACCTTCGACAGGTCGAGGAGGGCGCCGAAGATCGTCGCGTAGGCGATGGTCGAGGTGACCGACAGCATCAGCGTGTAGCCGAACATCACCAGCCCGGACAGCACGCTGGAGCCGGGCCCGTAGCGGAGTTCCAGCATCTGGCTCACGGTGTAGACGCCCAGCCGCTGGATCCGGCCGGCGAACAGCAGCGACAGCGCGAGGATGCCGGTGCCGATCGCGACGACCAGCCACATGCCGGACAGCCCGTACTCGTAGCCGAGGCCGACGCCGCCGATGGTGGAGGCGCCCCCGAGCACGATGGCGGCCATCGTCCCGGAGTAGAGCAGGGGGCCCAGTCGCCGTCCGGCGACCAGGAAGTCCGACTGGGTGGTGGCGCGGCGCTTGCCCCAGAAGCCGAAGCCGATCATGGCGACCAGGTAGACGCAGACGACGGCGGTGTCCCAGTGGCTGTCCATGTCACTCCTCCTCGAGTGTGCGGGTCACGGGCGGGCGTCCAGGTGGACGAGGGTCGGGCGGTCGGCCGACAGGGCGTCGGCTACGACGGCGGTGAGTGCCGCGGGGTCCGCGGTGCGCACCCCGTGCGCGCCCATCGCGGTGGCGATCGCAGCGAGGTCGGGCGTGGTCAGGTCGACCGCTGTCGGCGGGATCCCGCGGGCGACCTCCTGGTCACGGATCTCGCGGTAGCCGCCGTTGTCGACCACCACCACCGGCACCGGCAGCCGCAGTTCGGCGAGGGTGACCAGTTCCTGCACCGCGAACATCAGGGCGCCGTCCCCGAGGAGCGCGGCCACCGGGCGGCCGGGTCGGGCGAGCGCAGCGCCGACGGTGGCCGGCAAGCCGTAGCCGAGGGTGGCGAAGCCGGGCGTGTAGCAGAACCGGCGCGGCGCGGGCACGTCGAAGAAGTGCACCGAGCCCCGGTAGGTGACCTGGGAGCTGTCCCCGGCCAGGACGGCGTCGGCGGGCAGCGCCGCCCGGACCGCGGCGTTGACCTCCTCGTGGGTCCCGCCGTCGGACCGGGCCTCCGCGCGGCAGGCCGCGCGCAGCTCCGCGGCGCGGCGGGCGCCGTCCCCGGTCCGATCGGGGAGCAGCGCGCGGAGCGCCCGCAGGGCGGGAGCCGCGTCGGCGTGCAGTCCCACGGTGGCGGGGCAGTTCTTGTGCAGCTGGCCGGCGTCGACGTCGACGCGCACCACGACGGGGGCGGCGATCCGCCCCTCCCACAGGTCGGAGTCGCCGAGCTCGCTGCCGACGACCAGCAGCGCGTCGCACGCCGCGGCCTCGTGCTGCAGCGCCCGCAGCCGGACCGAGGCACCGACCGACAGCGGGTGGTCCTCGGCGAGGACGCCCTTGCCGTTCACGGTCGTGGCGACCGGCGCGCCGAGCGCCTCGGCCAGGCCGGTCACCTCCGCGGCGGCGTCGACGGCGCCGCCGCCGGCGATGAGCAGCGGGCGCCGGGCGGCGGCGAGCAGCGCGGCGGCCCGGCGGACGGCGTCGGGGTCCGGGGCGGGTGCGGGGGCGGGATCGGCGGTGCGCGGCGTCCCGGCCCAGTCCTGCTCGAGGACGTCGACCGGGATCTCGACGTGGACCGGGCGGGGGCGTCCGCCGGTGAACGACGCGAAGGCCTCGGTGACCGCCTCAGCGGCCTCGTCGGCACTGCGGACCCGGCGACTCCACCGCACCAGCCGGTCCATCGCGCCGCTGGAGTCCTTGCACTCGTGGAGGAGGCCGAGGTCGGCGCCCTCCGTCCCGGTCGGCACGCCGGGAGAGACGACGAGCACCGGCTGGGACTCGGCGTAGGCGGTGGCCGCGGCGGTCATCGCGTTGGTCAGCCCCGGGCCGCTGGTGGTGACCACGACTCCCGGCCGGCCGGAGACCCGCGCGTAGGCCTCGGCGGCGTAGCCCGCGCCCTGCTCGTGGCGAGGGGTGACCGGACGGATCCCGGCAGCGGCGAGGTGCCGGTACAGCTCGAGGTTGTGCGTCCCCGGGATGCCGAACACGGTGTCGACGCCGTGCGCGGCGAGCGTCTCGACGACGGCCGCACCGCCGTTGCGGTGCGTGCTCACCGGTTGGCGGCGAGCACGGCGAGCAGCTCGTAGCCCACGTGCGCCGCGGCGATGCCGGTGATCTCCGCGTGGTCGTAGGCGGGGGCGACCTCGACGATGTCGGCTCCGACGACGTTGGCGCCGACCAGGCCGCGCAGGGTGTGGAGCAGCTCGCGGCTGGTCAGCCCGCCCGCCTCGGGCGTGCCCGTGCCCGGCGCGTGCGCGGGGTCGAGGACGTCGATGTCGATCGAGACGTAGACCGGGACGTCGCCGAGCCGCGCCCGCACCCGCTCCACGACGGTGGCCACGCCGTCGGTCTGGTAGTCGTCGGACCCGATGACCTGGAAGCCGAGGACACCGTCCTCGGCGAGGTCCTTGACCGAGTACAGCGGCCCGCGGATGCCGACGTGCAGGCAGTGCTCCGGGTCGAGCAGGCCCTCCTCGGCGGCCCGCCGGAACGGGGTCCCGTGGGTGTAGGGCGCGCCGAAGTAGGTGTCCCACGTGTCGAGGTGCGCGTCGAAGTGCAGGACGGCCACCCGCCCGTGTCGCCGGTGCAGCGAGCGCAGCAGCGGTAGCGCGATGGTGTGGTCGCCGCCGATGGACAGCAGCGTGGCGGCTCGGTCGAGCAGCTCGTCGGCGCCGCGCTCGATGCCGCGGATGGCCTCGTCGAGGTCGAAGGGGTTGACCGCGAGGTCCCCGGCGTCGGCGACCTGCTGGGCGGCGAACGGCGAGACGTCCAGCGCCGGGTGGTAGGGGCGCAGCAGCTTCGACGACGCCCGGACGTGCGCGGGCCCGAACCGCGCACCAGGGCGGTAGGAGACCCCCGAGTCGAAGGGCATCCCCACCACGGCGACGTCGACGGCGTCGACCTCGTCGAGGCGGGGCAGCCGGGCGAAGGTGGCGGGGCCGGCGTAGCGCGGCACGACGGTGGCGTCGACCGGGCCGATGGGTTCGGGACGGGTCACGGCTGCGGCTCCTGGGACGGCGTTGTGCGAGGTGTGACGAGCGTCGCGTTCCGGGGCCGTCCGCCAGAATGGACGAAGTGGCGAATCGTGGTCCTCCCAGTTCGCCACGACGTCCAGGAGGGAGCGCCGGGTGCTGACCGTCGGCGAGCTCGCATCGGCCCCGTCCCTGCGGCTGGAGGTCGTCGCCGGCCACGGGTCGCTCGACCGCGCGATCGAGGCGGCGGCCGTGTCCGAGCTGACCGAGCCGGGCCCGTGGCTGCAGGGCGGGGAGCTGCTGCTGACGATCGGGCTCCTGCTGGACGAGTCGGACGCCGGGTGCGCGTCGTACGTCGCCGGGTTGCACGCGGCCGGCGTCCGGGCGCTCGGCCTCGGGCTGGGGGCGCAGCTGCGCTACCAGGCCGCGCCGGCCTGCCTGGTCGCCGCGGCCGAGGCGGTCGGGATGCCGCTGCTGTGCGTGCCGGACGGGGTGCCGTTCGTCGCGGTGACCAAGGCGGTGTTCGCCCACCGGGCCCGGGAGGAGCGCCGGCAGCTGGAGTGGGCGCTGCACACCCAGCGGGCGCTGACCGCGGCCGCCGTGCAGCCGGGCGGCCTGGTCGGGATCCTCGCCGCCCACGCCGAGGCCACGGGTCGGACCGGACTGGTGGTCGACCTGCTCGGGCGGCCGGTCGCGGAGTCCGGCGCGGGGGCGGCACGGCTGGCGGACGAGCTGCGCGGCCTCGTCGACTCGGTGCGCGACCAGGGGTTGCTCGCCGCGGCCGCCGACTCGACGGCCGCGCGGCGCCGCGAGGTGCTGCCGCTGGGCTCGCGCCGGTTGCGGGCGTGGCTGCTGCTCGACGGGCCGGCCGACGTCCCCCACTCGCACCAGGTGACCGGCGACCTCGCCTCGCTGCTGACCCTGGAGCTGGAGCGCCGGCACGGCCTGGGCGCGGCGCAGCGCCGGGGACGGGCCCAGGTGCTCGCCCGGCTGTCCCGGGCGGCGGTCGACGACCTCGTCGCGGCACGCTGGCTGGTCTCGATCGGGCTGCCCGACGCCGACCTGCGCGCCGCGGTGGTCGAGGCGCCGGGCGACAGCGAGGACGTGGCCGCGGACCTCTCCGCGTCGCTCCCCGACGCGCTGGTCCGGGTCGTCGGCGACGTCGTCGAGCTGGCCGTGCCGCGGACCGTCGACCTGCCCGCGGCGCTCGCGACCCTGGCGGCCGGGCGTCCCGCCGGGATCGGGATCGGGACCCGGCCGGGGGCGCTCGTCGTCTCCCTGCGGCAGGCGTGGTCGGCGCTGCCCGAGAGCCGGGTCAGCGGGCGGCACACCCGGGCCGGTGAGCTGGCCAGCAGCCGGATGCTGCTGTCCGGGGTGCCCGCGCAGCGGCTGGCCGCGCACGCCGACGCCGTACTCGGGCACCTCGACGCCTCCGACCGTGCGGGCGAGCTGATCCGGGCCCTGACCGCGTTCCTCGAGCACAACGGGCACTGGGCGGCCGCGGCCACCACGCTGGGGGTGCACCGGCACACGGTGCGGGCCCGTGTCGAGGCGGTGGAACGGCTCACCGGGCGGCGCATGGGGTCGGCGCAGGACCGCCAGGAGTTGTGGCTGGCGCTGCGGGCGCGGGACCTGGCGCGGATGGCGGCGGAGGACTGACCGCCGGCGCGGTGCCGGGTCGGCGCTCCGCGGCCGCGGGAGTGGACAGACCGGCTCTGGCCCGCGGTGGGCGGCGTCCCGCAGATTCGCCCCGGAGCCCCGCCCCCGTCCCGAGGAGCACGCATGACCACCACCCCGTACTGGGTCGCCGGCCGGCCCGCCACCGGCGACGACGTCCTGGAGGTCACCTCGCCGCACGACGGCGCCGTGGCCGGCCGCACCACCCTCGCCGGCCCGGCCGACGTCGAGGCCGCGGTCGCCGCGGCGCACGGCGCCCGGGCGGCGTGCGCGGCGACCCCCGCACACGCCCGCGCCGCCGCCCTCGACCACGTCTCCCGGCGGCTGGCCGAGCGCCGCGAGGAGGTCGCCGAGCTGATCACCGCGGAGTCGGGCAAGCCGCGCAAGTGGGCGCGGCTGGAGGTCGACCGCGCGGTGTCGACGTTCCGCTGGGGTGCCGAGGAGACCCGCCGGTGGTCGGGCACGCTGCAGCGGCTGGACACCGACCCGGCCGCGACCGGCCGGATGGCGCTGGTGCGGCGGGTGCCGCGCGGCCCGGTGCTCGGCATCGCGCCGTTCAACTTCCCGCTCAACCTGGTCGCCCACAAGGTGGCCCCCGCGATCGCCGTCGGCGCGCCCATCGTCCTCAAGCCGGCCCTGGCGACCCCGCTGACCGCCCTGCTGCTCGGCGGGCTCCTGGCCGAGACCGACCTGCCGGCCGGGTCGTGGTCGGTGCTGCCGGTGACCAACGACGTCGCCGCGGAGCTGGTCCGCGACCCGCGGCTGCCGGTCGTCTCGTTCACCGGCTCGGTGCCGGTCGGCTGGGCGATCCGCGAGTCCGCGCCGCGCAAGCACGTGACCCTCGAGCTCGGCGGCAACGCCGCGGTCGTGGTCGGCCCGGACCAGGGCGACGAGGAGTCCCTGGCGTGGGCGGCCTCCCGGATCGCGACGTTCGCCATGTACCAGGCCGGGCAGTCCTGCATCTCGGTGCAGCGGGTGTTCGCCCACCGCGACGTCGCAGCCGGGCTCACCGAGCGGGTGGTGGAGGCCGTGCAGAAGCTGGTCACCGGCGACCCCACGGACGACGCGACCGACGTCGGCCCGCTCATCGACGAGCCGGCCGCCCGACGGGTCGAGAGCTGGGTCGACGAGGCGGCCGCCGCCGGCGCGACCGTGCTCACCGGGGGCACCCGGGAGGGCGCGGCGTACGCGCCCACGGTGCTCACCGGCGTGCCCGCCACGGCCAAGGTGTCCTGCGAGGAGGTGTTCGGCCCGGTCGTCGTGCTCGACGCCGTCGACTCGCTGGACGAGGCGTTCGCCCGGGTCAACGACAGCCGGTTCGGGCTGCAGGCCGGCGTGTTCACCCGGGACCTGCAGGTCGCCTTCCGCGCCGCCCAGGAGCTCGAGGTCGGGGGAGTGGTGGTCGGCGACGTGCCCAGCTTCCGCGCCGACCAGATGCCCTACGGCGGGGTGAAGGACTCCGGCACCGGCCGCGAGGGCGTGCACGCGGCGATGGAGGACCTCACCGAGGAGCGCGTACTCGTCCTCACCGGCATCGCGGTGTAGACCGCCCCCAGTCGTTGATCATGGGGTCGTTGCCGGCCCGCGCGGCGTGTCCGCGAGTGTCGCCGGCAACGACCCCATGATCAACGCGGAGGGGTGTGGGGTGGGCGGCCGGGGTCGGGGCCAGGACGAGGACACCCGACGCGACGAGGCCCCGGTCCGCGCCGGACCGGGGCCTCGCCGCCGCCCGGGGCAGGGATGGCCGCTCCTGCCCCGCGGGCGTCAGGACTCGATGTTGGCCATCACGTGCTTGATGCGGGTGTAGTCCTCGAACCCGTACATCGACAGGTCCTTGCCGTAGCCGGAGTGCTTGAAGCCGCCGTGCGGCATCTCGGCGACCAGCGGGATGTGGGTGTTGATCCACACGCAGCCGAAGTCGAGCGCCTTGCTCATCCGCATGGCCCGGCCGAAGTCCTTCGTCCAGACGCTGGAGGCCAGGCCGTACTCGACGCCGTTGGCCCAGGCCAGCGCCTGGTCCTCGTCGCTGAACCGCTGGACGGTGATGACGGGGCCGAAGATCTCGTTCTGCACCATCTCGTCGTCCTGCCGCAGCCCGGCGACCACGGTCGGCTCGACGAAGAAGCCGCGGTCGCCCTGCCGCCGCCCACCCGCGGTGACCTCGGCGTGGTCGGGCGCGCGGTCGAGGAACCCGGTGACGTGGGCCAGCTGGTTGGCGTTGTTGACCGGCGGCACCATCGCGTCCTCGTCGCCGGCGCCGTTGTCGAACGTCGTCCGCGTGTTCTTCGCCTGCTCGGTCAGCGCCGCGACGAAGTCGTCGTGGATGCCCGGCCCGGCCAGCACGCGGGTGGCGGCGGTGCAGTCCTGCCCGGCGTTGAAGTAGCCGGCGACCGCGATCGCCTCGGCGGCAGCCTCGAGGTCGGCGTCGTCGAAGACCACCACGGGCGCCTTGCCGCCGAGCTCGAGGTGCACCCGCTTGACGTCGCGCGCCGCGGTCTCGGCGACCTGCATGCCCGCCCGCACCGACCCGGTGATCGAGACCATCTGCGGGGTGCGGTGCTCGACCAGCGCCCGGCCGGTGTCGCGGTCCCCGCAGATCACGTTGAGCACGCCCGCGGGGAGGAACTCCGCGGCCAGCTCGGCCAGCCGCAGCGTGGTCGCCGGCGTGGTGTCGCTCGGCTTGAGGACGACGGCGTTGCCCGCCGCGATCGCCGGGGCGAACTTCCAGACCGCCATCATCATCGGGTAGTTCCACGGCGTGACCTGGCCGATGACCCCGACCGGCTCCCGGCGGACCCAGGACGTGTGGCCGGCCATGTACTCGGCGGCCGCCTTGCCCTCGAGGTTGCGCGCCGCGCCGGCGAAGAACCGGATCTGGTCGACCATCGGCGGGATCTCCTCGCTCGCGGTCAGCCCGAGCGGCTTGCCGGTGTTGCGGCTCTCCAGCGCCACCAGCTCGTCGGCGTGCTCCTCGATCGCGTCGGCGATGCGGAACAGCGCCAGGGAACGCTCCGACGGGGTGGCGTCCCGCCAGCCCGGGAAGGCGTTCGCCGCGGCGGTGTAGGCGCGGTCGACGTCTTCGGCACCGGCGACCGGCGCGGTGGCGAACACCTCGCCGGTCGCGGGGTCCACCAGGTCCATCCGGCGGCCGTCCGTGGCGTCGACGTGCTCCCCGCCGACGAAGTTGCGCAGCTCGAGCTTCTCGCTCACGGCAGGTCCCTCTCGTCCGTTCCCCGTGCTGATCCCGTCGTCATCCTGCTGCCGGACCGCCGATCGGTCCAGCCGCCGGGGCATCCGGCTGCGGATTCCCCATCTCGGCCTCGACCTCCGCCAGCAGCTCGGACCCGGTGACCACCTTCTCCGCGAAGTGGCGGTGCATCCACGCGAGGTGGTCGTGCCGGCTGCGCATGATCCGCAGCGTGTCCCAGTTGGGGAACACCTGCTGGAGCACGTGCTCCTGCATGAGGCGCGGGTCGACCTCGTAGACGTGCTCGAAGGTCGTCTGCGCCACTTCGCTCACCCGCAGCGGCGCCGGCGGGGTGTGCTGCTCGGCGAACCGGTAGGGCGCGGTCGCCGACGGGCCCGCGGGCTGGTCATCGGTTCTCATCGGTGGTGTCCCTCCCATAGGCCCGGTCGAGCAGGTACTTGCCCGGGTTCATCACGTTGTTCGGGTCCAGCGCACGCTTGACCTCGAGCATCACGTCGAAGCCGCGGCCGAGCTCCTGCGGCAGCAGGTCGACCTCGCCCTCGCGGCAGGAGCCGTGGCAGGCGCTCATCGACCCGCCGTGGGCGATGGCGACCGCGGCGATCTCCCGCTTGGCCTGCACCCACGCGGCCCACGCGGCGTCGTCCAGGCGCTGCTCCCAGATGCCGACGTCGATCTCGGTCAGGTAGTCGACGCCGGTGGCGGCCGACGTGTAGGCGAACATCCCCCAGTCGTCGAAGACGTCGGTCTTCCGGCGCAGGTCGGCGAGGATCTCGTGCCACGCCTTGCTGACCGCGGGGACGGCGGAGAAGTTCACCGCGGCGTCCTCGCAGTGCCAGGACATCGGGATGACCTGACCGTCCTTGGTGCGCCCGTGCAGGGGAGTGGCGTACCGGTCGTGCCGCGCCGCCCAGTCGCCCTCGGAGATCTCGTCGCCCAGGTAGCGGGCGCCGTGCTCCTTGGCGATCCGGAACAGCCGCTTGCCGCCGGCCCGCACCTCGTCCTCGTAGCCGTACATCACCGCGCACACCAGGGCGCGGACGTCGGTGGGCTGGGGGATGTAGGCCTCGTCGTCCCGGCGCAGGTAGGCGACCTTGTGCTCGTCGAAGAGCACCGCGCCGGCGAAGGTGGCCACCCCGGCGCGGGCGAGCGCGCCGGTGCAGGCGTGCGCGTCGTCGTAGTTGTCGAACGCCCAGAACGGCGAGAGCTCGGCCTCCGGCTTCGGGAAGAGCTTCAGCGTGGCCTTGGTGGCGATGCCGAGGGTGCCCTGGTGCCCCATGAACAGGTGCTTGAGCTGGTAGCCGCTCGAGCTCTTGCTGATCTTCTGCCCGATGCCGTCGCCGACGTGCAGCACCTCGCCGGTCGGCAGCACGTGGTCGAAGCTGAGCACCAGGTCGCGGGTGTGCCCGTAGCGCGACCCGATCAGCGACCAGCCGCTGGTGCCGATCCGCCCGCCGACCAGCGAGCACGGGTAGGACGCCGGGTCGTCCGGGTAGAACAGCCCGTGCTGGGCCAGCCGCTCGTTGAGCTTGAGCATGCTGATGCCGGTGCCCACGGTGACGGTGCGGTTGACCAGGTCCAGCTCGTGGATCTGGTTCATCCGCTTGACGTCGACGACGATGCCGCGCCGCATCGGGACGGCGCCGTCGGTCAGGCCGGTCCCGCCGTCGCGCGGGACGACCGGGATGTGCAGCTCGTTGGCGACCTTCACGACGGCCGCCACCTGCTCGGTGGAGGTGGGCAGCACCACGACGTCGGGCACCCGCTCGGACCACCGGTGCACCGGGAACGGCGCCGGGACGCGGGCGCGGTTGTAGCGGTCGGTCTTCGCCAGCAGGATCTGGTCGTCGGCCAGGATCGGCCGCAGCGCCGCCACCAGGGTGTTGAGCTCGGTCTCGCCCAGGGGCTCCCGGGTGAAGGGAGCCGGTTCGGTGATCGTCATGGTCAGTGCCCCCCGCACCCGCAGCCGCCGGAACCGTTGCCGCACCCGCCGCCGCAGCCCCCGCCGCCGCAGCCGCCGCGACTGCTTCCGTGGGCGCGGCGGGCCCGCCCGGGGACCCCGGTGCGCTCCTGGGCCAGCCGCCGGTCGCCGACGTCCCCGCGGGAGCCGCCGACGGTGATGCCGAGCGACTGGGCGAACAGCTCGTGCAGGTCGACGACGTCGATGTCCTCCGCGTCGCCGGCCTCGGACAGCGGCCGCTCCGACCACGGGCAGGCGCTGACCAGGGTGTCGACGTCGAGCTCCGCGGCGCGCTCCAGGCGGGCGGCGCTGATCTTGGCGGTGAGCTCGGGCTTCTCGATCGGCAGGCCACCGCCGCCGCCGGAGCAGTACGACCACTGGGTGACCCGGTCGACGTCCTCGAAGCGCAGCCCGGGGATGGCGCGCAGCAGCTCGCGCGGCTCGGCCCAGATGCCCTTGCGCTTGTTGAGCCGGCACGGGTCGTGGTACGTGATCGCCCGGTCCACCGGCACGGTCGGGGTCAGCCGGCCCTCGCGCAGCAGCTGGGCCAGCACCTCGATGACGAGCACGACCTCGATGTCGAACTCCTCGCCGAAGTACTTCGGGTAGTCCTCGGTGAAGCTGATGTAGTCGTGCGGGTCGAGCACCAGCACCCGCTTGGTGCCGGTCGACCGCCAGTTGTCGAGGTTGTGGCGGGCGAAGCGCTGCGCCTGCTCGGCGTAGCCCATCTCCGCGGCCGGCCCGCCGCAGCACCACTGCTCGCCCATGAGACCGAACTCGTAGCCGGCCATCTGCAGCATCTGGGCGACCGCCCGCGGCACCGACGTCCGGTAGAACGCGGCCTCGCAGTCGACGAACAGGATCGTCTCGCCGCCGATCGGGATGTCGAGGCCCTCGGCCCAGTCGCGCACCTTCTCCTGGCTGACCGGCGTCTCGCCGAGCACCGGCTCGTGCGTGCGCAGGTCGGTGCGTTCGTTCCAGATCTGCCAGCTCGGCTGGTGCACGCCGCTCTCCACGGCGAGGGACCGCACCGCCTTGACGACGTCGACCGTGCGCGTGCGGAACCGGTAGAAGTCGCCGGTGAACAGCGTGTTGGGGCACCGCAGCTCGCAGGCGCCGCACTGCGTGCAGTTGACGTAGTCGGCGGCGATGTCGGCGATGTCGAGCTCGCCGCGCTCCATGGCCACGACGTTGGCGTGGAAGGCCGTGGGGGTCCACGACTCGTTGCGCTCGACCTGCGTGACCGGGCAGACCTCGCGGCAGAACTTGTGCCCCGAGGAGAAGCAGTTGTACGAGGTGTTGCGCCACTGCTCGACGAACGCGGCCGTCTTCGGGTCGGTGTGCGGCGGGGGGACGGGGCCGGCGAGCGTCTCCGGGAAGTCCGCCAGCTCCGGTGAATTGGACGGGGCACCGGGGGTGAACGGCTCGGAGAGGGCGTCGACCCGGGGTGTCCCCTCGGACGCCCGGTCGGGCTGGACCTGTGTCACTGCGTGCTCCTCGTCACAGGGGCGGGTGGGGCGTGCGTCACGCTAACGAGGAAAACCTATGGAATCAACGGTTAAGCCGGTGGTTCCGAGGTGTAACACTTCTGGTCACTCGGTGACAGGAGGCGAGCGTGCAACTGCTCAGCGGTGACGCCCGGCGCGCCGTCTTCGCCCCCCTGGACGACGGCGCCCTGCGCAGCGAGGCCGTCGTCCGGCGGGTGGGCAGCGCCATCGCGCTGGGCCTCCTCGCCGACGGCGAGCAGCTGCCCACGGAGGCCGACCTCGCCACGATGCTCAACGTCTCCACGGTGACGCTGCGCGAGGCGCTGGCCGAGCTGCGCAAGCTCGGGCTGGTCGAGACCCGCCGGGGCCGCGGCGGCGGCAGCTTCGTGCGGTCGCGGGAGGACGTCCTCTCCGAGCTCGCCGACGCCCGCCTGGCCGAGCTGGGCACCACGGACCTGCGCGAGCTCGGCGACGTGCATAGTGCGGTCGCGGCGGCGGCGGCGCGCCTCGCGGCCTCCCGCGCGTCGCGGACGGAGATCGCCCGGCTGCGGGACATCGTCGACCGGCTGGCCTCGGCCGGGTCGGTCACCGGCCAGCGCCGCACCGACGGCCGGTACTACATCGAGCTGGCGGCCTGCGCGCAGTCGGTGCGGCTGACGATGCAGGAGATGGACCTGCACCTGGAGCTCGGCCAGCTGCCCTGGCCACCGGCGCACGCCCCCGGGCTGCTCGACGTGATCGTCGCCGGCCACCGGGCCGTCATCGACGCGATCGAGGACCGTGACGCCGCCCGGGCCCGGGCCCTCACCGAGGCCCACATCGAGACGCGGACGCTCTGGGCGATCGAGCTGCGGCTGCAGCGCCTCGGGGATCTCAGCGCCGCGCAGCGGGAGGTGTCGTGACCACTGGCACGGACGAGGCCGCGCGGGTCGCCGCAGCGGTGTCCGACCTCGTGGAGCAGGTGTTCGTCACCGTCGCCCGGGTGCGCGACGCGGTGCTGCGCTCGGTCGAGCGCGACGGGCTGCGAGCCCGGAGGTGGGTCCTGCCGGACGGCGTCCAGGAACTCCTGCGCGAGCCCGGCCAGCTCGCCGTCGGCCTGGGACTGGTCGTCGCACCGCGACCGGAGGAGGGCCTGCCCCAGCGGCTGGAGTGGTGGCAGGTCGACCCGGACGACGGGGAGCTGCACAACCTCGAGCCGGACCTGCGGCCGACGAGCCTGGGCTACTACGACTACACGACGACCGAGTGGTACGACGTCCCGCGCCGGACCGGACGGCGGCACGCCTTCGGCCCTCACGTCGACGTCCACGGCACCGGGCGCTACGTGCTGACCTTCACCGAGCCGGTCGTGGCCGGGAGCGGGTTCGTCGGCGTGGCCGGCGCCGACGTCCCCGTGCGCCGGTTCGAGTCCCACCTCCTGCAGGCGCTCAGCCCGCTGCGCACGCCCTTCGTGCTGCTCAACGACGAGGGGCGGGTCGTCCTCTCGACGGCGCCGCGCCTGATGGTGGGCAGCCTGCTCCCCGCAGGCGCCCCGGAGGCGGAGGGCGGCGCGGCCCTGCCCGGACTGCCCTGGCGGCTGCTCCTGGTCGAGGACGGGCGGCGGCTCGCCGGCTGACCGGCGCCCGGGGGCCGACGACCGAAACGCAACCCCGGCGAAACACACGGGACTTGTCCTGTGAACTATGGCTCTATAGGTTTTCCGCCGACCTTGTGGCCTGGGGCACACCGACGTCCGTCGGCGGGGCCGGGCCACCGAGCCGAGGAGACCCGGTGACACCACCCGGAGCACACGCCGGCGGGACTGCCGACGACGCACAACTCGCCGCACTGGGGTATACCGGCGAGTTCGACCGCAGCATGGGCCTGTGGGCCAACATGGCCCTCGGCTTCACGTACCTCTCGCCGCTGGTGGGCGTGTACTCGCTGTTCGCCTACAGCCTCTCCATCGGCGGCCCGCCGGCGATCTGGTGGATCGTGATCGTCGGCGTCGGCCAGCTGCTGGTGTCGCTGGTCTTCGGCGAGGTCGTCTCGCAGTACCCGCTGGCCGGCGGCATCTACCCGTGGACCCGGCGGCTGTGGAACCGGCGCTACGCCTGGATCGTCTCGTGGGTCTACATCTGGGCGATCATCGTCACCGTCACCTCGGTGGCCGAGTTCGGCGGCGGCTTCGTCGCGGCGCTGTTCAGCATCGAGGCCACGCCCGGCGTCGCGCTGGCCACCGCCGTCGCCCTGCTGGTGCTCGCCTTCGCCATCAACTACAGCGGCACCCGCAACCTGGCGCGCATCGCCAAGATCGGGCTGGCCGCCGAGCTCATCGGCGTCATCGCGCTCGGGCTGTTCCTGCTGCTGTTCCGCCGCGAGCAGCCGTTCACGATCTTCTTCGACACCCTGGGCGCCGGCGGGGGCAGCGGCTACCTGGGCACCTTCCTCGCCGCGGCGTTGTCCGGCCTGTTCCTCTTCTACGGCTTCGAGGCCTGCGGCGACGTCGCCGAGGAGGTCGCCGACCCGACCCGGCGGATCCCGAAGGCGATGATCCTGACCATCCTCGTCGGCGGCGTCTCGGGCTTCCTGTCCTACGCCGGCTACGTGCTGGCCGCCCCGGACGCCCAGCTCCAGGCGATCATGGCCGGTGAGGACGTCGACCCGATCCCGACCATCCTCGAGGGCGCGCTCGGCACGGCCGGCTCGAAGGTGTTCCTCGTCGTCACGGTGACCGCCTTCATCTCCTGCGTCCTCTCGCTGCAGGCCGCCGGCAGCCGGCTGCTCTACGCCTTCGCCCGCGACCGCATGCTCCCGGCCAGCGGCTGGCTGTCGCACGTCTCGGAGCGGCACGCCGTCCCCACCAACGCGCTGCTGGTCGTCTGCGTCGTGCCGGTGCTCATCTGCCTGTTCGTGTTCTGGCGGCCGGACTCCCTGGCCCGCGTCACCGCCTTCGCCGTCCTCGGCATCTACATCGCCTTCCAGGCGGTCGTGCTCGCCGCGCTGCGGCAGCGGCTCAAGGGCTGGCGCCCGGCGGGGCTGTGGAACCTCGGCTCGGCCGGCCTGGTGGTCAACGTGCTGGCGCTGGCCTACGGGATCTTCGCGATCGTCCTGCTGATCAAGCCCGCCCCCGGCACCGAGACCTTCCTCGACCGCTGGATCGTGGCGATCGGCCTGGTCATCGTCGCCGGGACCGGGCTGCTGTACCTGTTCCTTGCGCGGCCGGACCGGCACTCTGCGCACATCCCCGAGGGCGACGCCCGCGAGGTGGCCGCCCAGCTCCAGCAGATCCGCCGGGACGCCGGTGTCCCGGTGAGGGAGGAGATCCGATGAGGTTCAGCTACGCGATGCTCCCGGACTACCCGCTCGAGGAGTCGTTGCGGGCCATCAAGCTCGCCGACGAGCTCGGCTTCCACGCCGTCTACGCCGCCGACGAGACCTGGCACAAGGACCTCTGGCTGCTGTTCGCGGCCGCGTCCCAGCAGACGTCGCGGATCCGCATGGGCCCGAGCCTGTCGGGGGTCGTCCTGCGGGAGCCCTCGCTCATCGCGCAGGCCGCCGCGACGCTCGACGAGCTGACCGGGGGCCGGGCCGAGGTGGTCCTCGGCAGCGGCAACTTCGGCCTGCTCGCCGAGTACAAGATCGACTGGTCGCAGACCAAGCCGCTGTCGCGGGTGGTCGAGGGCGTGCACGTCGTCCGCACGCTGCTCGACGAGGGCGCGATCACCTTCGACGGCGAGTTCTTCCGCTACGACGGGTTGTTCACCTTCGCCCGGCCGGTGCAGGACCGGGTGCCGGTGAAGATGGGCGCGATGCGGGGTCCGCGCTCGTTCGTCGCCGCGGCGGAGCACTCCGACGGCTGCCACCACGCCCTGAGCTACACCCGGGAGGCCTACGACTACGCGGCCCAGCACCTGCGGGCCGGCGCGGAGAAGGCGGGCAAGGACTGGACCACGCTCGACTTCGGCGCGTGGGTGGTCGTCTCGGTCGGGCGCGACTCCGCGGCCGCGAAGGACGCCGCCCGCAGCATGGTCGGGATCTACGCCTCGTCGATGCCGGCCGAGCAGCTCGAGCGCAACGGCGTGGACCCGGCCGACCTCAAGCCGATCATCGACGCGATCGCCGGCGGCGACCTGGCGCGGGGCATCGAGCTGACCACCCCGGAGATCGCGGACAAGCTGTCGTTCTCCGGCACGCCGGAGGAGGTGACCGCGAAGATCAAGGCGATCGAGCCGGCCGGGGTCAACCACCTCATCGCGGCCATCACCGACGCCTCGCTGGTGAAGGCGTTCACGGGTCGCGAGCTGCCCGGCGTGGCCAGCGTGGAGGAGCAGCTGCGGCTGCTGCACGACGAGGTCATGCCCGCCTTCGCCTGAGCGGAGGGGGGGGGGGGGGGGGGGCGGCCCCCCCCCCCCCCCCCCCCCCCCCCCGCGGGGGGGGGCGGGCGCCCCCCCCCCCCGCCCCGCCCCCGCCGGGGCCGCCCC